>DAIDMU010000108.1 GCA_027448805.1 Sulfurimonas sp. | reverse complement strand
TTATTATTAACTTGAACATTTTCATCCTTACAAAATTAGTAATATTATTATACATAAACCTAGTAAAGATGTATTGATGCAAATTAAGATGTTATATGATTTTAAACTAAATAATAATTGGGAGATTAATTATAATAAAATATATGTCGCAAGGGCTAAAAAGCTAAAAAAACCGACAACATCCGTGACTGTTGTCAGTATAACCGTGCTGCCGATTGCGGGGTCGACATCCATTTTTTTCAAAAAAAGCGGTATTGCAGCACCAAAAAGACCTGCCATAAAAAGATTTATTATCATACTTAGAGCTATAACAACACCAAGCATCCTTGCATCAAACCATATTGCCGCTATCACCCCGATAATAACTGCAAATATAAATCCATTCATAAGCGAAATCAGAACCTCTTTTTTGATGATTCTCATGGCATCGCCTTTGGAGATATCTCCTAGTGCGAGCTGTCTTACAACGACTGTCAGACTTTGAGTTCCGGCATTCCCGCCCATGGAGGCGACAATAGGCATTAAAATTGCCAATGCAACCATGCTCTCTAAAGTATCCGCAAAAAGACCTATAACCAAAGAGGCGAAAATAGCCGTAAAGAGGTTAATCCCTAGCCATGAAGCTCTCTTTTTACCGGCTTTATATACCTCGTCATACTCTTCTGCTTCATCGTCAACTCCTGCTAGATGATACATCTGCTCCGTTGCATGCTCATTGATAATATCATAAATATCATCGGATGTTATACGCCCAAGCAGGACCCCATAAGCATTGACAATTGGCATAACAGAGAGGTCATACTCTTCAAAATAGTGCACGACATCTCTAATATTTTCCCTATCCTGTGCTTTTTTAGGCTCAAAACTATCTTCGCTCTGTTCTATGTTTTCCAGTAGAGTTTTATTAAAATCAAAAATCAGCAAATCGTCTAAGCCGACGGCAAAAAGAAGTTTCCTATCAATAGTTGTAATAAAAAGGTTTTGGATATTCTCTATGGCTTTAGCTTTTCTGAGCTCTGCGAATCTTTTAATAACATCATGAACAACTTCATTTTTATCTGCCGTAAAAATTTCAAGCTGCATATACGCGCCTGCTTCATTGTCACTATATTTTTGAAGCTTGATTATCTCTTTTTTATCTTCTTCATCAAGTGTATCAAAAACTTTTGAAGCTATGCCCTCATCAATATCTTCAAGCCCTTGTAAAAAATCCACTTGATCATCAGATTCGAGCGAAGTTACCGCATCTCTGAGCTCATCTATACTTAAATTTTCTACGACATCATCAAAGTATCTCTCAGGAAGGGCAAGAGCAACATCGCCGATTAAATCTTTGGGTACAAGTTTTAAGGCGGCAGAGAATTCACTGTCATCCAGCTGTTTTAATATTTTTGCTATATCTGATGGGTAAATCTCGCTGAACTCATGAGAGTTTGGATACTCTTCTACTTGTTCATATTTGCCTTATCCTAGAATGTAGCTTTTATAAGAAGGTCAACCCTGTCTCGAACACACATAAAGACCATACACGGCATTTTAATGCCATAATCACTCATTAACATCATCGAAGTGGCGTTGATAGTCAAACTGCCGTCTACTGTTGAAATCTCAGCTTTTGCGCTAAGTTGTTTCTCTTTGCCGTGAAAACTCATCACACCGTCAATGATATAACTGTTCTGCCCCTGGGCTTTTGTGACACTTTTGATAGTGTAGGTAGCTAACTTGAACTTATCCGCTTCAACATCTTTATACATACTCTCATCTCTGTCGCTTTTATCACTTTTAAAAAGAGTCATCTCAACCCAAAACTTTCCTTTTATGGTTGTAATGTCATTGTTATCTATGCTCAAATCGGCATGCAGAGAGTTGTTTTTCGGATCAATCGTACTATCCATCATCATCTCTGTGTGTGCCGCAACGGAACCGCTCTTTAACTCTAGGTTAATCGCAAAAAGAGGAAGAGCCAAAAGCAATCCAACTAATATTTTTTTCATCATAAATCCTTACTATGTAAATTCTTACAATTTTATCATATATTTTATTTTAATGTATAAGTTTTGAGAGCGCAATAGCCAAACCAAGCCCTGAAGCTATCCAGCCGACAAAAATCATCATAAATGCAAGCTTTGATATACTCATCTCTTTGCTTAATGTTGTAAAGACGACAACGTTGTAATATGAGATAGTAAAAGGATAGAGCATAGCCAAAGCAAAAGGGAGTTCAAAATATGAGAGCGCATAGCTTCCCGTAAAAATCAGTGCGATGAAGATATGTTTTTTTTGCTTTGACATGTCAATAAAATAAGCCGCCACAAGGCCCAAAAGATGGAATGTTATTATGGTAAACGTATACTCTGACCATATATCTAAACTTTCATGGCGAGATAGAGTTTCAAAAAGATTTGAATCCAAAAGTATCCACAACATTAGAGGCAGGTATGATAAAAAAGAGTGCGAGATTACTTTGGCATCTGTCTCAACTCTATAATCTTTAAGAACAAAAGCACTCAATAGTGCGACCGTGCTGAAGAGAACTGCCATCAACATTCTGCCGTCAACCATGGATGTAAAGGAGTATGTACCCATCGTATAGGCTATTGCGAGTGCGAGCAGAAGCTCTTTTTGCTGTTTTGCTTTAAAGAGATAAACACCCAAAGGGGCCATAACACCGACTGCCAGACCTAAAAGCAGCAGAGTAAAAATATTGTAGTTTGGATAATAAAAAGATAGTAACAGCTGCAGTGATAAAGCAATCATTATTTTATGCAGCGGATTTTCCACTCTGCCCCAAGAAAAACCGCCCAGTATAGTCCCTAAAACACCGCCTACAAACATAGGAAATAGAGTTATCAAATCAGAGTTATAGTACGCAACAACTCCGGTTTGAACTACTAAGAGGTAGTAGCTTAATTCAAATCCAAGAAGCAGAATAAGAGCTAAAGAGTAAATCATAAACGACTTCTAAAAACAAGATACAAGAGAGCGTAAGAGATGTCATAAAGTCCTACCAGCAGACCCAGAGCGTCAATATTTCCCAAATAAAAGAGAGAAAGGAAAACTGTTCCCGTAATAAGGCGTGCGATTGATGTCAAATATGCTAAAAAGTGCGCCTCTTTGGTTACTCCAATCAGATGTAAAATACCGACAAAGCCCATAAAGCCAAAAATCAGATAGTAGTACGGAGTAAACGAGAATCCTAAAAACTCAAACAGCGGCGGTGCAGACAAAAAGAGTATCAGCGCGCCCAAACCGTCCGATAAAAACCCGTTTAAATGATAGAGTTGAAGCCTGGAAAATCCGGCAATTTTCATTTTTTTAACAATAAGATATCCAAGACCAAAAACGGCAACAATCCCGGCGATAAGACGAATTTGCCACATTGAGACAACATCTACCGCAAAAATAGCTGCCTCATCAAAACCGGCAAGAGAGAGAGAAACAAAGATAAGCCCCATAACTAGAAGCCAGAAGTGCATAAGCTTGTCAGGCAGCTTGTAAAAATATTTTACAATGCTTAGCGACATAAAAAATATGCCAAGTCCGATAGCAACGTGCGCATGGGCAATAATCAAATCATTTCTATGAAACGGCCAGCGGATTTCTGGGATGAATAGTATATTTCCCTGAATCATTACAAACAAAAATGCCCAGATTGAGATGACTAAGTAAGGCGTGGTTTTGAGAGTAAGCTTAGCATCACTGCACCATTTCATCAGAAGCGGAGCATAGGCAAAAGTCAGCCACTGATAAACCCACTCTTCTCCATATGAAAGCTCTCCTCTAAATATACGCGTTGCAACGGAGAGAGCATATCCGGCAAGCGGGAGAATCCAAAAGATATGCCACTTAGGAATAAAATTTTCTTTTGCATGCAGTTTTATCATAAGGTAAAAAAGAGGAATAAGCGTAAAACTCATCCCGAGAGTATTGTCTCCATGAGGTCCGATAAGTGTTTTTTCAACCTGTCCGTAAGTCGGATTCATCAAAACCAAAAGAGCCAAAGGTGCTACAAAAAGGAGTACTTTTGAAACTTTTACCCAAAGCGGCGTAATCTCATAATGCTTGATACTCTTAAAAATGGCAATGATATAAAAAATGCCGGAAGCCGCAAGTATAAAATTTAACTCGTATGCAAAATCATAAAAAGGCAAACCTCTCTGAACCCCCAAAGAGATTGAGACGACCGCCATAAAGAGAAACAGATGCCAGAGTAAAAAGTAGTTTCTAAGCGGCTCCACCGCCTCGCTTAAATCCAACTTATCCTTTGCAAAAAGGGCAAAGGGAAGCAGCGATAAAGCGAGCATAATAGGTCCATAAAGCATCAGCGTAATATGGAGAGAACGGGCAGTCGGAGCATTTAGAAGAGTATTGTCCAAAGAAGAAAACCCCAGCATCTGCGCAGCATAAATTGCGCCCACCAAAATAGAGCCTAAAAATATAAAGGCCCATATTGGCATAACCTGCTCTACTAATTTATAAAATCTGTCCATCTTTTAACCTAATAATTTGAGTTGAGTATTCTTCTATCTGCATATCGTGAGAAGCGACTACAACGGTAGTGCCATTTTTTACGGCTTGGGCTAAAAGTCCATAAACTATTTGAGAGTTCTTAGAATCCAAACTCCCGGTCGGTTCATCGGCAAAGATTACCTTTGGCTCATTTACAAGTGCGCGAGCTACGGCAACACGCTGTCTCTGCCCTCCTGAAATCTCATTTGGATAACGAGAAGAGAGCTCCAAAATGCCAAGCTCTTCGAGTATTTTGTTTATATTTTGCTTTTTTTCTTCCAATGCCGCCAGAGCTATATTTTCATAAACACTTAGATAGTTTATGAGGTAGTGAAACTGAAAAACAAAACCTACCTTGCTTTGGCGAAAAAAGTCTATATTTTTAATCCCTTCAACCGATTCGCCGTCTATGAGAAGCTCTCCGCTGGTTGGTTTTAAAAGCGTAGAGAGAATAGAGAGAAGTGTAGACTTACCGCTTCCGCTCTCTCCGCTTAAAAAAACAAATCCGCCCTCTTTAATTTCAAACGAGAGGTTATACAGTACCTGCTCCAAGCCGTAAAAATGTGAAATATTAGATGCTTTTATCATGCACATCCTTGATTTATTAACAAAATCGGGTCTGTTTTGGAAGCCACCCACGCCGGTATAAGCGAGCCTAAAAGAGCCATGATAAGAGTTGAAGCTAAAACATACAGAGCTGTTGAGAGCGAAAGAGTGCCGTTTACATAACCCTGCAACATCTCTATATGCGGCAACATAGCCAAAATGCCAAGACTAAGAAGAAGAGCAAAAAGATAAGCCGAAACACTCATTATAAGTGTCTCAAAAAATAGATTTTTTATGATAAAAAATCGGCTTTTGCCAAGTGCACGCATAATTCCAAACTCCTCTTTGCGAGAGTTTACAATCATACTCATAACCGAAGCAATCCCCATCAAACCCATAGCAAAAGCGAGTGTGGAGATAACAAAAGAGGAGTTTTCAATGATTTTGAACTGGTTGTACTCTTTTACAAAATTCTGGGTTGTCTTCACCTCTATTTCGCTATCAAGATTAGAGATTTTTTTTACAATATTGTCTATTTCATTAGGTGTATTAGAAGAGACCAAAATAAAAGAGGCAGAGCGGTTAAAAAGTGCTCCGGCATCCTCTATATTCATAACAACCCCGCCCTCCTCAAAGCCTATGTCGCTGCTGTAAACTCCAGAGATTCTAAAACGCTTGCTTCCTATATTTACATCCATTGTTTCAAACTGCTTAGCCAGATTTGCTCCCAAAATCACCTCTGTGGCTTTTGGATACTCTCCGCTTGAGAGTTTGTAGTGAGAAAAATGGTTGGCTGTTGTTCCGTAAATTCCGGCTATCGGGATATGCCCAATCGGGGAAGCTCCGACTATCATCGCATAACTTGATGTCACATGCTCCAGCTTGTCTATTTTCTCCAGCAAAGAGATATCTACATTTGAGAAAAAAGTATCAGAGATGCCTTTTTGGGTAATTATGATATCCCCGTCTGTTTTAATCATCTTGGAGTACATCCCAATAACACCCTGCGAAACGGAGCTGATAAGAAAAATCGCCATAACTGCGATGGTAATAGACGAGAATATCAGCAGACTTTTAAAAGGGTTTTTGCTGAGCGCTTTAAGTGATATCACTTCTCAATCGCCGTTTTAAGTTCTTGCACTGTTGAGATAAAAGATATCTCTTTGATTTTTGAATTCTCAAAACGCAAAAGCGTAATCTTTTGCTCTTTGTTTGGAACTATCTCCTGCAACTTGTCGCTGTAATGCAAGTATATAAGATGTTTATATTTTTGAAGTTTTGGAAGAGCGAACATGCTGGTAACGATTGAGGGCATCTTGTTTATATCTGCAATAAAAATTGAGTTATTTTTTAGGAGATAAAAGGGACTCTGCTTGTCCAGATAGTCGTTAACAAGAGCTCCCGTATCTTTCTCAAAAGCAACTATTACTAATTTTGTTTTCTTTGGTATCTTCATTTGTCGCCCTTGCGGCGTCTCATATTTAAAACCATCCAGCATCTCCAAAGAGGAGTCTACCTTAAGTGGCGCTGCGCTTAATATTGCAACGCTAAGAGTTAAAACTGCTAAAAATTTATTCATTTTTTTTCCTTGAGTAATTAAAAAATTATACTATGATTGTGTTAATTAATGGTAAAAACAGGGATTTCGCTCGGCGCTTTGTATCTAACCCTTACTCCCCAATACCCCAACCCTCTAGAAACATACAGAAGTGTATTTTTATGTTTATACATCCCTGATATATATGGCTGAAAATATTTAACAATATGGGTAAAAGGGTAAATCTGTCCGCCGTGCGTATGCCCGCTTAGTTGGATATCGACACGAAAATCAGCTACATGCAGAATATCTTTTGGCTGGTGCGCTAAAAGAATCGTCGGGAGCTCCGGGTTTAATCTAGAAAATAGCTCCTTAACTGATCGCTTGATTCCGCGCGCAAAGCTATATCTGTCACTTAAACCGACCAGCTGCAAAAGAGAGCCCTTAACCTCTACCTCTGCTATTTTATTATCCAAACATATAACTCCTGCATCTTGCATTACGTCTTGAAGATGTTTTGGTCCATAAAAAATATCGTGATTGCCTGTAACATAGTAAGACGGAGCTTCTAAATCTTTAAAACTCTTCAGATGCTCCTTTAAATTAAGAGCAGAAGTTTGGAGAATATCCCCGCTAAAGAGAACAAGGTCCGGCTTTATGTCGTTGATTTTTTTTACAAGATTTTTAATGTAACTTACCTCAACATCTTTTGTAAAATGCAAATCTGAGAGTTGAACAATGCGAAGCCCATTTAAGGAGCTGCAAAAAGTCTCGCTCTGAATCGCTATCTCATCGAATGGAAAGTAGTTCCAGCCTATTTGAAGAGACACTCTAATCTAGCCTATTTGGCAAAATTGTTTTTTACATGCTCTATCCATCTATCAAGAGCAGGTTTAAGATTTTCAAACTCCAAAGCGTCGCTGCTTAGGAGGATTTTTTCATCTTTTATTATGTCCATACTCTCAAACATCGTCTTGCCGGTTGTTGAATCAATGATGCGCTTCTCACCTAAAATTCGGACATTCTCATCTGCATAAGAGTTGTATGAGGTTACCGTGACATCCATAGCTATCGGTGAAAACTGGTTCCACTTCTCGTCATCAAAATGCACTTCAACAGTTGAGATTGCCGAATCCAAAATAAGTGTATCCACACCTTTTGTCTCAACTAACATGTATTTATTATTTTTTTGAATCTCTCTTTTGTATCCGTCCGTCACATAATCTGAAATCTCTTTGTAAAGTCTCTTTTGCGAAGGCGACTGCTCTATATCCGAAATTGCAGATATCACTTTAACCGGAGAAACAAAAACAGTTTTATATTTTGACATGTCGACATCTTTTGAACCTCTTGCCGCACTGAAATTAGTAGAAGCCTTAAACTGCTCATAATCTTTAAAAAATCCGGAATTCTTTGCATCTACGCTCTTGCCGGCACAACCGCTCATTAAAAACATAACACCAAAAACGGTAACGCTTAATATTGTTCGTAATTTCAATTTAATCCTTTTATGGCAAAATGCCTTTTGTAATTTTTCATAATAATAACATTTTAGATTAAAATTTCTCTATGTTAAGCAGTTTATCTATTTTAATAAATTATGATATTATTATTGCCATAAATAAAGGTTGCCGTAATGAAATATTTAAAATTAATTCTTGGTTTGCTTCTTATTGTTATCGTATTCTCCGGCTTTTGGTCGGGAAAAACCAAGAAAGAGGTAAAAGAAGAGAACAGACTTGAGAGAGTAAATCGTATCACTACAAACAATGAGACCCTGCAACTGCTCTATAAATACGCACCTGAAGCAAAAAACATGATACTTAACTCTTATGGATACGCAACTTTTACCAATATCGGAGTTAATCTTGTTTTGCTCTCGGCTGAAGGCGGAAAAGGGATGGCGCACAACAACAGAACAGGCGTAAATACCTATATGAACATGGCTTCGGGCGGCTTGGGCTTTGGTCTTGGCGTTAAAGATTTCAGAGCAGTTTTTTTATTTGAGGACAAGAAGACATATGATACTTTCGTAAGATCTGGCTGGGAAGCAAATGCACAGGCAGATGCTGCAGCGAAATATGAAGAGACGGGCGGAGCCATAAATGCTGCTGAAACAGTAGCACCGGGGATAAGACTCTACAAAATGACACAAAACGGACTTGCGCTGCAAGCTACCATTCAGGGTACAAAATATTGGAAAGATGAAGAGTTAAACAAAAACTAATTTTTCATTAAGCTAATAAATCTTACAATGGTTTGATCTTAATTTAAAGGAATGTTCGATGAAAAAATTTTTAGTAAGTATGGCTGCGGTTGTAGCATTAAGCTCATCTGCAATGGCTGGTGTAAATAGTCAAACTGGTTGTGGTCTTGGTTCTTTAATAATAAAGGATGATTCTACGGCAGTAATGTTAGCGCTTCAGGCTACAACAAACGGTACTTTTGGAAACCAAACATTTGGTATTACTTCTGGAACACTGAACTGTAAAAAAACTCAATTTGTTATGAACGAGAGAGCTGAGGAGTTTGTTGCTTCAAATATGGATCAACTTGCAAAAGAGATAGCGGTTGGTCACGGTGAGTCTGTTGATACACTAGCAGAGTTGCTAGAAATCTCAGACAAAGCGACTTTTTCAGCTTCACTTCAAGCAAACTACAATAGCATCTATGCAAGCCAGAATGCTACAATGGCTGATGTTTTAGACAATATTTCTGCAACTTCTCTATAAGCAGCTACAAACAGACGGTTTTTGCCGTCTGTTTTACTGAAATCTCTCTATCTTAGGAAACTTCCATTTTAAAAAAATCTCTTTTTATGCTCATTTTTTTCACTGGTTTTTTATATGCCTCTGCCAATGCATATATACAAAAGGCACAAAAGTTAAATTTGTCAGAGTCAAAATATTGGAACCTTCTTCTTCATATGGAGGATGGAGTCAGCCAGATTGACGATGAGAGATTTTTTTTAGCAAGTGACGGCAAAACTAATGCAAGAAATGAGCTTATTGCCACGATAGAAGCGCTCCTCAATGAGAGAACTTTTGATGACAACTCCACTGCATGCAGATTTCCTGCAAGAAAAGCTTGGCTTAAAGAGGAGCTCAATATCGAAAAGTTTCCCAATGTAAATTGCGTAGAATATAACAGAGTTCTAGAGAGATTAAATCCAAAATCAGCAACCTTAGTTTTTCCAGCCGCACATATAAACTCTCCCGCTTCCATGTTTGGGCATACATTTTTGAGAATAAATTCCGCATACAACTCAAAGCTTCTGTCATATGCAGTAAATTACGCAGCGGACGCAAATCCGGACAATGAAAACGCTGCTGTTTTTGCAATAAAAGGGTTATTTGGAGGCTACTACGGCAAATACTCCCTGCTTCCATACTATGATAAACTAAAGGAGTATAGGGACAGTGAGCAAAGAGATATTTGGGAGTATGATTTAAACCTTAACGAAAAAGAGGTTCTTAAAATGTTTGAGCATATTTGGGAGCTTAATGAAACCCTCTCCGATTACTATTTTTTTACCGAGAACTGCTCCTATAATATGCTCTGGTTTTTGGAAGTTGCAAGAGAGAGCATTCATCTTAGAGAATATTTTAACTATCAGGTTATACCGCTGGAGACTGTGCACGCAGCAAAAAGCGAAGGCATTATTAATAGCAATTTTTACAGACCGTCAAAAAGAACAACCCTGCTAAAATATGAGGAGCTGCTCCACAAAGAGCATATAGCTATACCGCTCTCTTTAGTTGATTCAAATTATAGCGAACAAAGTATAATTGAGAACAATGAGATTGATACTCAACAAAAAAGATACATATTGGAAGCCTCCATAGAGCTGCTAGAGTATAGAATGAGCAAAAGCAAAATAGATAAAGATGAGTATTTAAGAAAATTTCATGCCTTTTCTAAAGCAAGAGCAAGCCTCGGGCAAGGTGAGAAATTAGATATTAAAACTCCCCCCAACCCGATTGATAGCCATCAAGCAATAAAAGCTTCACTTGGCGGCGGATTTAGAGAGGGTGAAAATATAGGATTTTTAGGACTGCGCCCTGCATATCATGACTTAGAGGACAGCAGCTACGGTTTTTTAAGGGGAACGCAGATAGAGTTTTTAAATCTTGAATTATCCTACTCAAAAAGCAAATTAGATATCGAAAATGCAACGATTATCTCCATCGTTTCACTTGCTCAAAGATCCGAGTTCTTTCAAAATCTCTCTTGGAGAACAAAACTCGGATGGGACAGAGACTCGCTTGACTCAACTTCAAATTTTATCGGCACAATCGGTGCAGGATTCAGCTGGGGAAATGAGCTCGGTTATGTTTATATTATGACGGACCCGCTCTTTTATCTTGACGGAGAGTTTAAATCTGCAATCGGGAGCTCTGTAGGTTTTGTTTTTGATAAATTTAGCTACATGAGCACAAACATTGAAGCGACCAGAAGATGGTATGACAGCGGAGAGGAGCAAAATCTATTGGCTCTATCTCAAAGCTTTCGAGTATTTCAAAATACGCAATTAAAGTTTAAATATGATTATAAAGAGAGGGCTCGGCTTGAAAACAGATACAATGAGGACAGTTTAAGGGTTTATCTTAACTACTATTTTTAGATAGAGTTATTTTAGCTCTACAAGATACCCCTCGGATATTTTTTTAAAATCATATCTATAAAGTCCGTCAAGCTCAACAACAACCCTGTAATAGCCGTCATGGTTTCCTATTTTAACCTCTTTGAAGATATTATTCGGAATTTTATTGACATAGCTTTTTATATCTGTCTCTTTTTTAAAGTCAATCACTATTCTATGTGGATCAACAATCAAAAAATTTCTTATCATCTCATCACTGGTTACTAACTTTAAGTTTTTTCCGGATGCGTATAGTTTTAAAAAGGGTATTGACGCTATATCTTCATATTTTGTCTCTTTGGATACGTTTTTCTTTTGGGGTGCGGGTTCTGCATTTTTCTGTTTAGCTATCGGCGCCGTAGAAGCTTCCATTTGGATTGCGTTAGGAGTCTCTGAATAACTCTGTGATATAAATATCGGAAGATGCCAATCAATGGAATTTTCAACTTCTATACTTTTTGTCTCAACAGAACCATCTAAATTCTTGAACTCTATTGTAACTTTTTGAAGAACTCTCGCTTGTGTTGGGAGAGTTATCGCCGCCCTCTTAAGAGGTGTTTGCGAACTGTCTTGATTGGTTGTTAAAAGAATATCCTTTTCACCGTTAGAGGGGAAAAAAGGGTTTTCTCTAGCATTTAGTGTAAAAAGTAATAAAGCAGATGTAAATAAAACTTTAATCAAAATTACCCCTAAATATATTTGTATGTATTATATCAAGTTTAATTACTATTTTGCAGAAATTTCTTTTAGCTCAAAGTACTCTCTTTGAAGTTCTGCATTTTCATCTTTTAGTCTGCTTATCTCTTTTTGCAAATGTTCTTCATAATCCTGAAGTCCCATATATACCTGCAAAGAGTTTGTTCCATACAAAAGAAGTCCGATATAAACACCGGTTGAGAGAACCAAAAAAACAAGTATCGAGAACTTTGCTAAAGATAAGCCAAAATACTTCTGAGTAAAGCTCTGAGTATCATCTATCCCGCTAAAAAGTTCTTCATTATTCATTAACAGCTCTTAATTAAAAAGTTTAGAACCTAAATACTCACCGTACACCACTTCATTTTCTATCTCTAAGAGGCGATTATATTTAGCAGTTCTCTCTCCGCGCGCAGTAGATCCTGTTTTTATCTCGCCGCAATTAAGCGCAACAGCAAAATCAGCTATAAAAGCATCTTCACTCTCGCCTGAACGATGGCTCATAACACACTTATATCCGTTTCTTTGCGCAAGACGAACTGTCTGCATAGTTTCACTTACGGAACCGATTTGATTTGGCTTAATAAGAATAGAGTTAGCGATGCCTTTTTGGATACCCTCATTCAATATACTCGCATTTGTAACAAAGAGATCATCCCCTACCAGCTGAACTCTATCACCAAGCTTCTCTGTAAGCAGTTTCCAGCCCTTCCAGTCATCTTCGCTTAGCCCATCTTCAATAGATACAATCGGATATTTATTACACAAATCTACATAATAATCAACAAGCTCTGCAGACGTTACCGTTCTGCCCTCGCTATCAAGCCTATAACCGCCCTCTGTTACTAACTCAGATGCAGCGACATCAAGCGCAATTGCCATCTGCTCGCCGGCTTTATATCCGGCCGCCTCGATTGCTTGCATGATGATTTGAATAGGTTCTTCATTTGAGCTCAAATCCGGTGCAAAACCGCCCTCGTCTCCAAGAGCCGTATTGTGCTTTTTAGCTTTTAAAATGGCCTTTAGATTGTGGTACACCTCTGCTGAAGCTTGAAGTGAAGTTGCGAAATCATCAAAACCTACCGGCATAATCATATACTCTTGAAAATCAACTGAGTTATCGGCATGTGAGCCGCCATTGATAATATTTAACATAGGTGTCGGTATAACCATAGCGTTAGCACCGCCCAAATAGCGGTAAAGCGGAACTCCTAAACTTTTTGCAGCAGCACGCGCAACAGCCATAGATACACCCAAAACTGCATTGGCTCCTAGATTTCCGTAGTTGTCTGTCCCATCAAGCTCTTTCATTGTAGCATCGATTACAGCTTGGTTAAACGGAGAGAGGCCGATAATAGCATCAGAAATCTGAGTGTTTACATTCTCTACTGCTTTAAGTACGCCTTTGCCCATATATCTGCTGCCGCCATCACGAAGCTCTAACGCCTCACGCTTACCGGTACTGGCACCTGATGGCACAATAGCGCTCTCTCTGGTTCCGTCACTTAACTCTACCGTTGCTTTTACTGTCGGGTTTCCACGAGAGTCCATCACTTCAATTGCACTTACATTATCAATAAACATTTTTACTCACCTTTTTCATCTGTTAAATATCATATTTTATCATTAAATTTCTTGCAAAATTGCAAAAACTATTTTGCGTATTTATAACTATATTTGTTACAAATCTGCGTCTGCTATATCTACCGTATCCATTGTAATAAGGTCATTTAGTCCCATTGCCATCTTAATTTTCTCTTCTATTTCTTTTGCTAATATCGGGTCTTCTTTAAACTTGGCCTTGACATTTTCGCGCCCTTGACCAAGTTTATTCTCCCCGTAAGAGAACCAGGCACCGCTTTTGTCAATAATATCTAGTTTCACGCCATAATCAACAAGTTCACCCTCTTTGGAGATTCCTTCGCCGAACATTATATCAAACTCAGCCTGACGGAACGGAGGTGCAACTTTATTTTTTATAACTTTTGCTTTTACTCGGTTTCCTATGCTGCTCTCTCCCTGCTTAAGTGATGCTATACGTCTTACATCTATTCTGACAGAAGCGTAAAATTTAAGCGCATTTCCGCCAGTCGTTGTCTCCGGAGAGCCATAACCCATCATACCGATTTTCATACGGATTTGATTGATAAAAATAACCGTACAGTTCATCTTGTGCAAAATACCTGTCAGTTTACGAAGTGCTTTTGACATCAAACGAGCCTGTACCCCGACGTTTTGATCAGACATCTCACCTTCAATTTCAGACTTTGGAGTAAGTGCCGCGACTGAATCGATAACTATCAAATCTACCGCACCGCTCCTTGCAATCGTTTCAACAATATCCAAAGCCTGTTCGCCGTAATCAGGCTGGGAAACAAGAAGATTGTTTACATCAACACCTAAATTTTTAGCATATGCCACATCCAGGGCATGTTCTGCATCTATGAATGCACAAACACCGCCTGCTTTTTGGCACTCTGCCGTTATTTGAAGCGCTAATGTTGTTTTACCTGAACTCTCAGGTCCATAAATCTCAATAACCCTGCCTTGAGGCACACCGCCAATGCCAAGAGCCAAGTCAAGTCCGATAGAACCTGTGCTAATAGCCTCAATAGGCATAATTTCCTTATCCCCAAGGCGCATCAAAGCGCCTTTGCCGAATGCTTTATCAATTTGTTTCATCGCTAAGTCTAATGATTTTTGTTTATTTGCGTCCATCTTTGGCTCACTTATATTGAATTTAGACTTAATTATATGTCAATTTTATATTTTCGTTAAATAATATGGCAAATTGACATACTATTTTTATATAGAAATTTCTATATAAATTAGTGGGATTTTATCCTTATTTGGTTAAAATCTCTCTTATGAAAAAAACACTTATTGCACACTCTCCTGATGCTGATGACATATTTATGTATTATGCCATTAAATTTGGCTGGGTAGATATGAGCGGTGTTAAGTTTGACAACATCGCGGAGGACATTCAGACTCTGAATGAAAAAGCTCTAAATTGCGTTTATGAGATAGTTGCTATAAGCTTTGCGCTCTATCCGCACATTAGAGAAGATTATGCCCTTCTTCGCACTGCCGTCAGTTTTGGCAACGGTTATGGACCAAAAGTTATCAAGAAAAAAGGCGTTAAACTAAAACGCAATTTCAAAGTTGCACTTAGCGGAGAACACACTACAAATGCGATGCTTTTTCGTATAGCCTACCCTGATGCGAGGGTAACTTATATGAATTTTTTAGAGATTGAAGAGGCTGTTTTAGAGGGCAAAGTTGATGCGGGAGTGCTGATTCATGAGAGCATTTTAACCTACAACAGTGAGCTTGAAGTTGAGCGAGAGATGTGGGATATTTGGCAAGAGCTCGCCGGCAAAGAGCTTCCTCTTCCTCTTGGCGGTATGGCAATAAGCCGCTCAATCCCGCTTAACAAAGCCATAGAGTATGAAGCGACTCTGACAAAAGCGGTGCATGTGGCACGTGAACATAAACATAAGCTCTCAGAGATGCTCTTGGAGAGAAATCTGGTACGCATAGACGCTCCGACATTGGACAAATATCTTGAACTCTACGCCAACGATGACTCAATTACATTAAGCGACATTCAGTATAGAGCCATAAACAAACTTTTTGAAATCGGCTATAAACACGGATTTTACGACTCGCCTATAAAAGCTGAAGATTTTATGATACCTAGCGAATATAAAAGCTTAAGAAACTCATAATGGAAGCAAAACTAATAGCTCTTGGAATTGAAACATTTAAAATAGCTCTTATGCTGGCACTTCCCGGGCTTTTGACGGGTATGTTTATAGGTTTGGCAGTCAGTATCTTTCAAGCTACAACGCAGATTAACGAGATGACACTTAGCTTTATCCCTAAAATCATCGGGGTTGTTATAGTTATCATTTTAACCATGCCATGGATGCTAAATGTTATGATAGATTTTTCAACAGATATATTTAATATGATGCCGACATTTGTAGATTAATGAAAACAGAAAGTATAAATTTCTCTAAATTTTCTTCAATAAAAATCGGGGGCTCTTTGGATGTTTCAATACTTGAAGATTGCAGCCAAGACTACAAAGATTGCTATATTATCGGTTCATGCAACAATGTTTTAATTGGCACACAGCCCCCGCCGCTTTTAAAGCTTGACAAAAAATATGACTTTATTATGATAGAAAACAACACCCTTAAAATAGGCGGTGCCACGCCATCAGGAAAGATAGCCTCATTTTGTAAAAAAAACAATATCGCTAACTTTGAATTTCTCTCTCATCTTCCGGGGACTCTGGGAGGATTAGTCTACATGAATGCAGGGCTTAAAGAGTATGAGATATTTAACAACCTTATCTCCATTGTGACGTGCGACGGTATTTTAGAGAAGAGAGATATTGATTACGGATATAGATTTACCGACATTAAAAGTCCTATTTTAGAGGCTACATTTCCACTTGCTCACGGATTTGACAACGAAAAACTCTCTATGTTTAAAACTATGCGCAAAAATCAGCCATCAACCCCGAGCGCAGGAAGCTGTTTTAAAAACCCTGTGGGTGACTATGCCGGCAGGCTTATTGAAGCAGTCGGGCTAAAAGGCTTTAGGGTCGGCGGAATGGAGTTTAGCTTAGAGCATGCAAACTTTCTGGTAAACGTAGAAAACGGCACGTTTGATGATGCTATATATCTTATACAAGAGGCTCAAAAAAGAGTTTACAAGGAGTTTGATATCTGGCTTGAGTGCGAGATTGCGGTTTTAGATATTAGGTATATGGGCAGGAGCTCACCGCTTAATAACCCCTACAAAAAGTAGATAAATATCTGACACGAATGTGTCAGACTTTAGTGCCATAGCGGCTAGCGTAGATGGCGGAATTACCTCCGACATCGTTATAAATCATATTGGTAATACTCTGATTTTTTTAGAGAGTTTCTCTTTTAGGGTTGATTCGATTGCGTAAAGAGTTCCTGTTGCAGAACTTGCACATCCGTTACATGCACCTAAATATCTGATATAAACATCGATATAGTCATCACTCGGTTTTACGTCGATTACTTCCATATCTCCGCCGTCCATAATTAAAAACTGGCGAATACTCTCATCTATCTGAGCATCAATAGCTTTAATCTGCTGCACCAGAGTCATCGACTCAAAACTGCCTTTTGAGCCTGCATCAGCTGCCGCTTTCATCTTCTCCTCATCCATTTCACGACGTGTGTCTCTTAAAATATCCACTAAATAGTACTCCCTTTTTTCATGTCCGCCCGGTCTTATACAGCTTTTACAAAAACCGCCGGCTTTCGTATAATCAGTAATCTGCTCGATCGTTGTTAAATCGTTTAATTTAATAACCTCTTGAAGAGTTTTTAAGCTAACACGAGCACACTCACAAACGATAATCTCCTCTTCAAAACTCTCTGAATCAACACCCATGTAAAGCCCTGCAGCTTTTTTGATAACATCGTAAGCCATAACAGAACAGTGCATCTTTTGAGGCGGAACTGCCGGAATTTCAGGGCTGTCGCGAAGAGCAAACTCAACATCGATATTTGTTATCTTTACAGCCTCTTTGACCGTTTTGCCGATACAAAGTTCAGTCATAATATCAGAACTCGCTATAGCCGTCCCACACCCAAAACTTTTAAATTTAGAGTTTACAATTATGTCTGTTTTTGGGTCAACTTCCCAGTAGAGACGAACAGCGTCTCCGCAGCTCTCTGCACCGAAGTCTGCAACAATCAGTCTGTTTCCGTGAGCTGCTGCTTCCTCCTCCGTTATCTCGCCTTGGTGATTTGGATTGTTCATCAAAGTTGTTACTTTATTTGAGTAGGCATCCCATAAAGAAGCGCCTAGTAAGTCATTCTTTGCCATAATATTTTTTTCCTTTAATTTATTTCATAAATTCAAGGGAACCTTTTCCCCTGTTTTGTCCGCAAAAGAAACTCGTCCCTTTTGCTTCGCTAGCCGCACGGGCACTGAAGCTTGACACATTCATGTCAGATAATTTCATAAATTTATAATTTTTATCTACTTAATGGTGGTGAAGTTCACACTCTTTTGATTCCCCGCCTGGTGTTGGACCGACTTTTGCAAACGAGCTGGAAATTGCTCTTAGGCGCGCAACCGCTTTTTTAAAGTGTGCAATAGTATAGTCAATTTCGCTATCTGTTGTAAAGCGGCTAAGGCTTAATCTTATACCGGTATGGGCAAGTTCGCTGTCAGCGCCGATTGCCAGCATTACGGTATTTGCCTGCAAATCTTCACTCGCACAGGCACTTCCCGTAGAAGCTCCTATCTGTCCGTTATTTAAATCCCAAAGCATACCTTCGCCCTCAACGCCCCTGATTGATATCAAAATAGTGTTTGGCGTACGGTTTTTACGATTTCCAACTACAAATGTGTCGCTTAGCTCCAAAAGCGCATCTTCCAAACGGTCTCTTTTTGCTCTGATTGATGCCATCTTCTCTTCTATATTCGTAGTTGCGAGTTCAATTGCTTTGCCCATAGCTACAATATATGGAACATTCAGCGTACCTGAGCGGCGACCGCCCATATGCTCGCCGCCGTGCAGAAGCGGAGAGAGCGGCTGAGAGTTTCTAATATAGAGTGCACCGACGCCCTTTGGACCATGAAATTTATGCGCCGACATTGAAACAAAATCTACATGTACATCTTGCAAATCAACCGGAATCTTGCCGATTGCCTGAACAGCGTCAGAGTGAAACAAAACGCCCTTCTCTTTACAAATTTCGCCAATCTCTTTAATAGGATTAATCATCCCAGTCTCATTTGAAGCCCACATTACTGAGACTAAAGCTGTTTTGTCTGTTATAAAACTTCTTACTACATGCGGTTCGACAACACCCTCAGAATTTACAGGGAGGTATGTAACTTTAGCACCCTCTTTTTCAAGCGCTCTACATGCCGCAAGCACTGACGGATGTTCAACCTCTGTTGTAATAATGTGATTTTTGTCACCGCTAACTATATGGTCTGCAAAGATTGATTTTAGAACCCAGTTATTTGACTCTGTTGCACACGACGTGAAAACAATATCATCACTGTCTCTTGCATTTAACGCCTTATACATTTGATCTATCGCCTTGCTCAACGCAGGATGCGACGCTGTGCCAAATTTATGAAGCGAGTTTGGATTGCCGTAAATCTCACTAAAAAATGGCTGCATAACCTCTACTACTAATGGATCAACCATAGTCGTAGCGTTATTATCTAAGTAAACTTTCATGTTTTACCTCATTAAATTGAGTTGTTTTTTAATTAAGACAATTTTTGTCTTCTTTTAGTTTTGATATGATAATAGGTTTGTTATTACGATATGCTTAAGCCAAACTGTATTTATGGAATATTTAAGCTATAATTATACTTAATTAACGAATCAGGAATAATTTATGTGTAATTTTAGCAAACAAAATGAAGATACGAAAGCATTTATTCATCTATTGATGAAAAAGTGCGCGGATGCGGTCGGCGGAACAAACTTTCTCTTGGGACTTATTGAAGCGATGAAAGAGAAAAAACCAAATGCTCTGATAATCAATACATGCAAGGTTGACTCAAAAGAGCTTAAAATCTCATGGAACAAGATAGTTTTTAAAGATAAATTTGATGTACTAGAAGATGTTATCCGCTCTCACAAAAGCTCGGAAGATCAAGATTTCAATATACTCCAAAACGACAGCCTAAAGAAAAAAAAGAAAATTTTAAATATGGTAAAAACTTTAGCACCGATTGAATTTACGGTTATAGCAAAAGATGCTGAAAATGGCGCCGGATTTAATTTTAAAATTTTTGAAACAATTGAAGAGGATCGCGTGACAATAAATCCTCTATTTGCAGCGATGTTTTTCTGCTCGGCAGAGTATATGAAAAAAGCTCTAAGATATGAGATTTATGATTTGGATCTCAAGGACGATCAATAACTCTAAACTGAGACGGCTCTAAACACTCAACGCTGAAATCTCCAAAACTTACCCTATGCAGTGCGACCACTCTGTTTCCCACTGCACCGAACATTCGCTTGACTTGATGGTATCTTCCCTCACAAATCTCCAACCTGATGAGAGTTGGATTTATTATCTCCATTTTAGCACCAAGCAACGGTTTATTTTCACCGTTTAACATAAGCTTTCCGCTTGCAAATATCTCTGCTTCATCGCCTCTTAAAGGCTGTGCAAGTACAGCTTCATACACCTTGAGCACATCGCTTTTTGGACTGGTTAGTTTATGGTTGAGTTCTCCGTCATCGCTAAGCAGAATTGCTCCGGTAGTATCGGCGTCCAACCTGCCGACAGTTGAAATTTTTGGATTTCTTCTTTGCCATCTTTGCGGCAAAAGAGAGTAGATAAGAACTCCCCCGTCATTGTGGGAGCAGACTACTCCGCTTGGCTTGTTCATCAAAATAAGCAGACTCTCATCGTCAAGCCTCTCGCCATCGACTGTTATATCATTATGATAAGCTTTTTCTTTGACATCAAAAACCCTAACTCCGTCTATAGATACCATATTTTTGCTCAAAAACTTTTTTGCTTCGCTTCTTGTGCAGTATCCCAGGCTTGAGAGGTGTGCGTCTACTCTTTTATAGCTGTTTTGCATCTCTAATCTTTTTTTGTTTTAATATAACATTTTTTGGATTAAAATATAAAATGGTATAATCGCGAAAATAAAATAAAATCTGATACGAAAGCATCAAGCTTTAGTGCCACAGCGGCCGGCGTAGATGGCAGAATTACTTCTGACATCGTTATAAATAAATGAAGGTTTCCTTCATTTTATGCAATAAAATTAAGGAATAATTTATGAAGGCTCAAACTATAACTGAAAAAATATTCTCCGAACATGTCGGCAGAGCTGTATATGCGGGTGAGATTATCCGCTGTGACATCGACATGGTTATCGGAAATGATATTACTACACCTATCTCTATCAGCGCTTTTAACCTGAGCGGTGCTACAAAACTTGCAAATCCTGACGGTTTTTCTATCGTTCTTGACCACTTTATCCCGGCAAAAGATATCGCAAGCGCAAATCAGGCACGCATCAGCCGTGACTTTGCAAAAAAACATAATTTAAAAAACTTTTTTGACGAAAAAGATATGGGAATCGAACATGCGCTTCTGCCTGAAAAAGGGCTTGTAGTTCCGGGTGACGTCATAATCGGTGCAGACTCACACACATGCACGCACGGCGCACTCGGGGCATTCTCAACAGGGATGGGTTCAACTGACTTGGCATTTGCTATGGTAACAGGCGGAAACTGGTTTAAAGTTCCTGAATCTATCAAAGTAGTTCTTAGCGGAAAACCGGGCAAATATACTACCGGCAAAGATATTATCTTAGAAATTATCAGAATGATCGGTGTTGACGGCGCACTTTACAGAACTTTAGAATTTACCGGAAGCACTATAAAACACCTCACGATGGATGACAGATTTTCCATGTGCAACATGGCTATTGAGGCGGGAGCAAAGAGCGGAATAGTTGCCTATGATGAGACTACAAAAGAGTTTTTAAGTGACAAAAATTTGGCAAGAGAGCCTAAAATCCACTACTCCGATGCAGATGCTTCATATGTGCAAATACTTGAGATAGATGTTGCAAACCTAGATCCGGTTATTGCCTATCCATTCCTGCCTTCAAACGGTCACAGCGTTGTTCAGGCACAAAAAGATAGAATCAAAATAGACCAGGCATTTATCGGAAGCTGTACAAACGGCAGACTGAGTGACTTACAAGTTGCTGCAGAGATACTTAAAGGAAAGAAAGTTCATCCGGATGTCCGCCTTATAGTAACTCCCGGGACTCAGATGATACTAAGGGAAGCAAACAAGCTCGGCTACATCGACATTATCGTGGATGCCGGCGGAGTTGTGAGCAATCCTACATGCGGTGCTTGTCTTGGCGGCTACATGGGAATTTTGGGCGATAACGAGGTGGCTGTTTCAACTACTAACCGTAACTTTGTCGGTCGAATGGGTTCAAGAAGCTCAAAAGTATATTTGGCAAACTCTGCGGTTGCGGCTATATCTGCAATTACAGGCTATATTACGGATCCCAGATAGTAAAGAGAGGCTATTAGTTATTTAAAATATGCTCTATTTAAGAAACAAGTTGTTACAATTCGAAAAATTTAAAGGAAAAAACATGAAAAAACTACTACTTATTCCGGCTCTTTTAGCTGGAAGCATGGCGATTGCACAGGATTATAAATACGAGATTACGCCTGTTGTCGGTCATAACATTGCCGAGGGAAATCTAGATGTAGAGAATCAAACTTTGGTTGGAGCAGAGTTTCAGTATAACGGATGCGACGCACTTTTAAAACCGGAACTTAGTGTTTTATACACGGATGCTGATTATAAAAACTCTCTAATCAGCACTGACATATACCGTATCGCACTTAATGGTGTTCACGAATATAATGCTATCGGTATGTTTACTCCATTATCAAAAATAGGTGTCGGTTACGAAACAATCGATAAACATTTAGCGCAAAACAAAGACAGTGTTTTTGTTGATGCGGGTGTTGGAGCAAAAGTTCCATTTACTGACGCTATAGCTTTAAAACTTGAAGCTGTTTACATGCTAAAACAAAATGACAACAGATGGGACAGCAACTTGGCTCTTTTAGCCGGTATTAACTTTGCATTCGGTCCAAAAGCTCAAGCGGCAGCGCCTGCTCCTGTAGCAGCACCTGCGCCAAAACCTGAGCCAAAGCCAGAGCCTGCACCTGCGCCTGCTCCAAAACCTGCACCAGCACCGGCACCGGTTGACGGAGATGATGACAAAGACGGTGTTTTAAACTCAGTTGATAAATGCCCTACAACGCCTGCCGGACACAAAGTTGACAGTGATGGATGTTCAAAATTGGTAAATTTACATATAAATTTTGATACTGCGTCTTATAAAGTAAAAGATGCTTACCAATCAAAAGTTAAAGAGTTTGCAGACTTCATGAAAACTATGCCGAACTATGATGCTAAGATAGTAGGACATACTGATAGCGTAGGAAGCGACAAGAGCAACCAAACTCTATCTGAAAATAGAGCGAATGCAGTTAAAAACCTAATCATCAAAGAGGGTGTTGAAGCAGCTAGAATCTCTTCTAAAGGTATGGGTGAGAAGGCTCCGACTACTACAAACACTACAAAAGAAGGCAAAGCAGAAAATAGAAGAATCGAAGCAGAGTTAATCAAAAAATAGATGTTTGATATACCTTGCGTCATCTTTGCGGGTGGCAAATCAAGCCGAATGGGAGAGGATAAATCTCTTCTCCCTTTTGGCCCCTTCAATACACTTACAGAGTTCCAACTCTCCCGACTAGGCAAAATATTCAAAACAGTATATATCTCATGCAAAGAGAAGTCAAAATTCAGCTTTCAAGCAGACTTTATAGAAGATATAAAAACAGACTCAACTTACGCGCCGACTGCGGGTTTTATTGCAATTTTTGAACATTTGACATGCGAGAGTTTTTTTGCAATCAGCGTTGATTCGCCATTTATCGGTGAAAATGAGATAGAAAAAATAATCCGCGCAGACACTCAACATGCGGATGCGACAGTAGCAAAAACCGCAAACGGCATACAGCCGATGTGCGGAATCTACCACCGCTCCACCAACGAAAAATTTTCTTACATGTTAAAAGAAGATAACCACAAACTTGGGCGTTTGCTTAAATCCTCAAACACGCTTTATGTAGAGTTTGAAGACGAAAAACCGTTTCTAAACCTCAACCACCCTCACGAATATAAAGAAGCATTAACTCTCCTTTAAAATTATTTTACTTTTGATATAATATAAAATCGTACAAGCAAGTTTTTTAGGAAAAAATATGAATTTAACACAAATGTACTCAATAAATCCAACAAGAGATAAGAAAATATGAACTTAACGCATCTTGACGAAAAAGACAGACCAAAAATGGTAGATGTCAGCGAGAAAAACTCTACAACAAGAGTTGCCGTTGCAAGCGGCATAATAGAGATGAGCCAAGATGCTTATGATGCCATCGTTACGCAAAAAACAAAAAAGGGTCCCGTACTTCAAACCGCTGTAATCGCCGCTATTATGGGGACAAAAAAGACAAGCGAGCTTATTCCTATGTGTCATCCGCTAAACTTGAGCGGGATTAACTGCGACGTAGAAGAACTATCAGAACTTCCAGGGTTTAAACTTACCGTCACGGCAAAACTGACAGGCCAGACAGGCGTTGAGATGGAAGCGCTTACCGGCACGAGCATCGGGCTCTTGACGATTTACGATATGGTAAAAGCGATAGACAAGGGGATGATTATTCGCAATGTACAGCTTGAGAAAAAATCAGGAGGCAAAAGTGGAGATTATAAACGCTAGGGAAGAGAAACTCGAGCTTGTTTACCCATGCTCTTGGTCTTATAAGCTGATTGCTTCTGAGGTAGAGGCGCTAAAACAGGCTATAAGGGATGTGATTGATGAGAGAGAGCACAAGCTCACCCACTCAAAAAATTCAAAGGGCGGCAAATATGTGAGCATGAACCTTGATATGCTTGTACACAATGAAGATGACAGAAATTTCATCTATGAGGCGCTTAAGGCTCATCAACACATAAAAATGGTACTTTAAAAAGGAGTCTGCAATGAGTTTACAAGAGCTGAACAACATCGAATTTGAAAAATTAAATCTTCACGAAATGAAGGATATAACGGCGGATATAATAGGCAGTAGAACAAAAAAACTACGAGATGAACTCGAAGCGCTTCTTCTGCAAAAAGAGCTTATTGAGAAAAGTTTGGAGAAGAAATCACATGAGCTTCAAGAGATTAAATATGCAATTTTTAATGAAATAGAGTCTTTAATAGATAAGGATGATGCTCAAACTATATCAAAACTCCATCAGGTAAAACTTCAGTCAATCGACCTTTTTGACCTGCTTGGCGAAACCGTTGAGGGCGCAATCATTACAGCACTGGAAAAATCAAAAGATAGCGAAGCAAAAGAGACTATTCAAGAGGTTATAAAAGAGCTGACTTATCAAACCATCAAAGAGGGGACTCTAAACACTATAAGAGTTAGAAAAATCCTCTCTACAATCCTGCACTCCTCCATTGACATAGCAGAAGCTACGCCAAATATATCCGAAGAGATTTTAGAAGCTACACTCAAAGGAATGAGAGCCGGACTTCTCCAATCTATTGATAGATTTAAAAAGAGATTGGCTTATATGCCGCTGGAAGCAAAGCATATTCTTATAGAGGATTATGACACTATTATGGAAGATTTGAACCAGACAGATACTCTCTTTTTGCAAGTTGTTCAAACTCAAGCAAACGAAAGCACTTCTTCTATAAGAAAAATTTTGGTAGAACTTAACAAAAAAATGCACTATGACCTTGAAGAGTTAATCTACATCTCAAAAGAGACAGCGCAGGTTATGAAAGAGAGATTCTCTGCACTTGCAAAAACAGCCGTTAAAAAAGCGGATACAGCCCTTAAATCTGAAACGGCAAAAGAGGCAAAAAGAATGGGGATTCAAGCTTGGGGTGTTGCCAAAACGGCACTTAACGGCGCTATAAAATCTGCTAAAAATGCTCTTGAACAAAAAGATAAATAGCAGTTTTGCAACTGCTATTTATAGTATTTAACTACTTTATCCATTTGCGAACCCATATTTAAAAGCAGCATGTCGGCAATAACCAAAGCCGCCATAGCTTCGCAAACTATGGTTCCTCTTACTGCAACACAAGGGTCGTGTCGCCCTTTTAATGAGAAATCAACCTCTTCGTTTTTGACGGTAACGGTTTTTTGCTCTTTAAAAATAGACGGGGTAGGCTTAAAGTAGACATTCATAACAATATCTTCGCCGTTGCTTATCCCGCCCAGAATTCCGCCAGAGTGGTTTGTAACAAATCCTTCCGCTCTTATCTCATCGTTATTTTGCGAACCCTTTAGCGACGCGCTTAAAACTCCATCGCCTATCTCAACGGCTTTAACGGCATTTATGCCCATCATCGCATCTGCTAAAATCGCATCCAATTTATAGTAAAGCGGCTCTCCTAAACTTTTTGGAGCACCTTTAATAAGAACTCTGGATACTCCGCCTACAGAATCATGCTCATTTTTGGCTCTTAGTATCGCCTCTTTTTGTTCCTCTTCTTTAGAAGCGTCAAGTGCATAGATTATGCTTTTTTTTGCCGCTTCATAGTCATAGCTTAGAGATTTAATGCCATCAACCTCGCAGATACCGCTTAAAACCTCAATATCGAGTTCCCTTAACATCAATTTTGCGATTGCACCCGCAGCAACTCTTGCCGCAGTCTCTCTTGCAGAACTTCGTCCGCCGCCGCGATAATCCCTTATACCGTATTTGTAAAAGTATGTAAAGTCGGCATGCCCGGGGCGAAATACATCTTTTATGTTTGAGTAGTCTTTGGATTTTTGGTCCGTATTGTATATGATCATTGCAATAGGTGTTCCAGTGCTTTTTCCCTCAAACACACCGCTGAGTATCTCTACTCTGTCTTCCTCTTTTCTGGCTGTCTCAAACTCGCTTTTACCAGGTTTTCTTCTATCCAGCTCGCTTTGTATAAACACTTCGTCTATTTCAAGCCCGGCAGGAACTCCATCAAGCAGACATCCGATTGCCTTGCCGTGAGACTCTCCAAACGTACTAAATTTTAATTTTTGACCAAAACTATTCACTGCATTTCCTTGTTTAAGAGCTTCACCGCCATCTCTGCCGCCTCTTGCTGAGCGATTTTTTTGCTCTTTCCGATAGCTCTGGCATACTCTTTATTCTCTATAATAACCGCTACTTCAAACTCTTTTTTATGGTCAGGTCCACGGCTTGCAACCACTCTGTACTCGGGTGTCTCCCCGAATCTTGCTTGTGTCAGCTCTTGAAGAGAAGTTTTAAAATCCCTAAAGAGTGAATCCAGAGATATATCTTTATGATTTTTTTCTATCAAATCAATAGCTATCTTCTTTGCGACATCCAATCCCGATTCAAGGTAAATCGCTCCGATTATTGCCTCAAAAGCATTTGAGAGAAGTGATGCCTTCTCTCTTCCTCCGTTGTTCTCCTCGGCGTTTGAGAGCTGAATGTGCTGACCGAGATTAATAGAGCGGGCAAGTTTTTCAAACCCATCCTCATTTACCAGCGATGCCCTTATTTTCGATAGTTTTCCCTCGTCGGAATCTGGGAATTTAAAAAACAGATATTCTCCTACAATCAAATCCAAAACAGCATCGCCCAAAAATTCAAGTCGCTCATTATCGTAGGGCTGCTTGTGACTTTTGTGCGTCAGCGCTTCGATAATGAGCTTCTCATTCTTAAACTTATAACCTAAAATTTTCTCTAAAACTTCTATATTTTTACTCATTGCAACGCCTCTTTCATTTTCTCTGCCTCTCTTTTTGCCAAAATGTCACATCTCTCATTTTCTGTGTGCCCATCATGACCTCTAACCCATATAGCATCTATCTTGTGCCCTTTTGAAACCCCTAAATACTCCATCCACAAATCAGGATTTTTCACTTTTTTAAAATCTCTTTTTACCCAACCCGCAAGCCATTCATTTATCCCTTTAACCACATATGAAGAGTCTGAGATAATTTCCACTCTGCACGGCTCCTTCAAAGCTCTAAGCCCTTCAATGACCGCTAAGAGCTCCATTCTGTTGTTTGTAGTATGAGACTCTCCGCCGCAAACTTCTCTCTCTTTGTCTCCAAATCTAAGTATTGCCGCGTATCCGCCCGGACCTGGATTTCCCAAAGCGCTGCCGTCACTGAAAAGAGTTATTTTCTTCACTGAAGTCCTTGTGGTAATCTTTGACAAGAGATAACTCTGCTCTTGATGTATCTATTTTGTGACAGCTGCTGCAGCGGTAAAAAGCAAAGGGAAAAACCACCTTGCAGCTGTTGCAGATATATTCAAAACCCAGAGTTGCGTCAGCCTTTGAATCAAGATTTATAAGCACATCAAGCTCAAAAACAGAACTTTTAAGCGCCTCTTTAATGTAGCCTTTGGCGGTAAAGAGTTCCCTTAAATAGCCGTTTTGCACTATTATATCAAAATTCAAATCTTTTTTATTGCAGTTCCACAATATATCAACCAGCAACTCGGCTTTGGATGTATCAAGATTTTCCCATGCCACTTTAGGATTAACTCGAAATATATACTCAAAGATAAGATATGTCAACTGCTTTGAGCTGTTGTGTATCTTGAGGAGTTCATAAACTTTTGCCTCCGCTGACATCTCAGGGGTGTTTAAAATAAGCATGGCATTTAGATATGCGCTCTCAAGCGTAATATCTTTTTTAAGCTCGCCAAGAGGCTCGAGCACCTCCATCGCCTGCTTATAATTTTTCATCTGCTCATATACCAAAAGCAGATAGCTGAGTGCTTGCGGGGTTCGCGGGTTATTTTTTAGTATCTCTAAAAAAATCTGTCTTGCACGCTCAAGAAAACCGGCCTTAAAGTAAGTTTTGCCGAGCAAAAAGAGAGTATCTCTATAATTTGCCTTATCCCCTACTTTTAAAAGTTCGCTATATATCTCGATGGCTTTCTCGTAATTACCGTTTTTTGTATATGCATTGGCAAGCAGAAGCCAAGATTTCTCGGAGAGCTCCCCTTTTGTAATCAGTACTTTTAACTCATTTTGAGATGGGAGAGAGTGAAACTGTTTTAGAAATTTATCGAGATGTTTGTAATCCTCTTTTTTCTTAAATCTGCTGAGCCAGTATGAAAAAAATGTTATAACAAAAACAAGAACAAAAAATATAATAATCCCAAAAAGCGGGTCATCAAACTCTAAAAAAATTGTATTCATTATTCGTACACCACTACACCATAATCATTTTTCAGGTTATAAAATGTGCAGTCCGGACTTATCTCCAAATCTTTTATCTTTCCAAGCTGGATAATAGAATTTTTGCCCACCTTTATCCCAAACTCCGTAAAGAACTTTTTGATGTTGACAAACTTTACATCCTCGACAAACTTATACTCAAACTCTTTGTGCAGTTTCATCTTGTCGTATGAGAATATATGTTCATTTACATGCAGCTGGTCAGAGGCGTACTTTATGGGCAGATGGCCTGATAAATCCGTTAAGATTTCTTCTACATGTTCATATTTTTGAGGAAGAGTGTTTTTTTGCAAAAAAAGATATTTGTTGTTGAGCTTTAAGCTAGGCGTTCCCTTCCAATATTTATATGTAGGATTTGATACGCCCAGCTTTGACGAAACTTCTCTCCAGAGCCAATAAGAGTTAAGTGTATTCGGTAAATATGACATCTTATCGGCTCCAATCTCTATAATTTCTCTATTATATAATTTTTTAGCTAAAAAATGACCTTACCAACTTCTCGAAAAATAAAATTTTTTTCGTAGCTTTAGTGGGTTGTAGGGACTTTAGTCCCTGCCGTCAAAACGGACTAGTTCGTTTTGGTGTGTAACATAAATGAAAAGTTACAATATGTCAAAACAGTGCTACAACCCATTTTGTTATAAAATAACCGCCGACCATAAGCCATGCGAACATTAATCCTGCAGTATAAACAGGCGCTAAACCAAGACCTCTAAACTTTGCAAATACGGTACCCATTCCAAGCGCGGTCATTGCCATTGTAAGTAAAAAAGTATCTATTTGGTTTATAACATCTACAATGTTTTGAGGAACTACTCCCAGTGAGTTAAATCCTGCCATACCGATGAAATAGACCGCAAACCAAGGAATGACAAGTTTAACTCCGCCTGCTTCCCCTCCGCTTCTCTTTGCACTGTATGAGAGATAGATACCTAAAATAATAAGCATCGGCGCAATCATAATAACCCTAGTCATCTTTACAATAACCGCAGAGTTAGCCATCTCTTCGCTTGCATTTGGCACAGAAGCGGGAACAGCTACAACTTG
>DAIDMU010000107.1 GCA_027448805.1 Sulfurimonas sp. | reverse complement strand
GAGTGTGGTGTACACTTCGGACACCAAACACGTCGTTGGAACCCAAAAATGAAAAAATACATTTTCGGTGTTCGTAAAAATATCTATATAATAGATTTACAAAAAACTCTTCGTTACTTCCGTAACACATATCAAATCGTTGTAGATACTGCTGCTGAGGGTAAAACGGTTCTTTTCGTTGGAACAAAAAAACAAGCTCGCGCTTCAGTTAGAGACGCTGCAATCGCTTGTGGAATGCCATACGTTGACAATAGATGGTTGGGCGGTATGCTTACAAATTTTCCTACAATCCAGAAGTCAATCCGCAAACTTGATGTAATCACAGAGATGCAAGAGAACGGTCAAATGGATCTTCTAACTAAAAAAGAAGCTCTTATGCTTACTCGTCAAAAAGAGAAACTAGAGGTATATTTCGGCGGTATCCGCAATATGAAAAAACTTCCTGATATGCTTTTTGTTATGGACGCAGTTAAAGAGCATATCGCTGTTTTAGAAGCTCGTTGTTTAGGTATTCCAGTTGTTGCTCCTCTTGACACAAACTGTGATCCTGATTTAATCACTTACCCAATTCCTGGAAATGATGATGCTATCCGTTCTATTCAACTTTTTTGCCGTGAAATGACTGAAGCTATCAATGAAGGCAAAGCATTAAGAAGCGGCGGAAGAGATGATATTCAATCGGAAGTTGTGGAAGAAGAAGTTTCAACAGAAGATCTTGACGCTTTTGAACCAGAAGATTTCGAAACAGAGGAAATATAACCATGGAAGTTACAGCAGCAATGGTAAAAGATTTGCGCGCAGCTACTGATGCGCCAATGATGGATTGTAAAAAAGCTCTAGTTGAGTGTAACGCAGATATGGAAAAAGCAACTGCTTGGTTAAAAGAGAGAGGTATCGCTCAATCAGCTAAAAAAGCTGACAGAGTTGCTGCCGAGGGTCTTGTCGGTCTTAAAATTGCCGATGACTTCTCTAAAGCAACTGTAGTTGAGATTAACTCTGAAACAGACTTTGTTGCTCAAAATGAGGGTTTCAAAAATCTGGTTTTAAAAACAACAGAAGAGATCTACTCTACTTCACCTGCTGATGTTGAGAGTCTAAAAGCAACTTCATTTGGAACATACTTCAGTGAAGCCGTTATAAAAATCGGCGAGAAGATAGAGCTTCGCCGTTTTAAAACTATTAAAGCTGATGATGATACGGTTGCTATTAACGGGTATATTCACTCAAACAACCGTATAGCTGTTATAGTAGCTGCTAAATGTGACAGTAAAAAAACTGCTGATGCACTTAGACCAATGCTTAAAAATGTTGCTATGCACGCATCTGCAATGAAACCAAAAACTCTATCTTATAAAGATTTTGATATGGATTTCGTAACATCTGAGACAGTCGGTAGAATCGAAGCTATAAAAAAAGAGAATGAAGAGCTTGCCCGTCTTAAAAAGCCACTTATAAATGTACCTAAGTACATCTCTATGTGTCAGTTAACTAAAGACGTTTTGGCTCAAGCTGAAGCTGATATCAAAGAACTTTTAAAGTCTCAAAATAAACCTGAGGCTATTTGGGACAAAATTGTTCCGGGACAACTTGCTCGTTTTATTGATGACAATACAACTTTAGACAAAGAGCTTGCTTTACTAGATCAAACTTATGTGTTAAACGACAAAATGACTGTTGCACAGGCTGTTGAAGCTGCTGCTAAGGAAGCTGGCGGAACTGCTGAAATTGTTGATTTCGTTCGCCTTGAAGTTGGTGAGGGAATTGAGAAAAAAGTTGACGACTTCGCTGCAGAAGTCGCTGCTCAAATGGGTTAAGGATCTCTCCTTACCCGCTCCGCTAAAAAAACAGGTCTCCTTAAAAACTTCTAAATTTATACATCTTAATACACACTCTCTTCAAAAATAGTACAAATTTAAATAGCAAAACACACTTCCCCCCTAAAAATGATATAATTTTTTCAAATAAATATCAACAATAAATCAAGGGTCGGCTTTGGGTAAAAATAGAATCATCGTAGTAGGCGGAGGCTATGCAGGTCTTCTTGCAGTTGAAAAATTGGCGAAAAACCATCAGAATGAGATACTTCTTTTTGATAAAAATCCATATCATTTTATGCAGACAGATGTCTATGATTTAATAGCAAATGAAGAAGATTTTGCTCAGGTAACCGTTGACCTTTTTACTTTTTGCTCAGGTTTTGACGGCAATGTTACATTCCTAAAACAAGAGGTGAGCAATATTGATTTTAAAAATAAAAAAGTAATTACACAAGTGCAAAGATACGGTTATGATTATCTTATAATTGCGGTAGGTGCCCGTACAAAATTTATGGCTGATGTTGTCGGACTGCGTATACATGCTCATGGTATAAAAGCGTTGCATCGTGCAATGTTTTTTAAGCAAAAATTTGAGATGTCGCTTTTTAACAGGGTTGAAGAGAGCGGTGCAAGTTGTACCACTATGAATATTGTCGTTGCTGGTGCAGGGCTTAGCGGAGTGGAGATTGCGGCACAAATGGCATCGTTTTCAAGAGAGTTTTACCGCAAAAATAATTTTATATGTAGAAAACTAAATATTGTGTTAATAAATGCCGGCAAACATGTTTTAGAGGGGCTCGATAAAGAGCTTGTTGAAAAAACGGAAAAAAGGTTAAAAGAGTTAGAAATAGTCGTAAAAAACCAGAGAAAAGTTGTTGAGGTAACACACAACAGCGTTAAACTAAGCTGCGGCGAGGTGTTGCAAATGGATTTTATGATATATACGGGCGGCATAGAGCCAAACGGCTTGGTTTACAACCTTGCATTAGATAAAAATGATAGGGGATATATAGTTTCAAACAACTATCTGCAGGTGCAAAATTATAGTGAAACATTTGCTATAGGTGATTGCACAACAATATACAACAACGGCAGGGTCATAGCTCCTACCGCTGACACGGCAGAACAGATGGCTGAAATATGTGCGAAAAATATAGCAAGCCTTATAGCAAACAAGCCTTTGACTGAGCATAAAATAAAATCTCGAGGAGTGTTGATAGCACTTGGAAGAGGCTATGCAGCATCAAAAATCTTCGGTATCTATTTCAGCGGGTATTTTGCATATATAATGAAAAAACTTGTTGAGAAAATTTACGCAAAAAAATTAGATATGCGTTCACGAAGAGGGTGTAAAAAGATATTTTGTAATTAAATTGGCTATAATCCTTCTATGAATTTATTATCTGCAAAAAATTTATCACATACCTTTGATTATCAGCTCTTTTCTCAAGTATCGCTCGATTTAAACGAGGGAGAATCCATTGCAATCATTGGAGTAAGCGGAAGCGGAAAATCCACTCTGCTTAATATTCTATCCACACTTTTAAAACCGGATGAGGGATTTGTCTCTATTTTTGGTGAGGATGTTTCGGCTATGAGCAGAAAAAGATTGGCGCAAATAAAAAGAGATGAACTTGGGGTTGTTTTTCAATCCCACTATCTTTTTAAAGGTTTTACCTGTTTGGAAAATCTCGAAGTTGCGGCAATTCTCTCAAATCAGAGCGTAGATGAAAATCTTTTAAAAACATTAAAAATTGACGGAACAGTAAATCAAAAAGTGACAGAGCTTTCAGGCGGACAACAACAGAGAGTTTCTATCGCAAGAGTTTTAACTAAACAGCCGCGTCTGCTTTTTGTTGATGAACCGACAGGAAATCTGGACAAATCAACCGCAAATGAAGTCATGGATATCTTTTTTGAATATATTGCCAAACATAGTGCAGGCATGATTTTGGTAACTCATGATGAAGAGCTTGCGTACAGATGCCACAAAGTTTATAAACTTATAAATAAAGAGCTGAGGGTATTAAAATGATAGCAGCTGGGCATAAAGTGGATATGTTCAGATTATGTGAGATTTAGAAATGAACTGGACACAAGTATTTAGCGATACTTACATAGTCGGTTTTATACTTCTTTTTTTTAGATTTGGCGCGCTCTTTATGGCGGTGCCGATATTTTCTCATAATAGTATTCCCGCCAGCACAAAAGCCGCAATGGCATTTTTTTTCACAATAGTTTTTTACTCTTCAATGCCTCCGCTTGCGATACCGATTACGGTTCCCAGTATAATTTTGGCAATTTTAAGTGAGCTGTTTTTTGGTTTGGCGATAGGGACTATATTGCAAATCGCATTTAATGCCATAACATTTGCCGGCGGACAGATATCGTTTATGATGGGTTTTTCAATGGCTAGTGCGATAGATCCTCAATCAGGCATCTCTATGCCGATAATCTCGCAATTTTTATCTCTTATGGCACTTATGGTTATCTTTTCAATAGATATGCATCACTGGATGCTGCTCTTTATTGACGGCTCTTTGCAAAATATCCCACTCGGCGGTTTTATAATGAGTGAAGATTTTTTTAATTATGTAATTAAAGCTATGTCAAATATGTTTTTGGTCGGTTTTATGATTGCATTTCCAATTACAGCGCTCTCATGGCTTGCTGATGTTATATTTGGAATGCTTATGAAAACTATGCCTCAATTCAATCTTCTCGTAATTGGTTTTCCAATAAAAATCATAGTTTCTTTTGTTGTATTAATAGCAACATTTAGTACAATTATGTTGATTTTAAAAGGCCAAATGCTAGAGGCTTTTAATTTTTTAGAGATGTTTTTTTAGTTTTTTTTGATACAATAATGTCAAAAGAGCCTCCAAAGGGAACCTGTAATGAAAATATTACTTTTAAACAATAATCCAGTAGTCAATAAATTAGTAACCTTAAGTGTGCAAAAGACTTCAGATGAGCTGAACATAGCCGAAAGTATCGGAGCAATAGAGCCTAAAAATTATGACCTCTTGATTGTAGATGATGCGCTTTATGGCGAAAATTTTATGCAAGATGTAGGCAGTAAGATAAAGTTTAATAAATCTTTATTTATATGTTCTAAAGAGGCTAAATTTACAGAAGAGTTTACTAAAATTCTTAAAAAACCGTTCTTGCCTACTGATTTGGTTGAAGTGTTAATATCTCTAGGAAAGATGGTAGATACAATTGAGCTTGACAAGATGGATGAGGTTCATGATACAGAAACGGACTCTTTTGATGATTTGGATGAGGTTGATGGTTTTGAAGAGCTTGAAAGTTTGGACGAATACGAGGGTATTGATGAGCTTGATGGTCTTGATAGTCTTGATGAGCTCGATCAGCTTGATGATTTGGATGAAAAACCAAAGTCAAAACCAGTTAAAGAAGAGTTAAATTTGGATGAAACAGATAATATTTTAGAGGATGATAGTCTTGAAGGATTTGAAGGGCTTGGCGAAGAGCTGGGATTGGATGAACTAGACGAAAATGAAGAGCATGGCGAATTTGAAGATTTAGAGAGCGATGACAAAAGAGAAGCAGACGGTATCTTAGATAAAGATGAGCTTCAGGAAGTACAGAATCTTCTAGAAGAGACTGAGATGGAAGAAGATTTAGGGTTTGATGACAGCGATTTAGAGCTTGAAGATTTTGAAGAGCTAGCTGCAGAGGAGCATAAGTCAGAAGAGGCAAAAGATGAAGAACTGACTGATGATTTAGGGTTTGATGACAGCGATTTAGAGCTTGAAGATTTTGAAGAAGAAGAGAGTTTAGAAAAACCTGAACCAAATGAAGCAGTTGATGAGCTTGATGAACTTGAAGAGGATTTAGAAACTAATGAAGTTGCTGCAGATGAATCAGAGCCAGAGGAACCAAAAGCCCAAGAGCCGGAGGAAGATTTTGAAGATTTGGCATCTCAAATTGAGAGCGCGGTACAAGCACTAAGCGATGAAGATTTACAAACAGAAGTTGATCAAGACCTTCTGTTTAATATTGACTCTTTGAGCAGCAGAGATTTAAAACTTGCAATCGGCGAAGAAGTGAATGATGAAGAGTTTGACGAATCTGTAACAGTTGATAAAGCAGAACAGCATGATGAAGAGTTTGAAGAGGATTTCTCAAACAATGCAGACAGTTCAGGCAAAAGCGGCGACGAAGGCGTGGAAGCTCTTAAAAAACTGCTAAAAGCTTTGTCAAACGAGGATGTTGCCGCTTCATTAAAAGGGATGAAAATAAGTATAAATATAACTCTCGGTGACAAGTAGTGAATCACAAGTCTGGAGCTATTTTAGTTCTTTCAGGTCCTAGCGGGGCTGGAAAGAGTTCTTTGTTAAATGAAGTAATCAATGATATCGGTGAGTGTTATTTCTCCATTTCAACCACAACACGTCCCATCAGAGATGGCGAAATAAACGGCGTTCATTACCACTTTGTCGGCGAAGAAGAGTTTAAAAAAGATATAGAAGAGGATTTATTTTTAGAGTATGCATTTGTGCATGGCAATTATTACGGAACATCAATCAAGCCTGTAAAAGAGGCCCTAGGCGCTGGAAAATTAGTTCTTTTTGATATTGATGTGCAGGGAAACGCTGTTGTTACAAACAGGCTTGGCGATATTACTACATCTGTTTTTATTACACCGCCAACGCTCTCTGAGCTTAAAAAGCGTCTTGAGTCACGCAAAACTGACTCACAAGAAGTGATTGAGCGCCGCATTGACATGGCAAAAAGAGAGATTCAGAGAATCAGCGAGTATGATTTTCTCATCGTAAATGACAATCTCCAAGAGGCTGCTGATGTGCTTAGGGTCATCGCAAACGCAGCAAGAGTTAAAATCCCAGGAAACGAAATAAATGATTTCGTTAGAAGCTGGGAAGATATATAGTAATAAGAGAATAAAATAGTTATCATAAGAGAAGTTACAGTTAATTTAGCTATAATTTCTGACTTTAATTTAATGAAAGAGGAACAAGATAATGAGTATGCCTAGCGGAATGGAGTTATTGTTAATATTTGGAATTATTGTTTTGATGTTTGGTGCGAAAAAAATACCTGATTT
>DAIDMU010000106.1 GCA_027448805.1 Sulfurimonas sp. | reverse complement strand
AACGGGCACTTGGAAATGTTGATATCTTGAGTGACGAGTTGACACAACTAAGAAATGAACTTAAAGTTTTAAAACAGAGAAACACTAAACATAGACAAGAGACAGATCGCCTTAACAATAAAATCAAAGCATTAGAGAGTCGCATAGACGCTCTGATATAAAGGACCAGAAGATGACACTTAGCAATACTGAAAGAAAAATAATAGAAAATTCGATTAGAGATGTAAAAGATTTTCCCAAGCCGGGCATTATGTTTAAAGACATTACAACTCTTTTGAGTGATAAAGAGGCTTATGGCGTGACTATGAACCACCTTTATCAAAGATATAAAGAGTATAACTTGGACTATATAGCAGGCATTGATGCAAGAGGATTTATCTTTGGTGCAGCACTTGCTCAAATGCTTGGCATCGGTTTTGTGCCTATACGCAAAAAAGGGAAGCTTCCGTACACAACAATCAGTGAAAAATATTCTTTAGAGTATGGCGTGGATGAGATAGAAGTTCATATTGATGCGTTTAGCGCAATTCCAAATGCGAGAGTTCTTCTCATAGATGATCTTATTGCAACCGGCGGCACTGCAAATGCTGCTGCTAGACTGATTAAGCAGGCCGGTGCTTCATGTTTGGAAGCTTGTTTTATCATAGGTCTTAACTTTTTAGACGGGCAAAAAAACTTAAAAGAGATAACAGATGTTTACTCTTTGATTGAGGTAAACTAATGTATGTTCCTTCTTCTTCTAAATTTGATCCAGATTTAAATGGACATTTTGGAATTTTTGGCGGCAGATATGTCCCGGAAACCTTGATGCCGGCACTCTTAAAACTTGAAGAGGAGTATAAAAGTATTCGCTTTGACAAAGATTTTTGGAGTGAAGTAGATTACTATCTTGTGGATTATGTCGGCCGCCCTTCCCCGCTCTATTTTGCTAAAAACATTTCAGACGAACTTGGCGCAAAAATATACCTTAAGAGAGAAGATTTAAACCATACTGGTGCGCATAAAGTAAATAACGTGATTGCTCAAGGGCTAATGGCAAAGCGCTTGGGATATAAAAAAATCATAGCTGAAACCGGTGCCGGTCAACATGGTGTTGCAACCGCAACGATTTGTGCTCTTTTAGGTTTGGAGTGTGAGATATTTATGGGTGCAAAAGATGTTCAAAGACAGGAGCTAAATGTTTTTCGCATGAAGCTTCTGGGTGCAAAAGTAAACTCTGTTGAGAGCGGAAGCAAAACATTAAAAGATGCTATGAATGATGCAATCCGCCACTGGGTTACAAATGCGAGAGATACTTTTTATATCATAGGAACAGTCGCAGGCCCGCATCCATATCCAATGATGGTTAGAGATTTTCAGGCAATTATCGGTTATGAAGCAAGAGCGCAGATACTTGAAAAAGAGAATCGTCTGCCAGATTACGTTATTGCATGTATTGGCGGAGGCAGCAACGCCATCGGTATGTTTCAACACTTCTTAGAAGACAAAGAGGTTCGTTGCATTGGTATAGAAGCCGGCGGACACGGTATAGAATCTGGGGAACACGGCTGCTCTTTAAATCAAGGTCGCCCAGGTGTGCTGCATGGTCAGATGAGCTACCTGCTCCAAGACGAAGACGGACAGATACTTGAAGCACACTCTATTTCAGCTGGGCTTGACTATCCTGGAATAGGACCGGAACATGCATTTCATCACGATAATAAATCGGTAAGCTACGATTATATTACCGATAAAGAAGCGCTTGATGCATTTGTGTGGTTATCACGCAAAGAGGGAATTATTCCTGCTTTTGAGAGCGCACACGCAGTAGCATATCTCAAAAAAATAGCAAACATAAAAGATAAGCTGATTATTGTCAATATCTCCGGTCGCGGCGATAAAGATATGATACAGGCAAAACAGCTGCTAAATTTTGATAATTAACTATAGATAGGAAAAAAAATTGAGTATAAAACTAATAAATAAAAATATATCTGATATAGATTCAGAAATATTAATAGAATTTTTAAAAAAAGATGAACTTGCGGAGTGCGAGCATTCTGATGTTTTGCAAAAAGCCGGATTTAAAGCTGAACAGGACACAACATGTTTTTTATATGAGAAAGGGATACTGTTTTGCGGCGTTGATAGTAAAAAGAGTGATGATTTAAGAAGTGCGGCGTCTTGCATGATAAAAATGCTCAAATCTTCAAACTATAAATCTGCAAAGATTAGTGTTATCAGCAAATCTACTATAACTGCCTTAATAGAGGGAGTGGTTTTAGGCGGCTATGAGTTTAACGAATACAAGTCAGAGCCAAAAAAAGCGGCTTTGGAAGAGATCTCTTTAGCTGTAAATGATTTGGATTTTAGCGAACTTGAGACTGTTTTTAATGAAGCGCTTATCGTGGCTAATGCAACATGCTTCACACGTGATATAGTAAACAGAGCACCGCAAGAGATAAACCCGCAAACTTTGGCACATGTAGCTCAAACATTGGCATATGACAATTCACTTTTATGCAATATTTTGCAAGAAGATGATTTAGCAAAAGAAAATATGAACGCTATGCTTGCGGTTGGTCGTGCTTCTGTTCACGGAAGTGCTCTGATTCATTTGGCATACAAGCCTGCAAATCCTAAAAAAATTATTACGCTTGTTGGAAAAGGCTTGACATATGACAGCGGTGGGTTAAGTCTAAAAGCTCCTACCTCTATGGTCACTATGAAGATGGACAAAGCCGGCGCATGTGCGGTTCTTGGAATCATAAAAGCCGTAAGTGAATTAAAACTTGACATTGAAATTCATGCATTTATCGGTGCGGTTGAGAATATGGTCGGCGGAAATGCTTATAAGCCAGATGATGTACTGGTTTCAAGAAGCAAAACAACAATTGAAGTTAGAAACACAGACGCAGAGGGCCGTTTAGTGCTTGCTGATGTTCTTGATTATGCACAGGATAAAGTAAAAGCCGACTATATCTTTGACTTTGCAACACTTACCGGCGCATGTATGATTGCTCTTGGCCAATATACAACAGGTTTAATGGGACACTCACATAAGCTAAAACATGACATTTCACGCGCAGGAAGCGATGCTGGAGAGATGATAAGCTCACTGCCGTTTAACAGACATCTTAAAAAACTTCTAAAGAGCGAGATTGCCGATATAAGCAATACAGCTTCAAAACCTTACGGCGGAGCAATAACTGCCGGCATGTTTTTGGATAAATTTATAAGAGACGAGAATAAAAACAAGTGGATGCACTTCGATATAGCAGGAACTGCCTATACCGAAACCCCATGGGATTGTAACGTTTATGGAGGAACCGGTGCAGGTGTTCGTCTAATGTGTGAATTTTTAAGAGATATAAAATAGTTAAATCTTTCTTTTAGTAAAGTAGTGTACAATTAGTCAAACAAATGCTGCGATGCTTAAAGAATTATGGTAAAACTACAAAAAATAAGGGTGATTTATGGATTTAACGGTTGTTTTAGGAATATTAGGGGCAATAGCATCTATTTCTATCGGTGACATATTGGAGGGCGGAAATCCGGTCCATATTGTTCATATTTCCTCACTAATTATTATTATGCCGACCACTCTGCTTGCATCTATGGTAAGTACTGACGCTGAGCACATCAAAGGCGCATACAAAAGTGTCGGTATCATCTTTAAAAAATCCCAGGTAGATCTTCATGCGCGAATTAAGCAGATTATTGAGCTCTCTTCGCGCGCTAGAAAAGACGGCATACTCTCACTGGAGGGCGAAATTGCACAACTTGACAATGCGTTTATGAAGCAAGGCTTGAGCATGGCTGTTGACGGAAATGAGATAGATACTATTGTTGAGAGTTTAGAATTAACAATTGAAGAGACTGAACATTATTATCACGGATGTGCACACTACTGGATACTTGCCGGAGAAACATCTCCGGTTCTTGGTCTTATCGGGGCAGTTTTAGGGCTTATCTTGGCACTTCAAAAACTTGATAATCCGGCAGAGATGGCACAAGGTATTGCTGGAGCATTTACCGCTACCGTTACGGGAATTTTCAGCGCATATGTTTTATTTGGTCCAATGGGCGCAAAATTAAAAGCTAAAGCGCACCATATCGTTAAAGAACAGAAATTAATTCTCGAGGGAATAATTGGGATTGCAAATGGCGACAATCCACGTTCTCTAGAGGCTAAATTGCTCAATTTCCTCTCTCCTGCAGAAGATAAACATAGTCAGTTTAGCAAATGAGTATATAGATGGCTAAAAAGAAACATAAATGCAAAAAGAATGAGTGTCCGCCAAGTGAAAAGTGGGCAGTTCCGACAGCCGATTTTTTCAGTTTATTGTTGGCTCTTTTTATTGCACTTTATGCTATTGCATCTACAAATAAAGAAAAAGTACGCGCTCTTAAAGAAGAGTTCGTAAAAATTTATGACTTTGCTCCCGTTCCCGAGGCAGTAAATCCTGTTATAGATATGGTAAATGATACCGAACCGACACCAGAGTCAACTTCAAATCCTACCGGTCAAGCTCCAACAAAAGATGGAGGATCAGTTCTAGTTGTTTCTCCAGCCACCCCTTCACCGGAAACCGTGACAGATGTTGCTGAAAAGATTCAAAAAGAGTTGAAAAATGCTTCAATGAGTGGAAATCCACTGGATCAAACAGTTGATGGGGTATTGCTGAAGCTTCCGGTTTCTATTTTCTTCCACGGAGCAGATGCATCAATTAACAACGCGGACACACAGCTCTTTATTAGAAGAATTGCTGATATTATCAACTCCCTTCCGCCTTATGTTGAAGTCTCGGTGAGAGGTCATACAGACAATCAGCCGCTGCCTAAAGATTCGATATTTAATGATAATGTAGAATTGTCAAATCATAGAGCAAATGTTGTTATGCGAGAATTAATAAAAAACGGTGTTTCTCAAAACAGGCTCTCTACTGCCGGTTTTGGCTCTTCAAAACCTATTGCACAAAACGATATTGAAAAAAACCGTGCTAAAAACAGGCGAGTAGAGTTTTATATGTTTGTCTCAAATGATACACCTTTAAACAAAACAAACCAAAAAAATATCCTTGATGTACTAGGTGAGCTTAAAAAAGTAGAATCCGCTGATGATAATAAATCTTTATCACAGTAGATAGCGGAGCAAATATTCTGGTATGTATGTTGATATAAACAAGCCTACACTTTTTTTATTTACGGATGCAAGCGTTGATCCGCAGACAAGAGTTGGCTACGGCGCATATTTGCTTATACCGGAGTTCAGTCTAGAGGCCCCGATATCTAAACATAAAACAAGTATTAAAATTAAAAAATTTAAAAATACAACTTCATCAAAACTAGAGCTGGAAACACTGCTTTGGGCTCTTGGAAAAATACCGACAAAAAAATGCAAAATTATCGTTTATACCGATTGCCAACACATAATTAGCCCAAAAGCAAGAGAAGAGCGAATTGTAAAAAACAACTACATGTCAAGAAAAAACACCCTCATAAGAAATTATAAACTTTATAAAAAATTTTATAAGGTTACAGACCGTTATAAGTGTGATTTTATAAAAGTAAAAGGTCATAAAAAAACAGAAGATAAAGATATGGTAGATACTTTCTTTACTCTGGTTGACAAAGCATCAAGAGAAGCTCTTAGAGAAAAATAAACCTCTCTTAATCACTATATACATATATTTTAGCTACTATTACAAAATTATTTTATAGTACACAAAAGGTCACAATTATGGGTTTAAGCATCGGTCTAGTAGGACTACCAAACGTAGGAAAATCAACAACTTTTAACGCACTGACAAAAGCACAAAATGCAGAAGCGGCAAACTATCCGTTTTGTACAATAGAACCGAACAAGGCAGTAGTTCCGGTTCCAGACAAAAGGCTTACAGAGCTTGCTAAAATTGTTAATCCTGAGCGAATTCAATACTCAACACTTGACTTTGTTGACATTGCCGGTTTAGTCAAGGGCGCTAGCAAAGGTGAAGGCTTAGGAAATAAATTTTTATCAAATATCCGTGAAACTGAAGTTATTTTACATATTGTAAGATGTTTTGAAGATGACAATATTGTTCATACAGAGGCGAGCATAGACCCGCTTAGAGATGTTGAGATAATTGAGGGAGAGCTTATTTTAGCCGACATTGAGGTTTTGCAAAACAGAGCAGACAGACTAAAAAAACAGGCTAAAACAGATAAAAATGCGGCTGCTATTTTAGCTTTGGCTGAGGAGCTTTTGGAGTTTTTGGCTGATGGAAATTTGGCTAGAAATTTCTCCAAATCAGATACGGATGAGTATAAACAGCTAAACCATGAGGTAAGACTTCTAACAGGGAAGGAGATTATGTATGGTGCAAATGTTGATGAGGACGGTCTTCTTGAAGATAGCGATTTTGTTATAAAACTTAAAGAACATGCCGCTAGAAACAACTGCGAACTTATAAAACTTTGTGCAAAAATTGAAGAGGAGCTTATCGGTCTTGAAGATGATGAAGCAGAGGAGTTCTTAAGCTCTCTTGGCGTAAATGAATCAGGACTTAGCCAAATCATACAAAAAGGGTTTGACAAGCTTGGACTTATGAGCTACTTTACCGCCGGAGTAAAAGAGGTTCGTGCCTGGACAATCCGTAAAAATACGACAGCGCCAAAAGCTGCCGCAGTAATCCACAATGACTTTGAAAAGGGTTTTATCCGCGCGGAAGTTATCGCTTACAATGACTATATTGCATGCGGTGGCGAAAATAAAGCAAAAGAAGCCGGCAAAATGAGATTAGAAGGCAAAGAGTATATCGTGCAAGACGGCGATATTATGCATTTTAGATTTAACGTATAAAATTAAAAAACTTCATATATAGACAAAATGTAAATTACATTTTGTCTTCACTCTCAAAATAAATTAAATTGCTTTTGCTATATTTTGTCCATATTTAACATTTTCACCTGTCTTGATATTGAGCTCAAGCATATCTTTTTCAGCTAATATAACAATAGTTGAACCCATCTCAAAACAGCCAAAATCATCACCTTTGTTTAGGTATAAATTATCATAGTTATAGACACTGCTGCAATCGGCATCGGCATCTGTTTTTATCTTTGGCTCGAATGAAACCTGCATAACTCCGACATTCAAAGCGCTTACAAGTATCATGTAAAATCTTTTTTTATCTAAAGTTTCGCATAGCAGAACAACTCTCTCATTTTCTATAAAAAGATTTAATCTTTTCTTGAGAGATGGAATATTTACAGGGTAAAATTTACCGGGAATATGAACGGCTCTCAATACTTTTAAATTTATCGGTATGTGATAGCGATGGTAATCTTTTGGAGATAGATAAAAGTTTATAAAAGAGCCGTTATCTACTATGCTTTTTTCCTCTTTTGTGAAGTGTTCACCCAATAAGTCATAAGCCCTATATCTTACGCCTTTTATTTGAAGCGCGTACTCATTATTTAAATTTCCGCATTCAGAAATAAAGGAGTCGCATGGCGATATAAAATCATTTGCGTCAAGCGAGTAGACCCTATCCTCTTTGAGTTTTCTTGTAAAAAGCGCATTTAAACTGTGGTATGTCTCCGGAGCGTGAAACTCTTGCATATCAACGCCCATAATTTTTACATAAGCGTTGTTTATAAAATTTTGAACAGATTTAGAAAACTCTTTGTTTGCAAACTTTCCAAAAGTTTGTGATATCGCTGATGTTATATGTTTACCCATTTTTTATCCTATTCATTTATTTTTCTTTTGGCAATCTCTTCTATAAGAACAGTCGCATAAGAGCCTTTTGGAAGTGAAAAGTTAAGTTCGTACTGAGCTTCTTCATGTTTGTACCTTCCTTCAACTCCCTCAGGGTAAACCCAAGCGTATCTTCTTGCGCCCTCAGCGTTTATCTCATCATCAAAATCTTTTTCAATAACTCTTGCAATGTCAGAAGCTAATTTTACTTTTTTACCGCATAAAAGGCCGGTTACTGAGATATCTTTTTCATTAAATCTGCTTAAATCATGCTCTGTACCATCAAAATCAAAAAGTCTGCCGTATGGATAGTGTTCCATAACATCTCCGCTGATTAATTTAAATGGATGCTTCTGCGATTTCATCTTTGACAGTTCATCTTTTGACATATTTAAAAGCGGTTCTAACTCTTTTACATCAAAATTTTGAATCAAACTGTTTATTTCAAGCCTTCTGCTTAGCCACAAGTTGAAAAGATGGCTCTGATATGCACTGATAAGAAGTTTTTTTATTTTTGGATTACGCTCTTTTTTTTCGCCTTTAGCAATTTTTTCACCGTCAATGTGATTGTTGCCGTCAGTTCCAAAGCGTTGGTATCCAAAGAAGTTTGGCATTCCAAATTTAGATATATTTTTAATCGCCTCATCTATTTTTTGCCCGGAAGTAGGATTTACTTTTTTCAATTTAATGTAAAATCTATTTCCGTTTAAATGGCCTATTTTAATTTTATTGTTGTGGTATGTTTTAGAGATGATTTTTACATCTTCATGCTCAAAATCATTCATTTTCTCTTCATATTTTTTATGCAGAGAGATGTACTGTTTAGTCATGGCATGCTTGTCTTTTAGTCCTGCATAGCCTATCTCTTTATTTTGAATACCTAAATACTTGGCAATCAAGCTAACCAGCTCAAGCGTTGAGAGATTCTTTTTTCTAACAAACAAGACCAGATGTTCACCCTCTCCTGAAAACTCATAAAGAGGAATCTCTTCAACAACAAAATCCCTCGGAGTTTGCCTAAAATGAAAATCTATACTTGAGTGGTTGAGCGAATAAAATCTGTCCATAATAATCCTAATTTTTTTAAAAATGGTGTGCTTTGCAGCTGTTTTTGTAATTTTTTCTTACACATTTTCCAATAATATTTATTGGCGTCCTGCTCTTTGCGGCATGTCTTAGAAGAGCTTTTTTATCCCTTGGGTCAAACCCAAATAGCATCT
>DAIDMU010000105.1 GCA_027448805.1 Sulfurimonas sp. | reverse complement strand
AACTAAGAAATGAACTTAAAGTTTTAAAACAGAGAAACACTAAACATAGACAAGAGACAGATCGCCTTAACAATAAAATCCTTTTTTTTAAAATTATAACTCTTCTGCCAAAAGAGGCAATATTAATGAATTGCTTCTATTTTTTCTACTCGTTCTGTATGACGACCGCCATCAAAACTGCCTGCGCACCAAGCGTCAAGTATGGATTCGGCTACGCCTTTGCCTATGATTCTCTCGCCAAAACATAGTATATTTGCATCGTTATGTCCGCGGGCGACAGTTGCGGTGTATGCATCATGGCAGAGTGCTGCACGAATCCCGCTATGTCTGTTCGCCGCCATACTCATGCCTATGCCGGAACCGCAAATAAGTATGCCGTGCGACTCTTTATCTGCTAAAACCGCTTTGGAAACTTTTACGGCATAGTCAGGATAATCAACCCTTTCTTTCGAAAATGGCCCCAAATCAACAACCTCATGGCCTTTCTCTTTCAATATTTCAACCGTATAATCTTTAAGATCAACTCCGGCGTGATCAGTGGCAATATAAAACTTCATTCTCTTCCTTTTATGATAACAGCAGATTTAAAATTAGCTGCACCGGCATCAGCAGCAGATAATCTTTTAGAGGTGTCATCAAAATTATTAAAACTATAATTATTCCATATCTTTCATATTTATAAAAGAACTCTGCAACATAATTTATATTATGCTTCATTGTTAGGTGCATAAGAAAGTGTGCACCGTCAAATTGAGGTATAGGGAGCAGGTTAAATACACCCAAAACAACATTTATTATAAGCAGCTGGAACACGAAAAGATAGGCAAAAATATAGAGCAAATCGTCTGCATTAGTTGGCTGACTCATATATACAATGAAAACAGATGCGACTAGAGCCACTGTGAAGTTATATACAATTCCTGCCAAGTCAACCTGCATCGCACCGTTATAGCCGGCTCTTTTTATTACGGTAGCCATATTTACCGGCACAGGTTTCGCCCAGCCGAATAGAAATCCGCTATCTGCCCCCATAAGCATAGGCAGAAAATAGGTAGCAGCGGGCACAACAATGGTGCCTATAAAATCAACATGTACAAGCGGATTTATTGAGAGTCTGCCTGAGTTTTTAGCGATATTGTCGCCGTACATGTAGGCTATCCATCCATGCATTATCTCATGTCCGATAATAGCTACGGCTAAAGCCAAAACCGCTGCTAAAATTTTAAGTAAATCAATAGATTCCATAATCATCTTTATCTTGCTTTACTCTCTCTGCAATAGCTTTTTCAAGCTGAGCAGGAGATTCCAAATCAGTCGGAGTTTTTCCGATTCTGTCCCATCTAATCTCCCAATTTTCATCAATTGAGAAATAGACAAACCATGGAGTTCCCTCTATATTTTCATAAGGCACGGCACCCCAAAAACGGCTGTCGTTTGAATGGTCACGATTATCACCCATCATAAAGTAGTGGTCTTTATCAACCTTAATAGGTGCAAAGTTAAATATCGGCATAGGAAACTGCCCGTTGTCTACGATTTTATCATCATGGCTGATTCCAGGATGATCCTTCATATACGGGTTTTTCACCCAAAGCTTTCCGGCAAAAGGAAGTATGTCATGTCCTTGAAAGTTTTTCTCAATCCACTCATTGCCTTCACTGTAATGAATATATAAATCTTTGTGCAAAACAAAAAGCTCATCATCAGGAAGAGCTACGCATCTCTTTACAAAGTGCTGCTTGGTATTGTGTGGCGGTCTAAAAATAACAATATCGCCGCGCTTTGGTCTGTCTCCATCCATCAGACGAAGTCTATCGCTCCACGGCATAATGGAAATTTCCAAAAAAGGAATGTGTGGCATAGGTATGCCGTATGCAAACTTTTTGGCAAAAAGATGGTCTCCTATCAGCAGAGAATTTTTCATAGAACCGCTTGGAATCTTAAAAGCCTGAGCAATAAAAAATATAACAAACAAGACAATTATAATGGTTCCGGTCCACGAATTTGAAAATTTATATGTTTTGTGCAGAATCTCTTTCATTTACTCTCTTTCTTTTGAGTTGGCTTTTGCAGCCTTTAGTGTATTATTAAGCAGCATGGCGATGGTCATAGGTCCGACACCGCCTGGAACAGGAGTGATGTATGAACACTTTTTGCCAACTCTTTCAAAATCAACATCACCAACCAGTCTGCCGTCGTTTGTACGGTTTATGCCTATATCAACAATAATAACGCCATCTTTTACCATATCTTCTTTGATTAGGTTTATGACCCCGACACCGACAAAAAGGATGTCGGCATTAAGGGTGTGTTTTTTTAAATCATCTGTAAAAATATGGCAAATCTCAACCGTTGCATTAGCGTTTAGAAGCAGTGACGCCATAGGTTTTCCAACGATATTAGAAGCACCGACCACAACACAGTTTTTTCCCTTTACATCTATATTGTACTCATCTAAAAGCTTCATGACGCCAAGAGGAGTGCAGGGAACAAAACCATCAAGTCCAGTCGTAAGTCTGCCGACGTTATACGGATGAAAACCATCTACGTCTTTGCTTGGCTCTACCAATTCAAGTATTTTTGTAGTGTCTATTTGGGATGGAAGCGGGAGTTGAATAAGAATTCCGTCTATGTTTGGATTGCTATTCATCATTTTAATTGTGTTTTCAATAGCCGCTTGAGAGATATCGCTCGGCATTTCATGTGTAACAGAGTAAAAACCAACTCTGTCACACGCTTTTTTCTTCATATTTACATAGGCCGCGCTTGCGGGGTCTTGACCTACCAATATAACGGCAAGTCCTGGAACAAGACCTGTTTTGTTTTTTAAATTTTTCACTTCGTCTACAATATTTTTTTCTATTTTTGCTGAGAGTGCTTTTCCATCAAGAAGTTGCATTTAAACCTCATAATATTATTTTTTTGATATTATACCTTTATATGTTTAAACTTCTTTCAAAACAATGTTGTGAAAGAAGTTTTCCGCCTTTTTAAAAGGCAAGCTTTAGTGCCATAGCGGCTAGCGTAACAAATTTGGACTTTGTTCAAATTGTATCAAAACAAAAAAAATGGAAAACGCTTTATGAGAAAAGTATTGTTTATGTTATTGCCATTTTCTCTATTAGCCAAAAGCAGTTTTATAACGCCTATGGAGTATGCTTCTTCGTTATATAAAAACCCTAGAGGAATAGGGTGTCACAAGTGCCACGGCGACTCTGGAGAGGGCAAATTAGTTGCCAGATATGAGCATAAAAAAGAGCAGAAGAGCTTTGGCGGTCCTGTTATAAACAACATGAATTTTAATGAATTTTATGAAGCTTTAAATATAAGAAAAAATGGAATGCCGAGGTACTTTTTAACACAAAAAGAGATTAAGGCGCTCTACTTTTATCTACAAGAGAAGAAAAAAGGCAATGTATTAAATGCTAAGTAATTTTGAAGAAGTAAAAGCCGCTTACGAAAATAGAGATTTAGCGGCACTGGACGCACTAGCAAGCCCTACATACAGGATGATTAACAGAAGAAAAGATTTTCGCTCTGTTTTAATGCTCTCATGCAACAATTTTGAGCATTTAATGAAGATAGATTCTGTTGAAGCGGACTGTATTATTTTAAATCTTGAGGATGGTGTAAGCAAAGAGGATAAGCCGTTTGGGCTTGTTTTATGTGCAATTTTCTTATCTCACCATAAAAGATGCGACAAGAAGTTGATAGTTCGCGTAAACCCTCTGATTGAAGGCGGATATGAGGAGATAACATATCTAAATCAATTTATGCCTGATGCCATCAGAGTCCCAAAAATAAGAAATATAAAAGAGGTTGAGTCAGTATATGAGTTATTGGATGAAAAAACCGAGCTGCACTTATCTATAGAAACAAGCGGTGCATGGGCCAACTTGGCACAGCTGAAAATAGATAAAAGGGTTACTACTTTTTATCTCGGTATTTTAGATCTCTTTGCAGATATGAATTTGCCTCAGAGTCTCATTACGAGAGACAACCCTGTTATGCTCTATATTTTGTCACAATTTTTAATTACATGTAGAATTATTGGGGTAAGACCAGTCTCCTTCGTCTATCAGGAGTTTAAAAACTTAGATGAGTTTGAAAAATGGATAACTTTAGAGAAGAGCATGGGTTATGATGCAAAAGGGTGCATCTCTCCGGAGCAGGCAAAACTTGTAAATAAGATGTTTGCAGATAGCGAGAGAGAGATAAAAAGAGCAAAAACAATAATTAGACTCTTTGAGCTAAAAAAAGAAGAGGGTATTACAGGTTTTGAAGATGACGAGTTCGGATTTATAGATGAGCCGATATACAAGGGAGCTTTATCTCTGTTAAACAGAGATAAATAGAGGCTTCTTAGCCCAAATTATCTGGCCAGATTGTAAAATACATTGTATCTGACCAGTATCTTTTCAGCCGGTCTGGGATATCTGCTGTATGCAAACTCAATGGTCTCCTGTGTTGTTGTATCAAGTATGTGATATCCGCTATTTTGAAGAAATTTAAAGTCCGTCATGTCTCCGTTTGGATGAAGATAAAACTCTACAATATTTGTTCTGTTTATGTTCATATCGTGACGGATATTTACTCTGGCAATTCTGTTTAAAATCTCCTGCGTAATTCTTCTCATAATCTCTTGGTTATCAATAAGATATTTCTGCTGTCCAGGTGTCAGTTTGCCAAATTCACTCCCATAAAGTTCTTTAAGGTCTGAATTAATAACATTGCTTCCGCTTTGTTGTTCACTTTTTTTATCCTTTGCCTCCTCGGATGATTTATCCTCTTTCATCCAAGCAAGTGGATCTTTTTCTTCTTCCTTTTTTTTCTTCTCTTCTTGAGGTGTGAGCATTACATATGGCTTTGTCGGCGGAAGCGGCTCAATCTTTGGCTTCGGCTCTTTTTTATCTTCTGCTTTTGTAGGAGTAATAGGCAAGCTAGGAGTGTTTTGCTGCTCGATTTTTTTTGGCTCATATTTTATCGGCGGCTTTTTCATAGGCTCCGTTATCTCTTTTAGCTGGCTGCCTTTTGGCATAGGAGGAGCCATTTTTGGCATATTTCTCTCTTCTGTTTTTTCAACTCTCTTCGGTGCTTCTTTTAGTGAAACTTTTATTCTATTCTCTTTTGGTTTTTCCTGCTGCTTTGTCTCAGGTGTAACTGCTCCAAGAAGCCAAAAGAGCAGCAATAGTATAAAGTGTATTAAAAGTGCAACAAAGAGGGCAAAATATGAGCGATTCAAGAGATTCCATTTACTTATAAAATTTTGAATTATTATAACTAATATAGATTAATACAACTTTGCTATAATGACAAAAAATATTAAGGTAATTTAAATGAGTACAAGTGGTTCTGTAAAAGCTTTTAAGCAGGCACAAAATTTAATTCCAGGTGGAGTAAACTCTCCGGTTAGAGCATTTAGCAGCGTAGGTGGAACTCCTATTTTTATAGCGGAAGGCAAGGGGGCATATTTAACTGATATTGACGGAAATAAATATGTAGATTATGTACAAAGCTGGGGTCCGCTTCTTTTTGGACACAGAGACGAATCAATTGAAAGTGCCGTAATAGAAGCTGTTAAGCACGGTCTGAGCTTCGGCGCTCCGACACAGGCAGAGAGCGATTTGGCTGAGCTTGTTATCTCTATGTTTGACTCAATTGACAAAATAAGATTTGTAAGCAGCGGAACAGAGGCTGTAATGAGCGCTATTCGTCTTGCTCGCGGATTTACTCTCCGTGATGACATTGTAAAATTTATCGGGTGCTACCACGGTCATAGCGATTCTCTTTTAGTTCAGGCCGGAAGCGGAGCCGCAACTTTTGGAAATCCAAGCTCACCAGGTGTGCCAGCCGATTTTACAAAGCATACTCTTTTGGCTACATATAATGATATAGAGAGCGTAAAGAAGTGTTTTAAAGATTCTAAAAATATTGCATGTGTCATTATAGAACCAATAGCTGGAAATATGGGGCTTGTTCCTGCTGATAAAGAGTTTTTACACGAACTTAGAAAAATTTGTAATGAGAATGGAACTCTGCTTATTTTTGATGAAGTTATGAGCGGTTTTCGTGCAACCATAAACGGTGCAGAGTCTATAACCGGCGTTAAGCCTGACATTGTAACCCTTGGAAAAGTAATCGGGGGCGGTATGCCTGTGGGCGCTTTTGGAGCAAGAGCAGAAATCATGGCAAAACTCTCACCTGAGGGACCTGTTTATCAAGCAGGAACACTAAGCGGCAATCCTGTTGCAATGGCTGCCGGATTTGCGGCAATCACAAAGCTAAAGAAAAATGCTCAGGTTATAGCAGTTTTAAATGAGCGTGCAAAAAGATTGGTTGAGGGGATGCAAAAAGAGGCTGCTGCTTGCGGAATAAAAATGCAGATAGACACAAGAGGAAGCATGTTTGGTTTCTTTTTTAATGATAAACCTGTTAAAAACTTTGCCGACGCATGCAATTCAGATGCAAAACTTTTTGCAAAATTCCACTCTATGATGCTGCAAAAAGGCTTCTATTTTGCATGTTCACTGTATGAAACAGGATTTATCTCAACTGCTGTTACAGATGAGATGATTGAAGATACCATTAAAGCAAGCGCTGAAATATTTAAAGAAATAACTAATGCAAAATAGTGATAAAAAGGAGCAAAAAGCTCCTAGAATAAAACCAATTATTGAAGCGGCTGACCACTTGTCGTTAGGAATATCAATGGTTGTGGCAGTTCTTATGGGTGTCGGAATAGGTATTTTGCTTAAAAATCTTACAGAAGTTAGCTGGACTCTCTGGATTGGAGTTTTTATAGGTATAGCCGCAGCTGTATTAAATGTCTATAAAGCTTACTCAAAACAGTATAAAGAGTATGAAGAGTTGGCGAAAGAGCCTCGTTATGCCATAAAAAAACAACTTCAAGACGATGATGACGAAGACGATAGTGAAAAAAACTATTAAAATTATAGGTGTTGTTGAACTCTTAATTTTATCTACAACGCTAATATCCTTCAATCTTTTTATAAATCTGCAGGTCGCCTTTTTAAGCAGTTTTTTTATAATAGCAGGCTCTGCGTACGCTTATAAAAAAATGATAAATGCTGGGGTTGCTCTTGAAAATATAGATGAAAAAAGAGATATTTTAGACGAAATTGAAGATCCGTACGAACTTTATGACGAAACTCCAATAAATGAAACCCCCACGGACGAGCTTGATTTAAAAGCTATAGTCACAGAAGAGAAGAAAAAAATAAAGATTTTAAATTTAAAAGAGATTAAAAAGGGTGGTAAAGCCGGTATTTCTTTATATAGACTGGTTCCATATCTATTTTTGATCTTGGGCTTTATAGCACTTAAAAATAATGAGCTTTTAGATATATTTATATATCTTCCGTCACTTCTACTAGGCATTATAACAGGCTATTTTGTCTCGAAAGATTTATAAGAGCTATAAAAAATCTAGGCGATAATCATAGGTATATTTATGGTTATCTTTTTTTTAATGTCTATGTAAAAGTTTGTATTGGCTGCCAACACTTTCAACTGATTAACTCTCTCCTCATCAATGTTATGTGCATTTACTTCAACAGAGAAGATACTATATTTTTTATCCTCAAATTTTATATGCTCGCCAACTCTGTAGAATATTTTAGTTGCTATTTTTTGGTTATTTTCATAGCAAGAGTATACTTTGTTTAGTATCTTTATAAAATTGTTAGAGTCAATAATAACTTCAGGAATAGTAGGGTCAAAATCCTTTTTAAAAACAATTTTTGAGTTTATAGAGTATGTTAATATACATAAATCAACCAATGCGTATATATTTGTTGCATCGCCGACGGGCTTAGGTTTATTGAGCTTGAAAGATGGGGATTGATAAAGTTTAATACCTATGGCTTCATCATTTTCATACCCAACGGTTATAGCAAAAAATTTATAACGCTCAAAATCCAACTCTAAAAATGTTGTTCTAAAGCCAAATGAAATACTGGCGTAGGTAGTTGCAAGACTAAAAAGTTCTTCGGTTGTAACAGAACCAAGTAAAAACTGCGCTTCCGAGTTTAGTGATAAAATTTTTCCGCCTGAGCTAAAGAGCACAAAAGGGTTATAGTCATACTCTATCCATTGCTGCTCAAAAGTCATGTGAATTAACTACTCTTCTATATAATTTTTAAGTTTTCTTCCGACTTTAGGGTGCTTTAGCTTTTTAATAGCGCTAGACTCTATCTGACGCACTCTCTCGCGTGTTACATTTAGCTCTTTGCCTATCTCCTCCAGCGTTCTGTCGGACTCATCATCCATAATTCCAAAACGGAGTTTAATAACAGCTTTTTCTCTCTCGTTTAACTGCTCTAAAACATTCTCTATCTGAACTCTTAAATCATCTTTTAATATTGCATCGGATGGCGACAAAGATGTTTTGTCCTCAATAAAGTCACCAAAACGTCCGTCATCTTCGCTTCCGATAGGAGCTTCAAGGCTTATTGGCTCTTTTGTAATTTTTATTACATTTTTTACTTTTTCAACAGATAGTCCGACTTCAAGCGCAATTACTTCAACATCAGGCTCTCTGCCGTGTTCTTGCAAATGCTTACGCATAATTTTATTTATACGGTTTATAGTTTCAATCATGTGTATCGGTATACGAATTGTTCTAGCTTGATCTGCAATTGCACGGGATATTGCTTGACGTATCCACCAAGTTGCATAAGTTGAAAATTTATAACCCTTTTGGTATTCAAATTTATCAACTGCCTTCATAAGACCTATGTTGCCCTCTTGAATAAGGTCTAGAAAAGGCAATCCGCGATTTGTATATCTTTTTGCGATAGATACTACAAGCCTTAAGTTGGATTTTGCCATTTTTGTTTTTGGAATCTCGGAAATATTTTTACCGCGCTTGATTTGTTCTAAAATATCTGCCAGTTTCTCAGGTTCCATATCGAAACTATTTTTTGAAGCCTCTTTTGTTTGTACAAGCTTCTTAATCTCCATATATGTGCTGACCATTGTAGCTTCAGGCACCATAGCTGCAATATCTTCCTTATTTAAATCACAAATTCTCTCAACCAGAACTTTGTGGTTTGCTTTTAGGGTTGAGTTAAAAAGCGGGAGCTTATACTCTAATCTTTTTAGCTCTTTGTCATAACCTTCATCGCTCTTAAGCGCTGTTTCCATCGCTTTTACAAGCTCATTTATAAGCTTGGATGTAGGACCTAAATCTAATAATTTCTCTTTTAAGACACCCTTTTTATAGGTAACAGTCAAATAGTGCAGAACAGTCTCGGGCGTAAGTTCTCCGTCCATGTTTTCGGGTATTTTTTCCGCTAACTTAACCCACTCTTTTTTAGCTTTTTCTAAAGCTTTAAAGCTTACCGTAACTTTTTCAACTCTGCTCTTATCTTTTGCAGTTAATGTTTTTTCAACTTCAACGCCGTCATTGTCTTCAATCTCATCATCTTCATCACTTACGTCTAAGTCTTCGCTCTCATCTTTCTCATCTTCAAAGCTTTTAAACAGCTCTTTTACTCTTCTTTCACGATTGATTAAGGGTTCTCTATAATCCAAAATAAAATCTATAAGGTATGGAACAGAGCATATCGCGTCAATTATTATGCTCTCTCCGCCTTCTATTTTTTTTGAAATCTCTATCTCTTCCTCTTTAGTTAAAAGCGGAATCTGTCCCATTTCACGAAGATACATACGAACAGGAGAGAGTCAGAACGTGACCACTCAAGAAGTTCATGCTCTTTTAGTATGTCAAAACTGTCCGTTTCGTTGTTTTCAATCATTTTTCTTTGAGCGCTTTTTCTTGCTTCAGCCTCTTTATCGTTAAGTAGCTTTGCGTGTTCGGATGACGTATAGATACAAGCTTTATGCTTTTGTATAAGTTTATGAATATTTGCTGCTTGTGCTAAAGTCGGTTGTTTGTCAAAAAGCTCTATAAGCGACTCATATGTAGAGCACTCTTTTGGTTTTTGACTTGCAAAGAATGTTTCAATAGCTTTGTTTAGTTCTTTAGCTGTCATATAAAATACACCTTTGTTGGTTTGTCTAAGATTTTTCAAAGGTGGATTATATCCAAACAGTCTTAACATTTCCTTCTTTTAATATTGGAACACAGTTTGCTTTTATTATAAAAAATGCAAACAAAGGTATTTTATGCAAAGCGGATATTATAGTTCAGCAGCAGGAATGGTTGCCCAGTTCAATCGCCTAGACACTATTGCCAACAATCTTGCCAACGTCAATACGGTCGGTTTTAAAGAGGATAATCTTGTTGTAGGAGATTTTTTACGCCTTTACAAGGAGGCTAGGGATGAGTTGCCAATTGAAAATCATACCAAAGAGGCTGCTCAGTTCTTAAACAGAGCTATGAACAAGGCACCGCAAATAGTAGACTCTTATACTGATTACTCTATCGGGAATATGCAAAAAAGCGGCAACTCGCTAGATATGGCCTTGTCAAAAGAGGGTCTCTTTTTCTTGGTTAAAACACCGGAAGGGGTCAGACTGACTAGGGATGGATCATTTACAAAAAATGATGAAGGCAAACTAATTACAAAAAGCGGATATGAAGTTCTTCCTAGCGACTATTTTATAACCAATCAGCCAATTGTGCTAAATCAACAAGATAGTATTGTTGAGATAGACAAAAACGGGCAGATTTTTACCAATATACCAAATGGCGTAATGCTTACTCCAAGCTCTAAACTTTTTATAGCACAGCCTGATAATATTGATCTCCTAAAGAAAGAGGGCAATGGACTTTATAGATATGACGGCGCAGAGGAGTTTCAAGACTTTGGAGATAGCCAGGCTGTTATGCAGGGCTTTGTAGAGAAGAGCAATGTAAATGCCGTAAAGATGATGACCCAGATGATAGAAACAAATCGTTTGGTCGGAATGTATCAAAAAGCAATGGACACACAGATGAATGACATGAACCGTGACGCAATTGAAAAAATTGCTAAAAAATCTTAAGGAGCTTAGAAAATGATGCAATCACTATATACTGCCTCAACCGGAATGTTGGGTATGCAGACACAAATAGATACAACGGCGAACAATATTGCCAATGTAAACACAATAGGTTTCAAAAAGTCGCGTGCAGAGTTTGCCGACTTAATGTACAAAGTTATGGAGTATGCTGGAACATCTACAAGCGATGTTACTAAAAGTCCTACCGGCATAGAGGTTGGTCTAGGTTCTCGCCCCACTGCAATTAATAAAATATTTTCAGAAGGCAGTCTAAAACAGACGGACAATGAGCTCGACTTATCTGTAACTGGAAAAGGCTTTTTTAAACTTGAACTACCGGATGGTACTGAAGTTTACTCTAGAAACGGCGCATTTAAAATTGATGAAAACGGAACAATAGTAAATAGTGATGGATACAGATTGGTTCCAGAGGTTGTCGTTCCGCCTGATGCAACAAACATCAGCGTAGGTACTGACGGTACCGTGACAGTTGTTCAGTCAGGACAAACGCAAGCAACTCAAATAGGGCAGGTTACACTGACAAACTTTATAAATCCGGCAGGTCTTCACTCCATGGGAGATAATCTCTACTTAGAAACAGACAGTTCAGGTCAACCTGTAGAGGGAACGCCTGGGCTAGATGGTCTTGGAGTGCTTCGTCAGGGTTTTGTCGAGCTTAGTAACGTTGAGCTTGTTGTTGAATTAACGGACCTCATTACAGGTCAAAGAGCCTATGACTCAAACTCAAAAGTAATCACGACAAGTGATGAAATGCTTCAAACTACAAATAATTTAAAGCGATAATAACTCCTTAAATCAGCTTGATACGAATTAATATCAAGCTGATTTACCAAATTTTTCTTTTTCATGCTATCTCCTTTTAGAAATCTCAAATTACATTTTGGCTATAATCGCAGAAATAATTTTAAATAAAGTTAGGAATTTATATGCAAAAAGCAAATATTGACGGTAAAGTTTGGAGATTTGGAAAAGATATTGATACGGATTTAATCATAGCGGCTCGTTATTTAAACACTTCTATTCCCGAAGAGCTTGCAAAGCATGTTATGGGAGATGCGGATCCGGAGTTTGTAAAAAAAATGAGCAGGGGCGACGTTATAGTTGCAGGTGAGAATTTTGGTTGCGGAAGTTCACGTGAACATGCTCCGATAGCTCTTAAGGCTGCCGGAGTTGCAGCGGTTATCGCTCCGACTTTTGCAAGAATTTTTTACCGTAACGCATTTAACATGGGACTTCCGATATTTGAGCTTAGCGAGAGTGCAGAGATAGCCGAAGGTGACGAAATAAGCGTAGATATGAACAATGGAACAATTACAAATAAAACCTCAGGCAAAGTATATAACTTTATTCCGATTCCATCTTTCATGCAAGAGCTTATAGATGCTGGCGGACTTATGAACTATGCACAAAACGAAATTAAAGGTAAATAATGAAAACTTATAAAATTGCACTTATAAAAGGCGATGGGATAGGCCCTGAGATTATAGATGAGGCTGTAAAGGTTTTAGATGCCGTGGCTTCACGCTGTGACATAGAGTTCTCTTATGAAGAGGCTTTAATGGGCGGTTGTGCTTATGATATTACGGGAGACCCGCTTCCACAGGAGACAATTAATATTTCTCTAAACAGCGATGCCGTACTTTTTGGTGCAATAGGCGGTCAAAAATGGGATAATTTGCCTCGTGAAAAAAGACCTGAGAGCGGGCTTTTAAGATTTAGAAAAGAGCTTGGTGTTTATGCAAATCTTCGCCCTGCAAATGTTTTCGATGAGCTAATAAATGCTTCATCACTAAAGCCTGAAGTTATAAAAGGCGTCGATTTAATGGTTGTTCGTGAACTTATCGGCGGAATTTACTTCGGTGAGCCAAGAGGCCGTGATGAAAACAGAGGCTGGAACACCATGGTTTACACGCGCGATGAGATTGTAAGAATTGCTCATCAAGCCTTTAAAATTGCGATGACAAGAAGCAAAAGAGTTTGTTCAATTGACAAGGCAAACGTTTTGGATGTTTCTCAACTTTGGAGAGATGTTGTTACCGAGGTAGGACGTGAATATCCCGAGGTCGAGTTGACTCATATGTATGTTGACAATGCCGCAATGCAGCTTATTCGTGATCCAAGACAGTTTGATGTAATGCTTACAGGAAATATTTTTGGCGATATACTAAGCGATGAGGCAAGTATGCTATCCGGCTCTATCGGTCTGCTACCATCAGCTTCAGTTGGCGCTAAAATAGGTGTTTATGAACCAATTCACGGTTCTGCTCCTGATATTGCAGGACAGGGAATTGCTAACCCGATAGCGACAATCTTATCAGCTGCTATGATGCTTAGGTATGCGCTTGGCGAAAACGTTGCAGCCGACAAAATAGAGTCTGCTGTAAAGAGAGCGCTTAAAGAGGGGTATAGAACAAAAGATTTAGCTCAGTATGATGCTAAAGAGGTTTGCTCTACTAGTGAAATGGGCTCTATCATCGCTAATTACGCGGCAAAATGAAAACATTAACTTTAGCAAATATCTATGAGTTGCAAGGCTTAAAAGAAGAAGCCCTTGAAATTTACAAGGAGATTTTAAAAAAAGACCCTTCTAATAGTGATGCTAAAATAGCCATAAGAAGGCTCTCGGGGATGAGAAAAAAGTTTTTAAATGTAAACACTCAAATGAAAGAGTACTTTGTAAAAATGCAGGATGATATAGAGTTTAATGAATTTGAAAGGTGGTTGCTAAAACTATGGAACTAAAAGATGTCATTCTCTCAACCTTGGCAGAGCTAGAAGATAGCAAGCATGAAATGAACGACGAAATAAGCAGAGGTGATTTTAAGCTCACAACAAAAGAAGAAGAGAATAAAATCCAACCAAAGCCAGATCAAGAGCAAGCATTAAGCAGTGAGATGATGTTTTTAGTATCTATGCGGGAACGTTTACTTGTTCTTTTTGAGGGATTTCAAGCAC
>DAIDMU010000104.1 GCA_027448805.1 Sulfurimonas sp. | reverse complement strand
CTTCAGGTAAAAAACAACTACGACACGCTCTACGGCGGCTTCTCAGTCGCTCCGAAATTTCCGCATGCAAGCACGCTTGGAACGCTTTTAGTTATAGACAAACTATATGACGACAAAGCCGCAAAAGCGATGGTTTTAAATACGCTGCAAAATATGAAAAAAGGAGGTATTTATGATTTGGTTGATGGCGGTTTTTGCCGTTACAGCGTTGATGAGAAGTGGCTTGTTCCTCACTTTGAAAAGATGCTCTACGACAACGCTCTGCTCTGCGAAATATATACCAATGCCTACCTAGCGTACAAGAATGAGAGTTTTTTACATGTAGCAAAAGAGATTGCCAATTTTTGGCACAACCATATGAGCGAGGACGCACTCTTTTACAGTGCAAGCGATGCCGACAGCGAGGGCGAAGAGGGGACATACTTTATATACGGCTACGATGAAGTTTATAAACTGCTCTCAGACAACGGATACACAAATATAGATGATATTTTGGAAAAACTAACTATTACAGCCGATGGCAACTTTGATGGAAAAAACATAGTCAGATTTAAAGAGGAACAAGCGCCTAAAGATGTTGAAAATATAAAATTTCTACTAAGAGGATTAAGGGCTGGGAGGGAGTATCCTTTTATTGACAAAAAAATCCAGACCTCGTGGTCGAGCATGATGATAAAGGCTCTTTTTAACCTCGGCAAGATTGATTACATGTATAAACAAAGAGCTCTAAAAAGCCTTGATGCACTGCTTGATACGATGTTTATAGAGGGCAAACTTTACCACACGACTTTGATTCATAAAACCCCAAGGGTAGAAGCGTTTTTAGAGGATTACGCATTTTTGGCTCAAGCTCTAATTGAGGCTTTTAACTCTACGCAGGATGAACTCTATCTCATCCGCGCACAGCACTTTGCAAATATGGCGCTGGAGAGATTTTACGACAAAGGAACTTGGAGATTCAGCATAGGAGAGTTTGAGACAAAAGCAGAAATATCCGACAATACTTATACAAGCTCGGTTGCGATTATGGTTGATGTTCTGCTATCCCTTGGCACACTTTTAGAAGATGACAAATACAGCCACTTCGCATTTAAAACTATGGAGTACAACTCATACGAGCTTGGAAGACGCCCTGTAATTTACCCATACATGCTGCGCCAAATGCTTAGATATCTAAAGGGTGAAAGGGTTATAAAATCAAACCTGAAGAACTTAGAAGCCAATGCACTTGAGCTTGCCTCTTTAGAGTATCCGTTTATCCAAAAAAAAGCCTCTGACAATGACTTTTTTATGATTTGCGGGGCTAAGAGCTGTTTTGCCACAACCAAAGAGTCTAATGAAATCAATGATATAATCAAAAAAACACTTTAGGAAAAATAATGAATAGTATGAAACTTGGCGTAAACATTGACCATGTAGCGGTTTTAAGAGAGGCAAGACGTGTCAATGACCCTGACATTTTAAACGCTCTTTACGTTGCATGCGCACACGGAGCCGACCAGATAACTATCCATCTAAGAGAAGACAGACGCCACATTCAAGACGTTGATGCTTACAACATTATGAAGCATTCCACTCTTCCCGTTAACTTAGAGTGTTCCATAAACAGAAGCATTTTAAATATCGTAACAGACCTGAAGCCGCACCGTGCGACTCTGGTTCCTGAAAAGAGAGAGGAAGTGACAACCGAGGGCGGACTTGACGTCATAGGACATGAAGATGAAATAGCTTATGCGATTGAGCTGTTGCACGACTACATCATCCCTGTTTCGCTATTTATCGACCCGACCATTGAAGCGGTGAAGATGTCAAAAAAGCTGGGTGCCGAGATGGTTGAGCTTCATACTGGAACTTTTGCAAATCTATATGCGATGCTCTACTCATCGCTCTCGCACTCAAACCACTCCATAAAAGAGCTTGAACTTCCCCGCCACGAGTTGGCGATAAAGCTTGAAAAATCTATCGCAGATATTACCGCAGCCGCAAAACATGCCAAAAAGATAGGGCTTGAAGTAGCAGCGGGACACGGACTAAACTACCACAATGTCCACGAGATGATGAAGATAACAGAGATTACCGAGCTTAACATCGGTCAAAGCATAGTAGCTAGAAGCGTCTTTAGCGGCTTGGCAGAAGCTGTAAAAGAGATGAAGAGACTTACTACAAGATGAAACCACGCATAGCCGTAAGTATAGGCGATTTAAACGGAGTCGGAATAGAAATAGCCCTTAAAGCGCACAAAGAAGTCTCTAAACTCTGTGTTCCAATCTACTGCATAAATTCCTACATGTTAAATCAGGCATGTGAACTTTTGGATGTAAAGATTCCCTCCGATTTTGCACTGCATGAGGTCGAGGGAAGCTTCAATATAAAAGAGGGGTGTGTCGATAAAAATGCGGGAAGGTACTCCTACGACTCATTTTTAAGCGCCATCAAACTTTGTGAGGCAAAAAAGGCAGATGCGGTTGTAACTATGCCGATTCACAAAGAGGCATGGATGCTCTCAGGTTTGCACTACAAAGGGCATACTGACATGCTTCGCGACTATTTCAAAAGAGATGCAATTATGATGCTTGGATGCGAGAAGATGTTTGTGGCTCTCTACACCGAGCACATTCCGCTAAAAGACGTAGCTTCCGCAGTACAGTATAAAAAACTAAAACAGTTCTTTTTAAATCTGCATGAAGCCATACCAAAAGAGAGTGTGGCAGTTCTTGGTTTAAATCCTCATGCCGGCGATAACGGAGTGTTGGGAAATGAAGAGCTTAGAATTACAAAGGCGATAAATAGCGCAAATAAAAAGATAGGTTTTGAGCAGTTTATAGGTCCAATTGTGCCTGACACCGCTTTTACGCCGCACGCCAGAGAGAAGCATAGATACTTTGTGGCGATGTATCACGACCAAGGTTTGGCACCTCTAAAAGCGCTCTACTTTGATGAGAGCATAAATGTCTCACTTAATCTGCCAATCATTAGAACTTCGGTAGACCATGGAACAGCTTTTGACATCGCCTACAAGGGCAAAGCAAGCACTCTTAGCTACATAAATGCAATCAAGAGTGCGCTAAAATTTATTTAGACTCTTTTAACGGCTCTACTTTGCAAAGAATAGCCTCTATCTTAGTTTTAAACGCTATGCCAGCCTCGCTCCAAGTTTTTCCCTCATGAAGGTCAAAACAAGCCTTGTTTATTGATGAGAGAGCTTTGTTAGCGCTAAAATCTAAAATATCAATCACTCCTTTTGCCTCAAAAACATCATTGCTGAAGCTGTATGTCATAGGAACCGTTTTTTTAACGCCGTTCATCTCTACCTCAACACTTACAATACCCGTTCTAGGCGCATCTTTTACTTTTTTGTCTGCTTGAATATCAACTATTTTTGCTTTGATGTTTTTGTCACTCATCATGCCGAAGAAAAATTTAGCAAGCTTCTCGTCACGCCCCTCATTTTTTGAGTTTACGCTGGAAGTGTCTATTACGACGGACGAACCTACCAAAATTGAGCGAAAATTCTCCCCACTCTTTGCGACAGGCGTATAAACTACGCTATCAAAAACTCCGCCTACACCTACTTTTTTTTCAGTTTTATAGCCAATCCAACTAACCTCGAGAGCACCGACTTGAGCCAACTCACAACCGCTCTTCTGGCTCGCATGGACGCCTGAAGCGGCAAAAAGCACCATAAGTGCAGAGATAATTATGTTTTTCATTTTAATCCTTGACATTATTTTGACAGAGTATATCTTCTATTTCTTTTTAAACTTCTCTATTTTGAAAGAGGATAATATTTTTAAAGTTATGTTTAACTATCACAAGACCGAGCTTATCTGCAATGTACTCAAATGTGTTGATATTGAAAAAACCTATGTGCGTTATATCCCTTATATACCACCATTTAAAGAACTCATCATCGTTATCTGGATGAAAGGCGCTCATCAACAAAATATAGCCATTTTTTTCTACATGCAAAAGCAGTTTTTTTAAAATCTCAAGCGGGTTTTGCAAATGTTCAAAAACCTCGGTAGATAGAATTAAATCGTACTTTTTGCCCTCGTAAACTTTTTTAGGAAAATAGAAAAGGTCGTATCTGTCGCAAGCAACTCCGTTTCTCTCTAAGACTATCGGCAGTACCTCGTCCTCCCCGCATCCAAAATCAAGCGCGCTTTTTATGCACTCTTTGTGAGGAAGGACAAACTCCTCTATCAAATCCTCAAACATCTTTACATAGCCGGTGGATTCAAAACTATTGTGGTGCTTGTCGTAATGCTTTTTTTCTCTCGCTTCGTCAACGTAAAAAGTCTCATCCAAAAAAATATAGCTGCAAGTTGGGCATTTATGATACTTTTTTTGAGTTTTTGTATCGGTTATGGCAGTGGTGGCGCTGTCGCAAATTTTACATTTTTTCATTACGCAAATAATACCATTTTCTTTTTACAATCTATCTTTGATATACTTCTGCCATGAACTACTTACTCTTTTTTAGCGCCTTTATCGGTGTCTTTGTCTTGCTTAACATGTATATATCAAAAAGGCTTATCGCAAAGCTTGATATAAGCGATAAAAATAGGCTCTATCTGCGCATATTTCTTCTCATAAACCTGATTGGCATATTATGTTATATGCTTGCTAGATACTATGTAAACACTCCAAGCTGGCTCTATTTTGAGTTTAGTTTTGCAAGCTCGCCAAGGGAGCCTTTTGCAGCCGATACATCAACGTCTATCAAATCACCGGTGATTACAACAATGTCAGGGTTAAGAGTGTTTATGATGTGATGGGGTATAGAACAAAAACATATATGCCCGACTTGAACAAGGCGCTTGAGGGTATAAAAGAGTCTCCGACACTGCTTTTGGCTCATCAGCCGCTCTTTATCAATGAAGTTTTT
>DAIDMU010000103.1 GCA_027448805.1 Sulfurimonas sp. | reverse complement strand
AAAATGGGCAAATAAAGAGCAGAGCGCATTTTATTATAGTTCTTTAGATGGGAAAAAACCAACGCTTAAATATGTTGATACAAAAACCGGAAAAAGCCAGGTTATAATGTCTTCTGATGGAACGATGATATGCTCAGACATAAATGAAGACGGCAGTAAACTTTTGCTGACAATGGCTCCAAAAGGCCAACCAGATATTTATATTTATGATGTAAAAACGAAAAATACAAAAGTGTTGACAAATTACGGCGGCATTGATGTAGGCGCTCAATTTATGGAAAAAGACAAAATAGTATTTGTATCCGACCGTCTGGGTTATCCAAATATATTTTCTTTAAATATGGGCTCTGGCAGTGTTGAGCAGATTGTACACTACGGAAAAAGCAATGCTGCATGCAGCGTATTTGGAAAATATATAGTACATAAAGCAAGAGAGAGTTCGGACTCATTTGGTAATAATACTTTTAATTTACATCTTGTGTCTACGGAAACAGATTTTATTAGAAGACTTACGGCAGTCGGAGTAAATGAATTCCCAAGATTTTCGGTGGATGGTGATGCAATTATTTTCATTAAAAACTATCAATCTCAAAGTTCGATAGGCATAATCAGACTGAACCATAATAAAAATTACCTTTTTCCACTTAAAAATGGAAAAATTCAGTCGATGGATTGGTAATATAATTTTATTTATAAATAAATTTTAATATTATTCTGCTACAATTCCGTTAAAATAAACTTAAGGTAGAAAACGATGAAAAAAGTAGTAATTTCAAGTGTGTTTACAGCACTATTAGTGTTAAGTGGATGTGGAGATAAGGATCCTCAAGTTGAGGCAACAGATAGTGCTTCTACTCAAGAAGCAGTAATCAGCAAACCTACTCAAGCAGTATCAAGCAGCAATGGTTCAGTTGCAAGCAGCAGTACAGAGTCTACTAGCGAAGCAATGGCAAGATTGGAAAAAGAGTTAAAAGCAATATATTTTGATTTTGACAAGTTTAACATAAGAGCAGATATGCAAGGTAACCTATCAGCAGATGCTGGTGTAGTAAATACTAAAGCAAACATGTTTTTTGTAAAACTAGAAGGAAATTGTGATGAGTGGGGAAGTGATGAGTATAACTTCGCACTAGGACTTAAAAGAGCTGATACAGTTAAGAAAGCTTTAGTTGCAGAAGGTGTTGATACTAGCCGTATTTCAATGGTAAGTTTTGGCGAAAGCAACCCTACATGTACTGATAAAACAAAAGAATGCTGGGCTCAAAACCGTAGAGTTGATTTCAAACTTCTACCATAATTAATGAACAAAAGTAATATAATTGCCTTATTGGCAGTAATCTTACCTTATCACCTGATAAGTGCCGAACCTTCTGCGTTCGGTGCCGGTGATTTAAACAATCCAAACCCTTATGGTTTGACTTCCACAGAAGCAACGCTGCTAGAAACTAAAAAAGATCTTCGTAAAGTTGTAGTAAAAAGCAATAACCAGGCTAATGAAGTTGATTCTTTAAGAGAGAGAATTGACGGGTTGCAAACAGTTATTGAAGCTATAAGTTCTTCTACTCGCGAAAATAAGCTAAAGTTAAAATCATTGGAAGATGAAAAAAATAACAATAGTGAATATGATAAAAGAATTGCTGAGTCTATTCAGGCAAACAGCAAAGAGATTGAAAAAATCAATCTTCAGATAAGCGAGATATCAAAACTTATTGATTCAATAAATACATCTTATGTTACAAAAGAGGAATTTAACTCATTTGTAAACAGTACAAATAAAGTTAAAGATTCCAAAAATAGTACAAAACAAAAAAAATCACAAAATAGCGATATGTCAGATTCAGAAATTGAAACAAAAGCTAAAGAGCTTTACGATAAAAAGCTTTACGGCGAATCTTTAGAGTATTATAAACAGCTTATTGAAAAAAACTATAAACCTGCTAATGCCCACTATATGGTTGGAGAGATAGAGTATTATAGAAAAAATTATTCTGACGCGATAGCATATTTTAAAAAGAGCGCAACGCTCCATAGTAAAGCTAGTTATATGCCTACATTGATGCTTCATACCGCAGTTTCTATGGAGAAATCAGGCGATAAAACAAATGCAAAAGTTTTTTATGACGCAATAATTACACAATTTCCAGATAGCACTCATGCTGAAACTGCAAAAAAGAAATTAAGCTCAATGAAGTAGTAGTATTAACTTATTTGTAGTTAATACTGTTATTATGATAAAATCTCAAAAAATAAAAGGCATCCAATATGGCAATAGAAAAAAATCAAATCGTATCAATAGAGTATGAAGTAAGTGATGGAGAAAAAGTTGTAGACAGCAATGTTGGCGGTATGCCGCTTGTATTTATGTTTGGAAAAGGTCAGATTATCCCAGGATTAGAAAATGCAATTGCCAACATGTCAATAGGTGAAAAAGCAGAAGTTCTTGTAAAAGCTGAAGATGCATATGGCGAATACGAAGCGGAAGCTAAGCAGGAAGTTCCAAAAGATCAATTCGCTGGAATTGATTTGGAGGTTGGAATGGCTCTTTATGGACAAGGGGAAGACGGCGGTACCGTTCAGGTTATCGTAAAAGAGATAGGTGATGAAAGCGTTATTATCGATTTTAACCATCCTTTAGCAGGAAAAGATTTATCTTTTATTGTGTCCATTAATAATATTAGAGAAGCGTCTGCTGAGGAAGCAATGAGTGGCATTCCCGTAGAGAACCAACATGATGAGTGTTGCAGTACTGGCGGTGGCTCTGGTTGTGGATGCTAACTATATAACAGCTTCTGCTTCTTCGGCACAAGCTTTTAAGACAGCTACCCTTTTAAAAACGTTAACTGTTAATGCTCTCATAACTGGTGAAGTTGGAGTTGGAAAGAAAAGTTTAGCCCGCTATATGCTTCCAAATGCACCAATGCTGGATGCATCTAACTATGATGAAATATTGGCAACTCTTGAGAGTGCCAATAGCATAATAATCACTAATTTAGAAAATTTACCAAACACAAAAAAAGTATTAGATATTATTAGTTCTAATAACATAAGAGTTATTGCTACTGCCAATAGCTCCTATTATAATGAAGCTGCTGATAAAACTTTTAGTATTAAGCTTGACATTCCTTCTTTGCGAGAGAGACCAGAAGATGTTAAGCAATTAGTAGAAAAATTTGCAAAAGAGGCGTCTCTTCTGTTTGGCCCAAAAGAGGAGTTTAAGGTTAAAAATTTTAAGCCTGATTTGAGCCAAAACTCTAACTCCCTAAGAAAACAGGTTATGATTAACTATCTTTTGCAAAATATAAGTGAAAATGAGTTAATTGAAATTATTGAAAATTACCTTGTTGAAAAACTTGGTTCTAATAATGATTATAAAAACTTTTTACATTTATATGAAGTACCGCTTGTTAGAGCAGGTCTTCAAAGATTTAAGTCGCAGTTGCAGCTATCTGACAAACTGGGCCTAAATAGAAATACGCTCAGAAAAAAAATAGCTGACAATAGTAAGTATTTATAAAAAGGATAAAAATGAAAAAAATAGCAATGATTTTTGCAGGTCAAGGTTCTCAGGCAACAGGAATGGGAAGAGATTTTTACGATAACTCAGAGTTGGCAAAAGAGATGTTTGAAGAGGCCGGCAAAAGAGTCGGATTAAAATTTGATGAATTGATTTTTGGTGAGCATGACCTTTTAAATCAGACGGCATACACACAGCCTGCAATACTTTTGGTTCAAATGATAGCCTATCGTTTGTTTAAGGAAAAATGCCCTGATTTAAAAGCTGAGTTATTTCTAGGACACTCATTGGGAGAATTTTCTGCTCTCTGCGCAAGCGGTGCAATAAATTATGTAGATGCAGTGGAGCTTGTCCATAGACGCGGGCAGCTAATGCAGGACGCATGCACTGATATTGAAGCAGGAATGATGGTTGTTATGGGGCTTGAAGACGAGAGTGTTGAGAAGATTTGTTCTGATGCTCAAAAGGACGGAAAAAAAGTATGGCCGGCAAACTATAATCAAGATGGGCAGCTTGTTGTTGCAGGAATGAGAGCTGATTTGGCGTCATTAGAGCAGACATTTAAAGATGCCGGTGCTAAGAGAGCGCTTCTGCTTAACATGTCGGTTGCAAGCCATTGTGAACTTTTATCTCCGGCGCAGATTCCGCTTAAGAGCTTGATGGAGGGGATGATTGAAGACAATTTTGAAGCCCCTGTTATCTCAAATGTAACAACAGCTTCATATTCAACTAAAAAAGAGGCGGTTGAGCTTTTAACAGAACAACTGGTAAAGCCTGTTAAATATAAGCAGTCAATCCTTGCAATAGCAGATAATATAGATATTGCAATTGAGTTTGGAAACGGGGCGACTCTTAAGGGTTTAAATAAGAGAATTGCACCTAATTTGGAGACTTACAATGTCTCAGATATGAAATCTCTAATTGAAGTTGTAGAACAAATCTGCAAATAAGATGAGAATAACATTAGCGCAGACATCACCGAAATTAAATCGTTCCAATTTAGAAGATATGGTTTCAATAATTGACACATGTAAAAATGAAACGGATTTGATTGTGTTTGCTGAGCTTTCTTTAAATGGTTATCTGCTTCAAGACAAGCTCTATGAGGATGCTTGGACAATGGCTGAGCTAGATATCCTAAAAGATTTAAGTAAATATGTTGATATTGTTGTCGGTACGGCTATTAGAGAGGGGGCTGATTTTAGAAACTCAGCGCTCTACTTTTCTAACGGCAAGCTTCTATCAAAGCACGATAAAGTTCATCTCCCTAATTACGGGATGTTTGAAGAGGCTAGATATTTTAAAGCAGGTAATGTTTTTGAGAGTTTTTCTAGTAGCTATGGAAAAGTTTCCATGGCAATATGCGAAGATTTGTGGCATAAATCTACACATGAGAAGTTGATAAAAGAAAATCCAGATTATATAATAGCGCTTGTAGCATCCCCAGCACGTGGCTTTAGCAATATTGGACTTGAGATAGAAGATAAATGGTATGAGATTATAAAAACGGTTGCATTGGAGTGCAGAGCAAAGCTTATATTTGTAAACAGGGTTGGTTTTGAAGACGGTCTTGGCTTTTGGGGCGGAAGCTGCATAGTTAATGAAGATGCAACTATAGTGCATAAGCTGCCGCGTTACGAAAAAGTAATAAAAACATTTGAGATATAAGGAAAATAGATGAAAATTGCGATAATGGGAGCAATGCCGGAAGAGATCTCCCCAATACTAGAAAAAATAGGTTCATATAAAACAATCAGTTATGCAGGAAACAAATATTATGAAGCATCATACAGAGGCATTGATTTGGTTATTGCTTACTCAAAAATCGGAAAAGTATTTTCTACTCTTACCGCTGCAACTATGATTGAGCATTTTGGGGCGCAAAAGCTTCTGTTTTCCGGTGTTGCAGGAGCTATATCTCCGACTTTAAAGGTTGGTGATTTGATTGTTGCTACAAAGTTGGCACAGCATGATTTGGATATTACTGCATTCGGACATCCGTTTGGCTATGTTCCAGAGGGAGCTGTTTTTATCGAGGCAGACAAACAGATGATAGAGATGAGCAAAGAAGTGGCTAAGGACATGGGTAAAAACGTGCAAGAGGGAATTATTGCCACTGGAGATCAGTTTGTCGCAAACGAAGAGAGAAAGAACTGGATAGGCTCTACATTTGGTGCTGATGCATTAGAGATGGAGGGTGGAAGTGTTGCTGTTGTTTGTAATGCACTGGAGGTCCCGTTTTTTATACTTCGCGCTATAAGCGATGCGGCTGATATGGATGCAAGTTTTAGTTTTGATGAATTTTTACAAACAAGTGCAAAAGAGAGCGCTGAATTTGTTATGAAAATGGTTGATAAACTTGCAAATTAAACTTTCTAAAAAAATTATGAGCAAACTCGGCAAAACAAATGCCGAGTTTAACCTGATAGAAGAGGGCGATAAGATTCTTGTCGGGCTTAGCGGCGGCAAAGATTCGTTGACAATGGTTCATGCATTGCGCGAACAGCAACGTCGCGCTCCTTTTAAATTCGAGTTTATTGCCGTAACTGTTTCGTATGGCATGGGCGAAAATTTTGATAAACTTATTGCACATTGCAGAGAATATGATATTCCATATGCCATTCATGACACACAAATTTATGATTTGGCAGAGGAGAAAATAAGAAAAAACTCCTCATTTTGCAGCTTTTTTTCTCGTATGAGAAGAGGTTCTCTCTACAGTGCGGCTGAAAAACATGGTTGCAACAAGGTTGCTCTTGGCCATCATATGGATGACGCCGCAGAGAGTTTTTTTATGAACTTTATCTATAATGGGCAGATGCGCTCACTTGCTCCAAAATATAGGGCAGAAAATGGCTTGATTGTGATTCGTCCGCTAATTCAGATGAGGGAGCGCCAATTGGCAGCATGCGCAGTTGATAATAATATGCCAACAATAGGTGATGAGGCATGTCCGTCAATGCGATTTGATGTGAAAATGCCTCACGCAAGAGCGCGCACAAAAGAGATGCTTAAAAATATGGAAAAAGAGTTTCCGTCACTTTTTACCAGCCTAAATTCAGCATTTAAAAATATATCTCAAGATAGTTTTTTTGATAAAGAGAAATTTAATATTTAGACTCTATACTCTCTTCATCTTTCGCAATTTGCGATTTTTTGTCATGAAGAGTCTCTTCTTTTGCGGCATTTAAAAATTCTATAATGTTCTCTTGATAAGAGATTGTGTCTTGGTCATGTGAGAGATTTAGCAGCGGTCTTAGTAGTTCAACATCTATTTTTTTAGCATATCTAGGTGTTATTCTTAGCTCTTTTTGGATACTTGCAACAAGTGTATCTATGTCAAGGCCATTATCTTCCTTTACCTTTTTAACAAGCTCTTTGGTAGAAAGCATTAGCAGGTTTGCTCTATCTTCATCATTTTTATAAATTTCCATACCAATATCTTTTACAATTTCATAAGACTCCGGTTTTATATCTTCACTTGCAGAAATAATAAGTGCAAAAATTTTTGCACGAAACTCCAAAGAGCCATGGTGATGAACAAAGAGTTCGCGAAAAGCACTAAAAAAATGATTTTTAATTTTAAAATTTAACACTATTTAAATCCCTCATATATTCTAATATGCTATTATACATTTTTGATTTTAAAATGAGTGTAAATATAAAATAGCATATAAAAAATAGGTAAGGAAAAGTTTATGGGAAGAGCCTTTGAGTATAGAAAAGCATCAAAATTAAAAAGATGGGGAGCAATGTCAAAATTATTTCCTAAATTAGGAAAAATAATTACAATGGCTGCAAAAGAGGGTGGGACTGATCCTGATATGAACGCTAGGCTTCGTACGGCAATTATAAATGCCAAAGCTGAAAATATGCCAAAAGACAACATAGAAGCAGCCATCAAGAGAGCTACATCTAAAGATACGGCAAGTATGCTTGAAGTTAGTTTTGAGGGAAAAGCTCCGCACGGTGTACAACTTTTTATAGAGTGTATGACTGATAACAATACAAGAACTGTTGCTAATGTTAAAAATATACTAACCAAACATGGCGGAGAGATGCTTACAAAAGGGTCTCTAGAGTTTATGTTTGACAGAAAGGCTATATTTGAATTTCCTCTAAAAGATGATACGGATATAGAAGAGCTGGAGCTTGAGCTAATAGATGCGGGATTGGAAGAGATAGAGGCAGAGGATGGTATTGTTATAGTAACGGCTGATTATAAAAGTTTTGGTGCAATAAACAGTGCGTTAGAGAATATGGGTATAGAGATAACAAAAGCAAATTTGGAAAGAATGGCAACTTCCCCAATATCACTTAGCGAGCAACAGCAAGCAGATATAGACAAAATTTTAGATAAACTCGAAGATGATGAGGATGTGCAAAAAGTATTTACAAATATAGCGTAGTAAATTTCAATTACCTATATGGGGGAAAATAGAATTTCTTCTATTTTTTGCCCGTAACAGCATTGCCCATATCCCACATAGGTAGAAATATACCAAGAGCAAGCAGAAGAACCATACTTGCAAGAATTAATAACATAATCGGTTCAATCGCCTCTGAGAGACCGTCAATAATAGCATCGAATCTCATTTTATAGTACTCCGCAACTTTTCCGACCATTGTGTCTAGTGTACCACTGTCCTCTCCGGCGCTAACCATTTGAATAATCATGTTTTCAAAAAGTTTTGTATCTTCCAACCCCTCATGCAAAGAGGAGCCTTTTTCAACAGCAAATCTAACTGATGAAAGTTTGGCTTTAAGTGGAAGATTGTCAATCATAGATATTGAAGTGTCGAGCGCTTCTGCGATTGGGATACCTGCACGAATTAGTTCTGAAAAAACAAGAGTAAAACGGCTAAGGGTAGCAAACATAATAATATTTTTAATAAGATAGGTTTTTAGCAAGACTTCATGCCAGCCATACCTGATCTCCTTGTAGTTATTTATTAAGTAGTTGAAAATTGCAAAAGAGACAACTAAAACAGCCAGTACGTACAATCCGTAGTTATTAAATAGATACTCAAGTTTTAGCAAAATCAGCGTAGGCAGTGGGAGTTCAGCATTTAGTTTTTCAAACATGCTCTTAAAATTAGGAACAACATAAGAGATTAGAATTGTAAATGCAATCGCCATTGCAATCATAACATTTCTAGGGTATGCCATAGCCTTTTTAAATTTAACAAAGTTTGCACGAATCTCTTCGAGCATATCCGCAAGTGAATAGAGCGCATCATCTAGGTTACCTGTTTTTTCACCAAGTTGAACCATTGCAATAGCAAGATTGCCAAGTTCAAAACGAAAATTTTCCATAGACTTAGAGAGTGAATGTCCGGAGTTAATATCTTCTGCCAGTTTGCTAAAAACAAGTTTTAAGTTTTCATCGGTTGTTGATTTTGCAATTTCACTGAGTGAGTCGTAGATTGATATGCCGGCATTTGTCATAACTGCTAGTTGTCTAACAGATGCGATTAATGCATCAGGTCTTATTTTTCTTTTTTTAACATTGCTTAGCAAATTTGCTTTAAATCTCTTAAATTGGGCTTCCAGGGGCTCTTGCTCTTCTGAAATTTTAATAATAATTCCAGCATGCTTTAGTTTTGTAAGCTCATTAGCCTGTTTTCTATCTTCAGCATACATTCCAATCTGTTCTTTTTTACCCTTTGTGAGTATAGTCGCTACAAAGTATTTCATTATTTTGCCACCCTTAAAATTTCTTCTAAACTTGTAATACCAGCAAGTGCCTTGTTGATACCGTTTTCAAATAACCCGACAAACCCGTCTTCAACCGCTTGAGCATGTATCAAATCAATTGATGCATTTTTTGCGACAAGAGATGAGATTTTTTCGTTAACAACCAAAACTTCACATATCATCTCTCTGCCCATATATCCGGTCTCATTGCACTCTTTACAACCTTTCCCAATATAAAATTTGCTATCTGCTGGAACTAAATGTTTGAGTTCCTCAAGTGATGATACTGAAACTTTTTCTTCAGTTTTGCAGTTTAGGCAGATTTTCCTTACAAGTCTTTGAGCTTGTATCGCAACAAGAGAACCGCTGATAAGATATGGGGCAATACCCATGTCAACCATACGAGTAATTGCACTTATGGAATCATTCGTGTGTAGTGTAGAAATTACCAAGTGACCGGTTAACGCAGCTTTTATGGCTATCTCAAGTGTCTCTGAATCACGAATCTCACCAATCATTATTTTATCTGGATCTTGTCTTAGTATTGAGCGAAGAGCTGCAGCAAAGGTAAGACCAACTTTTGGATTAACTTGGACCTGCTGGATAAGGTTCATTCTATACTCTACCGGATCTTCAACGGTAATTACCTTGTCTTCAACATTTCTAAGTTCATTTAGGGCGCCATATAAAGTTGTAGTCTTACCGCTTCCTGTTGGACCGGTTACAAGTATAATACCATAAGGCGTTTGTAAAGCTTTTAAAAATTTTTGATAGCTGACGCTGTCCATTCCGGCATCTTCAAGTTTAACAAGGGCTTTTTGTTTGTCAAGCACCCTCATAACGATAGATTCACCGTATAAAATTGGAAGTGTAGATATACGAAAGTCATACTCTCTGGAGCTGACCATTGTTGAAAAACGCCCATCTTGCGGTTTTCTTTTCTCCGCAATATCAAGGTTTGCAAGTAGCTTAAGTCTAGAAGCAAGAGGAGGGTAGATATCCTTTTCAAAAATGAATATTTCTATCAACTTTCCGTCAATACGAGTTCTGACTACACAATTTTTTTCTGTCGGCTCAATATGCACGTCACTTGCGCGATTTTTAATACATGCATTTAAGATAACATCAATCAAAAGAAGGATAGAAGAGGCTTCTTGCTGCTCTTCTATGGAGTTAATAGAATTTAACTCATCTCTTATTTTTTTTACCAAACCCTTTATACTGTCTTTTAGCTCTACTTTAAAAAGATATGACTCAATCTGCCTTTTGGTTGCTACTGCTATTTTAATAGGTTTTTTTGGAAAAAGTCTCTGTATAGACTCCTGCGCTTCAATATCAAGAGGATCGCAAAAAGCAATAGTAATGCTCAGTTCATCTTCTGAAATTGGAAAAGCATTATATTTTTTAAGTTGGGCAAGTGACACTTTTTCAGTGAGTCTATAATCCATATCTATCGAATCTAAATCAAGAAATTGAACATTTTGTTTTTGGGCTAATTTAACAAGAATATCTTTTTCTTGAATGTAGTCATAGTCATCAATAATTGAGAGGTCATACTCACCGCTTTGGATTTTATCAACAATGAAGCGCACAAGCCTATCCATCGTCATAAATCCAGATATGGTAATGTCCCTGAGAATCAAGTTACTGTCAAGGCCTTTGGCAATTAGCCTATCGACCTGACTCTTCATTATGGAGCCATTTGCCAATAAATCAGATGTAATTCTATCCATAATGCCTCCTACCAGTAGATATGTTTTTTAATACTAATCGAATTATAAAACTCTTCAATAACCATTTTGTCTATTTTACCATCTTTTAAAATATAAAGTTTATATTTTAACTGTTTGTCGATTTCATCATCAAAAATATAAAACTCTTTTTGTTCATTATTTTTTATTTTAGTGTATAAATCAAAAACTTTAGATAAAACATAATCAGTAGTTGGCAAATTTAGAGAAGATATATCATAGTTGTCCAAGAGCGCATGGTAGAGAAGTTTTTTTTGCATGAGTATAATGGAAAAATATGCAGCATTTGAGCGTGACTCTTTTGTAAACTTAAGCGCTGCAGTTGGTACTGAAAGGCGGTCTATATAGTCTGCATTAAGACAGGCAAATGCATAAAGTGAGACATACTCTTCATCATTTCTATAGTTTTCAAAATTATTAAAGCCGATATTGCAAACTTCATCGTATTTTTTTACTTGGTAAAGATTAAACATATCCTGTTTTATATTGGCATACAAGCTTATTGATAGCAGTATTATTAAGACAATCTTCATTTGAATTTTCCTGATAAGATTTCATCTAAAAGCTGTTTGGCTTGTGAAGAGCTTGAGTGAGAAATATATTTTTTGAGCGTCTCAACCGCCTTTTCTTTCTTGCCCATTTTAACTAATGACTTGGTAAATATAATCCACCTCTCTTCTATGTTGTTGTTTATTTCATTAGTCATCAGTGCGTAATTATAAGCCTGTTCATAATTGCCTAACTGATAATATTTTTTTGCAATAAATAGACTCAATGCGGGGTTGTGGTTTGTCTCAAATCTTTTTATAACATACGAAATATCTTCTTGTTCATCTTTTCTAGCTATGTTAATTGGGGTCTTTTTATCAAGATTTACAGTGACTTCCTCAGCCTTTTCTACTTTTTTTGGTACTATTTTTTCTTCTTGCTTTTTTTCTTCTTGTTTTACATCAATGGTTATTTCTTTGGGTAGCTCTTGAGCAGCGCCAATAGGTTCTTTTTTATAATAAACTTGATTGTTTGAGCCCATTTTTCCCATAAAATCTAATGAAGGAGAGAGTGAAACTTTTTCTTGTTTTTGTTCAGCCTTTATATCTTCCTTGGCTGTAACCGGTTCTGCTTCTTCTTGTACTGTTTTTTGTTCTACTTCTTGCAGCGTTTCATTTTTTTCTTTAGTTGCAGATACCACTTCAATTTTTTGTACAATAACAGGCTGCTTTTGTTCTTCTTTAATATCTGCTTCTATTTTAGAGTTATATAAAATAAAAGAAGTTATAGAAACAACTATAATTGTTGTGGAGGCAAATATAACAAAATATGGTGCATAAGATTTTATCTTATATTTTTTATGTCTAGCTTCTAGATCGTTAATATTAAGCATCGATTAGCCCTGTATGAATAGCAGACATCTCAATAAATTTAGTCGAGATTTCGCTTGTATTTATTTTATTTGGATTGTTATTTGCATAAAATACATATATATCAAATAGTGTATATATTAGTTTGTTTACATCTCTGTAATTTCCGTCTGTTAGTTTATGAACTAAATTTATGGACTTTTGTGTAAACATACTTGCCGTATCTATACAGTTTGCCTTCATAAGTTTTTTTTGAATATATATTTTTAGTTCTGAAGTCGAAGCATTTTCAAGTTTGATGCTCTCCCAGATTCTAGTTTGAAAGTGCTCTTTTGCAATAATGTCCTCTTTTTCCGTTTTATGAAGAGCAATTACAAACTTTACTTTTCTTGTATCTGATAAAAGCCTGATTTTTTCCATCATAGGTGTTGAGTATAGTTGTGCCTCATCCAGTAATATTAATGGAATAGTTGTTCCAACAAGCTCTTTGTTTTCTACAACTTTTATAAATTGTGTAAAATTTAGCTCACCTTCATAACTTATTCCATACAAATCCTGTGCAAGAATTTTAAAAAATTCATTCTCGTCTAAAATAGGAGTTTTATAGAGACATACCTTTTGAGAAGGGGTTAGGTTCTGGTGAAGTTTTGACAAAAACATACTTTTACCAGTTCCAGGTTTACCATACAGAAGAACCATTTTCAGTGGTTTTTCTATAGAGTCTTTGAGAGATTGGTAAATGGTCGACACTCTTTCAAGCTGGATGTAATCTTTAGCGTTAACCGTATCTAAAAAAACATCCCTGGAGTTTTCGTAGATACTTGGCTTCAATTTTCCTCTTTTGCTATATCTTCAGTAGTTGTAATCGCATCTTTAGCGTTTAACAAAACTTTTTCAGAAAGACCTTGATAGCCTAAGTCTGCTAGAGATAAGTCTTTTTTATCCTTAGCAATAATGCGCGGCTGAATTACAATAACAAGTTCTTGAGTAATTTTCTGTCTGTCTTCATACTTAAAGAGATAGTTTAATATAGGAATGTCACCTAAAATAGGAAGTTTATTCATGTTAACAATGTTGCTTGTGTTAATTAAACCGCCTAAAATAATGCGATTTCCATCTTTTACGGTTACAACTGATGAGAGCTGACGACGACGAAGGTCTGGTGGCATTGTTCTGTTTTCTGCACTGTCAGCAATAAATGTACTGCTTGCAGTTTCAGATAAAGAAGGGTTTATCTTCAGTGTTATAGTATTGTCGTCAGAAATTTCAGGTGTAATGTCTAGCAGAACGCCGGCAAAGACCGATTGAACATCTTCGCTCGTGCTTTGTGTTCCGCTTGTTGCGCCGGACAGCGTTTCCGTACTTGTAATTTTGTAAAAATATTCCGTACCGGCAGTTATAAGTGCTGCCTGATTGTTTAGTGTTAAAACTTTTGGATTTGAGATGGAGGTAACATCACCTTGAGTTTTAAGGAACTTAATAACTTCATTTAAGTTTCCGCTTGCACTTATTTTTATAAGATGAGAGTTTTCACTAGCGCCACCACCAGCAATTGCTGTCGTTATTTTATTATCTTCAAATTCTGATATGTTTTTATGGAACAGCTTGTCAATACTGACATCAATATCTTGAAGTTTGTATAATTGTGACCAGTCAATACCGGTAGTCTTGCCTTTGCTCAGAGTTACAGATAGGAGCTGAACATCTATTAGAACCTGAAGTTGTACTTTCTCTTGAAGTTTTTTAAGATATTTTTCTAATCTCTCCATCTGTTTAACAGTAGCAGTAACTGTTATAATCCCGGCATTTTTATTTATAATAGGAGCTTGCGCTACATATACATCCTGCGGTCTGTTTAAAACTTCTTTAAGTTCTAAATCCAGCTGATTCCAAAACTGCACTTCGTCAGTACTGTCAATCTTCATGCCGGATTTGCCGGCTGCGCCCCCGCCTTTTTCTTCAGTCGCAGCAGTTGCAGCAGTAGTTCCAGTTGTAGAAGCAAGACCGGCACCCTCTGATGAGAGTGTTATGTTTGTCTTGGATTCACTCTTTCTTTGTGAAAGAATATAGTCAATATTAAACATCTTGGTATCAAGATATGAAATTTTTAAAATATTATTTTCAAGAGTATACGCAAGATTATTCTCTTTTAACACAATATTGAAA
>DAIDMU010000102.1 GCA_027448805.1 Sulfurimonas sp. | reverse complement strand
TTGGAGCAAATTAGAGGGGATGGTTCTTATGAACCACGGACTCTTTACATTCAGCGATGATGCAAAGAGATCTTACGAGAAGACGATAGAGTTGGTTGAGAAGGCTGAGAGGTATCTTGAGGCTAAGGGCGCAAATCTACATGTAGAAAAATCTGATGCCTCTTTGGAGCTTCTTACTTTGGCAAAAATCCGCAAAGAGGTCTCAAATCTAAAAGGTGCGGCGACAATCTCCATCTTAAACGAGGGCGATTTGGCACTGCACTTTTCAAAGCAAAATGTTGAGAAGATTGCCACATGTGGACCTCTTACACCGGACCACGTAATAAGAACAAAGAGAATCCCGGCTATTTTAGGAGATGACTTTAAAGCTGATTTGGCAAATTTTATAAAAGAGTATAAAGAGTACTTTGAAGCAAATAAAACAGACGAAACTCTTCTAAATCCGGCACCGAATTTTGCGATATTAAAAGGCAATGGAACTCTCTCTTTTGGCGCAAATGCAAAAGAGGCAAATATCATAAAAGATATAAACGACCACACCTTTGAAGCGATACTAAAAGCCGAAAAACTAGGCGGTTACAAAGCTCTAAGCGCAAAACATATCTTTGAAGTCGAGTACTGGTCGCTGGAGCAGGCGAAACTAAAGGGCGGCGGGAAATTGCCTGAGTTTAGCGGAAAAGTTGCAGTTGTAACAGGAGCGGCGAGCGGAATAGGGCTTGCAATAGCTAAGATGTTAAACTCGAGGGGTGCGGCGGTTGTGGCCCTTGACATCAACAGCGAAGTTGAGAAAATCTTTGCAAAAAGTGATGCTGTCGGTGTGAAATGTGATTTGACATGCAGCCAAGATATCCAAAGTGCGATAGAGAAAGCAGTTAAGAGTTTTGGCGGAATAGACATAGTTGTCAGCAATGCAGGCATCTTTACGCCAAGCGAAAATCTTGATAGCTTAAGCGATGAGAATTGGCAAAGAAGCATGGATATAAATCTTACTTCACACCAAAAACTGCTCAAATATACGGTGCCGTTTTTAAAGCTTGGTATTGACGCTGCGGTAATCATGGTCGCTTCTAAGAACTTTCCCGCTCCCGGGAAAGGTGCGGCGGCTTACTCTGTGGCAAAAGCAGGACAGACACAGCTTGCACGTATTGCGGCACTTGAGCTTGGAGAGTTTGGAGTGCGGGTAAACACGCTTCACCCGCATGCGGTTTTTGACACGGCTATATGGACTGAGGAAGTTTTGGCTAAACGTGCAAAAGCCTACAACATGAGTGTAGAGGAGTACAAAACAAACAATGTGCTCAAAACAGAGATAAAATCAGACGATGTTGCAGAGCTGGTATGTGCGATGGCGGGAAGAGCGTTTGCAAAAACAACCGGCTCCCAAGTCGCAATAGACGGCGGAAGCGATAGAATAATCTAATTTATTTTAGGTATAACATTCTTTTAATATTTTCAGGCATATTTTCAAGAGCGAAACTTTTTTGGCTTTTAATATAGCTTGGGTATTTGAAATCTTTTGAGGTCATAAGGGCAAACAGCCTATTTAGGTGCTCATTTTCTATTGTTGTATATTTAACTTTCATCTCTTTGGCAATGCGAAGAAAAAATATAAGCAGTATGGATTGTGCTTTCTCATCAACGGCATTGCCGTAAATAACGCTCTCAAACTCTTTTCTCATTGTCAGAATATTGTATTCACACTTCTCATCGAGTTTGTCGGCATCTTCCGTGCCTAAATAGTTTAAAATATCTAAAATTAAATTCAAAAACATCAAATTCGTTTTGTCAATCGTGACATTATTTTTGTCTAGTTTTTCTCTGTACGCAAGAATGTCCGGTTGTATATTTTTAAAATAAGCTAACATGCAAATCCTTTCAAAAAATAGAAGTATAACACAACTTAGTTACCTGTAAACTCCGCACCTTTTTGCGTTAATACTAGCGTAACTCCGTCCTCTTTTACCTCTATGAGGCCCTCACGTCTAAGCTCATTCATAGCTTTTTCCAGGGCATCGTTTTGCTTGGCGTCAAGTTTGGCTATGATATTTTCAACTACATCTCTCTTGGTCATGATCTGAGTGACTTTGTTGTTTTTTTTGAACCATTTCATAAACATCTCTTTAACCTCATTTTTTGGAGCCGTATCCAAAACTTTGTTTTTGGGAGCTGTTTTTATCTTATTTTTACGAGCTGATTTCATAATTTACCTTAAATTTTATCTGCTTTTATTTATCTCGGCATTGTCACATATTTTTGCTAAAAAAATAGAATTAAGAGAGCTATTGTTGTATACTCTCGGTTATAAAAAGAACCGACACAAGGAAAATCATGGCTGCAAATGCGACTATTTACAAAGCTTCGCTAAACATCGCGGATATGGATCGCAATTACTACGCAGAGCATAACTTTACTCTTGCCAAACACCCTTCAGAGACAGATTTACGCCTAATGATAAAGCTGGTTGCGTTTATGTTAAATGCAGATGAAGAACTGCTCTTTACTAAAGGAATTTCACAAGATGATGAACCTGATTTATGGCAAAAAGCACTAGACGGCGATATAAAACTCTGGATAGATTTGGGTCAGCCCGATGAAAAGCGGATTAGAAAAGCATGCGGGCGCTCTGAGAAAGTTATTGTCTACATGTACCAAGAGGGGAGTGCTTTGGCGTGGTGGAAGCAGATGCAAAACCAACTTGGGCGTTTTAAAAATCTCTCCGTAGTTTATCTCCGTATTGATGGAGATATAGAACTTTTGGCGAAGAGAGCAATGTCCCTGCAGTGCAATATCAGTGATTTTGAACTCACCATCATCGACAGTGATAACAGCGTGGCAGTAAGAGAAGATATATGGAAATAAAAGCGGAGAGGATTTAATGGCGCTGTTTGGAACACTGGAAGTTGTAAAGGCTCAGGCAGATAGGGAAAAGTTTAAAACAGCATTTCTTTATCTTGAAAGGTTAATTGATAAAGAGAGTGCCGAATATAAAAGAGTTATGAATACCGCTTTGGATGTTTGCGAAAAAATAGAGTTGGACGAGCGGAGTTTCGTGCTGGAGCAGGCTTACAACTCCAAAGATAGAGAGGAGTGTTTTTTTGAATCGCACAGAAAATATATAGACGTGCAGTTTATTCTCAGCGGAGAAGAGATTATAGAGGTTTCAAACATAAATTTTCTTGCCGTATCTTTAGCTTACAATGAGGAGCTGGACTTTATAAAATATGAGGATAAAAAAGGAGTATCGTCTATCGTTTTGAAAGCTGGCGACGTTGCTGTTTTTTATCCGCAGGATGCACATATGCCTTGTATAAAAGCGAGCAACGGCGCAAAAGTTCTCAAGGCGGTTATAAAAGTTAGTGTGTGATTATAGTTTTATGAAAGTTGTTATTTAGTAAAAGAATTTTGTAAAAAAGGTGGTGGACCCTCAGAGATTCGAACTCTGGGAGGTATTACCCTCGCCGGTTTTCAAGGCTCTCTCTAGGAGCCCGCCTATGGCATAGAAAGCCGAGCACGACGGTGTTTTTGGCAGTATTGCCAAGTCTAAAACCGGTCTTTTTTTATGACTTTTTATGTGGTAGGTGGGCGCAAAAGTAGTCACGAAGCCTAAGACATTTTTACTAAAAATTAGTTACAATAATGAGACTAGGAGTTTATATGCATACAATACAATTAAATATAGATGATTCAATTTTTGATAAATTTATGGGTCTGCTTGAAATATTGCCAAAAGACAAAGTAGAAGTTACAACTGGGAGGGAGTATCCATCCATCTCTTTTGAAGAAGCAAAACAAAAAGTTCAAAAGGCTGTAAATAGCATTTGTGAAAATAAGGGTATCCCTTTAAACCAAGCTATAGACAAAGTGCTTCAGTCTTAAATGAACTACAATATAATTGTTGAGAGTGAAGCTTTAGAAGATTTACAAAATATTTATAGTTATATTACTGAACAAGATTCAAAAAATAAAGCAAGAAAATTTATCTTTGAACTTCAAAAAAAGATTCACTCTTTAAGCGAAATGCCACATCGTTGCAGAAAAAGTTACTATATTGAGGATGAAGATACAAGAGACTTGATATATAAAAAATACACCATCGTTTTCAAAATCATTGAACAAAATGTGCATATATTGACACTCTTTAGACAGAGAACTTTTTAAAATTTAAGAGTAAAAAAAATATTTTTATGAAAATTTGCACCCGTCCCACCCGTTGAAAAACTAAGCTTCAAAGAGTGTTTTCGGCAGGCTATGAGTCGGTTAAAGAGTTCTTTCTTTTAATAGTTTTTTAACTTTT
>DAIDMU010000101.1 GCA_027448805.1 Sulfurimonas sp. | reverse complement strand
TTAGCTCCAGAAACTGAACCAACAACCGCAATGATTTTGTTTTCAGCATCAAAAGAGATGATTTCATTCTTAACACTATTTTGTGTGTTTCCGTATTGTCCAGGCATTTTCTTGCCCTTCATAACACGACCTGGCCACTCCGCATTACCGATAGAACCTGTTCTACGGCCAAATCTATGACCATGTTCAGCAGGACCACCAGAAAAATTCCAGCGCTTCATTGCTCCGGTAAAACCGCGACCTTTAGTAGTAAATGTAGATTTTATTACTTTAGCTTCTGCTAAAGGCGTTAAATCTAAATCACCAGCTTCAGTGTTTGCTACTTCCATAGTAACAAAACGGTTAAACTCAGATGAAAGGCTGTATTTCTTTTGCTGACCTTCAATTGACTTATTCATTTTTTTACCGCTCTTGTAAGCTACAATCGCAGTCTCTTTATTAACTTCACATACCTTAGTATCTAATACTCTTAAAAGAGTAACAGGCTTACTAGGAACTGTGATAGTACGGCTCATACCGATTTTTTCAACAATATATTCCACGATGACCTCCTACTTATCCATAGAGCGAACTTCTACGTCCACTTCTGGTGCAAGATCTAGTTTCATTAGAGAATCTACTGTTTCCGGCGTTGCAGAAACGATATCGATTACTCTAGCGTGCATACGAATTTCGAACTGCTCACGTGAACTTTTGTTAACGTGCGGAGATTTCAAAACAGTATATTTACGAATCTTTGTTGGTAAAGGTATCGGACCACGAATGACCGCGCCTGTACGCTTGACAGCCTCAACTATTGACGCTACAGATCTATCAAGTACACGATGATCATAAGCTTTCAATTTTAAACGAATTTTTTCCATGTTTTTCCTTCTAAAGAACTCGTCAGGTCTAGCCTAACTATATTAAGGGAGCGGAATTGTATCCAAACTATCTTCATTATTCAAGAATATATGGGCTAAAATTTGAATTTTGTATTAATTTATTTCCTTTAAGCAAGGAAATGATAGAATTGCAGTATGGAAATTTTACTTGAAGAATTATATAAAACTGACATCACTATGGATAAATTTCACTTCAGAAAACTATTTTTAGATGATTTAAGCTATCAAATTAACGGGATATCGCAAAGCGGAAAAACAAAACTGGTCAAAAACTATCTTTTGGGACTTAAAAAAAATAGTTACATCTACATAGACTGCAGAGATTTACGTATTGATATAGATGAGCTAAACAAGGCTCTTTCGCCATTTTGCAATAAATATAAGATAAACACGCTTGTTCTGGACAACTATATAGAAGATATCCAAATTGTAAATGTACCTCAGCTCCTCATTTGCAGCGAAGTTCACCATGAGATAGATTTTTTAACGAGCGTAAAACTATATCCGCTTGATTATGAGGAGTTTTTGGCCTACGAACACAAGTATGACTCAACCGCACTGAACCATTTTTTTAAACTAGGCGGATTTCCCTCTATGCACAAGATTAACAGCGACGAAAGAGTTGTCTATCTTCAAAAAACATTGAGAAACACACTAAGTGCCATGGAGCTGGATATTTTGATATTTTGTACAAAAATGATGGCACAAAAACTGTCTCCTTACTCTGTATATGAGAGACTAAAGCATACTAAAAAAATATCCAAAGACAAACTATATATCTCATTTGAGAGCCTAAGCTCAAAAGGGTACATCCATCAGCTCCAAAAAACAAACCATCCAAAAGCCATCAGAAAAATCTATCTCTGCGACATCTCTCTAAAATCTGCCCTGACTATAGATAAAAATTTCAGTAAACTTTTTGAAAATATGATATATTTAGAACTTTTAAAATCGGGCAGAGAGTGTTTTTACGATGACGGGATTGATTTTTATCTGCCGCAAAGTGACGAGGTAATTTTAGGGATACCCTTTGCAGACGAGAGAACGCTCTTTAAAAAGATGGAGGCCATAGAGGCATTTCTTTTTGCATATCAGATTAAAAAAGTGACGGCAATTACCATGAGCACGGAGGGGAGCATGAGCCATCCGCTCTCACGCGTAGAGATGATTCCGTTTGATATTTGGGCTATCGGAGATTGAGGTGTAAATATATTTACACTTTCCCCAAACGGCTTCACTTTGGGTACCCCAAAATCATAGATTTGACCCTTAAGTTGCAGGGGTTTTATGAAAATATAAATAAAATCAAGGATGAGTATATGTTATGTGGAATTGATGAGGCGGGGCGAGGTCCGCTTGCAGGAGATTTAGTTGTTGCAGGATGTATTTTAAACGGGCATATAGAAGGTTTAAATGACTCAAAAAAACTTACCGAAAAAAAAAGAGAGGCTCTATATGAGTTGATAATCAAAGAGTCCGCATACCACATAGTAAAATTTTCAGCAAAAGATATTGATGATTTCGGGGTTTCAATCTGCATAAAAAGGGCTCTTGTGGAGATTATGAAAAATCTAACTTGTAGTGAGTACCTATTTGACGGAAACTCAGCATTTGGGGTTAGCGGTCTTAAAACAATGGTAAAAGCTGACGGCAAAATTGCAGAGGTTAGTGCAGCTTCCATTATTGCAAAAGTGACGCACGACAGGGATATACTGGAGCTGGCTAAAAGATATCCGCAGTATCAGCTGGAAAAACACAAAGGGTACGGAACCGCTCTGCATGTAGAGATGATAAAGAAGCACGGATACTCGGAGATTCACAGAAAAAGCTACAAGCTAAAAGAGCTTCAGCCGACGCTGTTTTAGCCACCATATGAGCAAAGCCTATATGGCTTTTGCTAACCGCTATGGCACCGAAGCTGGCCTCTATAAAGCAGATAGTTTATTGTTTTAAAAATTATCCAAAAGGATAACGTTTACAAAAGTGCCCTCCGAGAGGTTTCCGTCATCTTCTCCTGTAATCATCAGAGCGCTTGAGTCTAACATGTTGGTAAGTATCGCCGAACTTCCAACTTTTTTGCCCTTGAAGTTTACAAAATATTCGCCGTCTTCAACAACTACGTTACATGCCGTAAATTCTGTAAGTCTGCTTCTTTTTGTAAAATCTTCGCCGAGCTTTGCCGCCACTGTTTTATATGCGCTCTCTCGTCCAAGCATCTTTGCAATCAGAGGCAGTACATAAAGAATTGCCGTTACAGTCGATGAATAAGCAAACCCTGGAAGTGCTAAAACAAATCTGTCCGCTCTTTGCGCTACCAAAATATGTTTACCAGGTTTTATTGCTACGCCCTTGTAGATAACCTCTGCACCTATGCGAGGAACTATATCTTTGACAAAATCGTAATCCCCGACACTGACACCTCCGGTACTAACCAAGATATCAACGCATGAAAGAGCATTCTCAAAAGTTTGCATTATTAAATTCTTATCATCTCCGACTGTTCCAAGCTGTACAACTTCCGCTCCTGCCTGCTCAAAAAGCGCCGCAAGAGTGTAATTGTTTGAGCTTCTTATCTGAGCTGGATTGTCACTGTTTACACCGAGGTCCAGAATCTCGCTTCCTGTTGATACAACCCCAATGCGCGGTTTTATTGCAACTTTTACCATCACGCGGTTAAGTGCCGCCATAACGCCTATTTCAACAAAGCCGATTTTCGTACCTTTTTTGACAAGCACATCTCCTGCTCTATACCCCTCTCCAACAGGACGAACAGATGAGCCTTTTGGAACACTCTCGTTTATAATAATTTTTTCATCTTCAACCGTAACATTCTCTATCTGGATTAGCGTGTCGGCTCCGTAAGGCATCATAGAGCCGGTAAAAGTTTTAATACACTCACCGCTTTTGAGAGTTCTTTTCTCTTCGCTTCCGGCAGGATTATCCCCCACTATTGATATGACTTTACCATCCAAATCTGAGTGAATTACCGCATACCCATCCATTGAAGCGGTTGGAAACTGAGGGTCGCTGTACTCCGCTACTATATCTTCGGCTAAAACTCTTCCAAGAGATGAGCTTAAGGCTACATTTTCGCTCCTTTGAGAATTTACATGTAGCAAATCCAGCATATTTTGGCTTGTTTCATAAGATAATAGACTCATTTTAAAAATCCTTAATTTTATTGCATACCCTCAAGGGGCACCTAGTAAAATGAAGGCTTCCTTCATTTTACTAGCCCCATTTAGGAACAAAGTCCCTAAACTCCGCTTACGCCGCTGTGGCGACTAAAGGCGGCTTATTCTTAAGATAATAAGCCGCTCCCTTTTATCGCAGTTGAACGCTCAAGAGCGTAGATTCTTTTTCCGTTCTTTAAATCATATTTCCAAATCGGCGCTGACGCCTTAAAATCCTCTACAAACTCATCAATAAACTCCAATGCAACACGGCGTTTTGGAGAGAAAACAGCGGCAATATATGAGGACTCATGAAGCATTACATCGCCCCTTGAGTGAGCCATTTTTATAACAGCACCCTTGGCTTTTGCTTTTTGCTTCCAAGCTTCAAACCAACTACGAAGTATAGGCTCATAAATGTCAAAGCTAAGTCCATCAATATTATCTTCACTTCTTACAGTTCCGACAAATGGTATATACGCCCCGTAGTTGCTCTTAGCCTCTTGCTCGTACCACTCTTTTAAAATGGTCGGGACATTAAGCGGGCCATCATATAGATAAAGCATACATCAGCCTCCGCAAACAGGCGGAAGAAGAGCAACTCTGTCGCCGTCTTTTAGCGCAACGTCTCTGCTGCTCACAAGTGTATCATTAACGGCAACAGCAGAGTTTTCAAGCCACGGCTGCATCTCTTTATCTTCTTGGAGTATTTTTGCCAATTCGTTTAGATTTGAAATATCCAACTCTAATGGCTTTTTTTGTATTGGTCCTAAAAATTCCACTCTTACCAAAAGATTGCTCCCAAACTATTTTTATTGCCATGATTATATCAAACTCATCTTTTTTATAAGTTAAGAGCTGTATAATTTCGCCTATTCCCACTTGGAGACAACATTGGTTTTTGGCAAAATAGAGTATCTAAATCTTCTGCCCTTTCATGTTTTTATGAAGCGCTTTACAAAAAGCTCCCAGCAGAGCATGAGCATGAACTACTACAAAGATGTTCCGGCAAAAACCAACAAAAAATTTCTCTCGCATAAAGTTGATGCCGCCTTTATATCTAGCATAAGAGCAAAAAAATATCAACATGTAAATCTTGGAATCATCGCCAAAAAAGAGGTTTTAAGCGTTTTGGTAATTCCGCATGTAAAAGATGTAAGCGACAAGGATTCAGAGACTTCTAATGTACTTGCAAAAATATTAAATGTTCAAGGCGAGGTTCTCATAGGCGACAAAGCTCTTAGATACTATCTCCAAAATAAACAGCATGTTGATTTGGCAAAGATGTGGAACGAGAAGTACAATCTCCCCTTTGTGTTTGCCCTGCTCTGTTTTCATAAGGATAGAGAACTTTATAAAAAAATTGAAAAAAATTTCCTAAAGAAGAGAGTTAAAATTCCAAGATATATCTTAAATGAGGCCTCCAAGAGAACAAAAATTCCTCAAGAAGAGATACTCAACTACCTAAAATATATATCTTACGACCTTGATGTCAAAGCTAAAAAAGGGGTTAAAAAATTTTACAAAGAGGCCTTAAAAGTAAAATAGTATCTACTGCTGATATTTCAATATAAACTCTCTTGCCTCATCCGCCTTGAGCGGTTTGGAGTATAAATAGCCCTGAATCTCATAACAGCCGTTTTCATACATAAACTCTTTTTGCTCCTGCGTCTCGACTCCCTCTGCAATAACCTTCATGTTTAGATTTTTTGCTAAAGCGATAATAGTCTTGGAGATAACTACGTCATCCCTGTCGTTTGGAACGCCTCTTGAGAAGGACTGGTCAATTTTGAGCTTGCCTACAGGCAGACGTTTTAAATATGAAAGAGATGAGTAGCCGGTTCCAAAATCATCGATTGCTATCTCTATTCCCAACTCTTTAAGCATATTGAGCTTCTCGATTGATGATTCAGGATTTATCATCAAATCCCCCTCTGTTATCTCAAAAGAGAGATTTTTTTTCTCTCTGCATCCGCTCTCTTCTATAATTTTTTTGATTGCTGGTATAAAGTCATCCTGATGCAGCTGCTTCATCGCAAGATTTAGCGATAATACTCCAGGGTTAAGTCCCTCGTTGTACCAAGCGGAAACCTGCTTTATTGCAATTTTCATTACCAGCTTATCAAGCTCTACAATCATTCCCGTCTCTTCAGCCATCGGAATAAACTGAAACGGCGGTATCTGTCCAAGCTGCGGATGCTCCCATCTAACAAGCGCTTCAAGCCCGACAAGAGTCTCTTTTTCCTTTGAAATGTCTATCTGAGGCTGGTAGTAGACAACAAACTCCTCATTTTTTATAGCGCTTCTTAAATCATTCTGCATAACGACTTTACTCATCGCGATCTGCGTCATCTCCGGAGAGTAGAATTGAAAATTATTTCTACCCTCCTCTTTTGCTTTATACATCGCACTATCCGAATACTTTAACAAATCCTGCATCTCTGTTGAATCTTTTGGATAGATGCTTATTCCCATGCTGGATGAAACATAGAGCAGATGTCCTGCGATATCTATTGGCTGCTTTGCATTTTCGATAATTTTTTGCGCCAACATAGAAGCATCTTCGAGTGATTTTAAATTTTCTAAAATAATCGTAAACTCATCCCCGCCTATTCTTGCAAGCGTGTCATCAACTCTGATTGAATTTTTTAGCCTTGAGGCGAAAATTTTCAACACCTCATCGCCTACTTGATGCCCAAGAGTATCGTTAATCTGCTTAAACTGGTCAAGGTCGATAAAGAGCAAAGCAAACTCACTCTTGTCTCTTTTTGCTTTATGGATTGCTTGAATGAGTCTATCTTGAAGCAAAACTCTGTTTGGCAGATGCGTCAAGACATCATAATGTGCCTGATAGCGCAGAATCTCCTGCTGTTTTTCCAATTTGTGCTCTAGATTTTTTCTCTTGGTTATATCTTCATAACTGCCGACTACGCCTATTATCTGTCCACCATCGTCCCTTAGTGGAACCTTTGACAATGAGAGTATGGTTGTCTCGCCGTTTTTATCTTTTCGCGTCTCTTCATATTGAATCTTTGATTCTCCGCTTTTTATGATATCTTCGTCATCTTTTATATGACGCTCTATCTCATCCTTTTCCCATACTAAATCATTTTCGCTTTTGCCTACGAGCTGACTTAATGAGTTAAGTTTTGCATCTTGAACAAAAAGCTCATTCGCACCGAGATATTGACCGCTTATATTTTTCCAAAAGATTCTTACAGGAACGGTATCAATAATGTTTTGGAGCAGTTTGTATTGATTTAAAAGTGACTTTTCAAGGAGCAGTGTATGTGTCATATCTATGCTTACCTGAACCATACCGTTTATTTTATCTTCGGTTGTGCGTATTGGATTTAGTGAGTATTGCGTCACAGTTCCCAACTCCTTATTACCAAGAACACAATCCTCCAGCTCTTCATTATCCATTATTGATTGGCAGATAGGGCAAAGCTCCTCTTTTATGCTTTTTGGATGAAACATATCGTGGTTTCTCATACCGACAATATCTGCCTCATCTTTATCTAAAGAGGTACAAGCAGCCCTGTTTACCTGTCTGATGATTCCGCTTCTGTCTACGATTATCGACGGGTATGGGATAACTTCGTAAGTAGTAGCGCTCTTACGCATAAGAGAGATGGGATCTTCAAGCGATGTTTTTATAATAGCCTGCAGCAATATCCAAAAAGATAAAAATTTAAAAATATGCCCTACAACATTCATATAATCATAAACATTGCTATAAAAGGTAAAAGAGATTTCTGCCAATATGGTTAAAACAATGGCATACTTCATAGCTTGATAAACAACACTGGTAAACTCGCCTTTATGCAGCTTGTTTATATATAGAGCTAGGAGCAAAAGAGCAATAATAAAATACTCCAATCCTATTTCAGAGCTGTCAATCCCTCCCCGACAATAAATAATTTCGGAGGAAAGTTAAATGATATGATAATAATGATAGCAGTAATTATTGAAAACAGTATAGTGACTTTGTAACTTTTATACTCCATATATCTCATAAATGGGGCTATTAGCAGCACTGAAGCTTCAAATATACGAGAGAAAATCCAAAAAGTTATGGACACATCTGAACTCTTAATATCGTAAAAAGGCATTCCCAGATATGTATGAGTGTGTAACATTTGAAGCAGTGCAATCCATATATACCCAAGCCCTATAAACAGCAGATATCTATTGTTTGTGAGTGAATATGTGTGGTATGAAATAAGGGTTATGCCTATACTCACAAACACAGCAAAATACTCCGCAAATGTGTGAAAAACAAGATAATGGAAATTTATACTGATGGCTACAAGCAGCGTGATGAGCAAAAAAGGCATCAGCCATTTACTTGATAAGTATTTAATGTTTATCTGCATAACCAAGCCCTGTTTTTTGTGAATTATACAATAAATTAAAAAAAGCACTGCTTTAGCTTGAATGAAGTTGTCTGTTTTGTGCTAATTTTATGTTGTGAAAAATTTAATTGAAGATTGATTGTTTTTAAAAAAGATGGTGCGGATGAGAAGAGCCGACCAGTTCACACCATAAAGTCTAAAACCACCCTGTTTCAGGGACTATTAATATTCAAAAAATAAAAAAAGTATCAGAACGCACCACTTTTTGTATCATTATTCTACCATGTTATTTATATTTTGTTTATTGAAAATGCAATCTCTTTTAGCTCACTGTCAAAATATGATAGTATCTCAAATATTTCACTATGTACACTGTTGTAATTATCTTTATTTATAACTTTTTCATAATGAAATACTCTATTGCGAAAATTGCGTATATGGTTAAGTTCTCTATAAAGCACTTCTCTATTGATAAGCTTCTCTTTGGCGCTTGGAAGATTAGGAAAAATTCTCTTTAACTCGTTGATACGCAATTTTTTATCATATGGCTTTTTGAAGAGATTTACCCAAAAACCAAGAGAAAGTTCAGCAATTATTTTATTTTTGGAAATATTCTCTCTTCTGCTTTGAAGTACATTTTTGGCTTCTTCTATTTTTCTGATACTGTCTTTTGTAAGGAAGTTTGCATCTTCATACCAGTCATTTCCAACTTTAACACTCAAAAAGTTATTTATAGCATTGCGAAGAGCAATCTCAAGCACAGACAAAGGAATATAAGAGTTTTTGGAGAAGGTTAAATTCTCCATATACTCATCTACACTCTTGTAGCTTCCAAACCTCTCTTGAGATATAAATTTATTAATTAAGCTATCTTTCATTCTCATTTTCCTATACTTTCAGTGTAATTCCCTTATAAGTCTACATCCTTGAGGTGTAGCCGAGGGTTATCCTACTCCATTTACCGTTATGCTATTAAACATTGCTTATTATGTATCTCAATTTTAAATTGTAATTGAATAATTATTTTTCATAAATTGTTTAAATCTTTTTTCTTTAAATAATTGATTGGTTTTTTTTATTTTACCAAGAGCTTTTCTGTAGCCAATAAAATCACCAGCTAAAAGAGTATCATTAGAATATGTATATGATTTTATATTTTTAACAATCACAACATGCCCGAAATCATTATACTTTTTATCTAAATCAAAATAATATTTTCCAACAATTTGACAAACTGTAAAAGAACTTTCATCATGATGTTTATCAAATGAGTGTTTAGGAATAAAAATAAAATCCTCTTTTTCAGCTTTTATTAGATGTTTTAATATGTTATATCTTCCCATCGCCACATGGCAATAATCATTTGTAATTTTAACTCCCCAATATTTTTTAGCAGCTAAAATATAATTTTCTATCCATTGACTTTTATCTTCATCATAGATGTTTAAATCTAAGCCTTCAATTCCCCAGCCTTGACGGAGCTTTCCACATTGCCATAACTCTCTATGTAAATAATCCAAGTAATTATTACTTTGATATGGGATAATATCTTCTTCAATATCTTTTAATTTAGCCCTGATTGTTTGTTCTTTACTCATCATTTCAATTGGACAATCGTTTACTGGTTCTCCACCTTCATGTCCCTTAGCTATTCTAAATACATACATATTCATTTTATTGCTCCTTAACTTCATGTTATTACAGACTATCTTCAATCTTTTCTTTTTCATATGCAATAAAATTTATTTGTTCAATAAATTTTTTACTTTTTACAAGTTTTACAACTTCATTTTCATCCATATCTGAGGTAATATATTTTTCTATTTTATTTATTGCTGATTTAGGTATTCCATATTCTCTGAGTATTGATAAATTATCTCGTATAAAATCACTTTCTATTCTATTTGCATAATATAAATAGTTACCTGATTTTATATTTTTTTCTAAACAAACAAATTCCTGAATTGTATTTATAGTTCTTAACCATTTAGGCACTTTATACTGAAACCAGTGCTTTAAAATATTAAATGCTTCACGAATTGCCTTATCAATCAACTCTAAATCATCTAATTTCATTAAGCTCTTATTCGCTTCAAATTTCTTCCATTCCTTACCGGTTTTATACTCTTTCCTATCATCTTTGGATAGATTTTTTACTTTTTCAGTGATTCTATTTTGATTTTCGGATACCCATTCTATATTTTTTTTATCATTTGAATATATATCTTTTACCAACCAGCCTATTGATGCATTTGTTTCATACCAATAGGTCACTCTAACCAAATTACCAAGGTTCATTGGAGAAGTCGTTTCCCCTTCTTTTATTAAATTATTCCACGCCAAAGTTAGTATATATTTCAACTGTTCATAATTAGGTTTTCTATTCCATAAAATTAATTCTTTTTTTGAACTAATATTTTTTCTTATTATTTTTAAAATGTTTTGTTGTCCCTTAACTGAAACACCATTCTTTTTAAATAAATTTTTTTCATCATTAGATAAAGCACTAATTTCTTTATATTGAGTTGAAGTTTTATCGATAATGTCTTCTTCATCTAAATGTATTAGCACTTCATTTTTAATGGGGTTTTGCTCAAAAAATGGAATATCAACTTTTAAATTTTTTGATTCAATGAATGGCTCATTAAAATTATAAACTTTACCTATATAATGAATCATCATCCTACCAGCTCTACCTTTTATATTACTATAATCAAAATAATCAATTATATTTTCAGGTTTTCGTTGACCTTTATATTTATCGAATATAATAATATTATTAGCACTTGTATTAACTCCTTCTATAATTGTAGAAGTACAAAATAAAAAATGTAGTTTTTTTTCATTAAAATATTTTATTATAGATGATGAAATATGCTTTTGTAGGGCTCCATCATGAAAAGCAATTCCATAGTTTAAACATTCAATTAACATCCAATTTTTATGAACATACTGTTCTATCCATTCAATCAAGCTAATGTCATAATCATTTTTTATTGTATATTCTTGTAAAAATGACAAAAACTTTTTAGCCAAACTTCTGGCACTTCTTGGAGATGAACAATAAATCATTGTTTGCTCATCTTTTAACTTTAATAACTCTATGAACAATGCCGACTCTTTATTTTCTTTTGCTACTCCCCTATCACCAAATTCTTCAGAATACTTTTCATAAACCAATTGTTCGACTAATGTGTAATCTGTTTTATAGAATACAGCATTATATTTTTCAATAAAACCATCTGAAATTTCATCAATATTTGGTCCAAGTAAATAAAACTTAACATTATCTCTTTTTAATAACATATGAAAAGCATTATTTAAAACATCTGACCTTTCATCATCTCTATTGGCACTTAATTTATAAAACTCATCAATTATTAATAAATCAATAAATGGTATATCATAATATTCCATAACCCTCTCTGCTGTTAATAAGAATAAATTGCCTTTTTGACTTGAAGGTTCTTGTGAAGTTCTAACAATAATATGATAATGTTCATCGTACTTCTTAAGTTTTTTTCTTGTTTCATCCAGCAGTGCTAAAGTTGGTTGAATGATTACAATGTTATTATATTTTCTTTCGGCCACCAATTCTTCAATTAACAAACTTTTCCCAAAGCTTGTTGGTGCACTCACTATTACATTTTTATCACTATCAAGCAAATTTTTAACTCTCATTTGTTCTTCATGTAAATAAAAATCTAAATTTTTAGATTTACTCATCTCTTTTCGTAAAGCACTTGCCGTACTTGTTAAATTTAACTTCTCTTTTTCTAAATAAGGGTAAAACCCTTCCGATTCAATTAAATCTATCCAAATATCATGGGTACTCTCATCTATTTTTTTCCAATTATCAATAATATTAATTATTAGTTTTCTTCCCAAACTTTTGGTTTCTTGTTTTCGCAATAACATAGAACAATTTTTTGCATACTCAAAACTTATATCAAAACCAATCTTATCTTCATCAATAATATTTTTTATTATTTCATCAAGTTCAATCATTGCAATTTACTAACTTCAATATGTAAATGTTGTACAAGTTCTTTTTTTGATGGCACAGGAAAAAGTAATAAAATAATATTCAAATCTGTGATTGGACTTGGAATATTAAGATGTTTATAAAAGTATTCTTCAATTTCTTTTACTTCACTCTCCAATGCATCTAAAAAATCTTTACTTGTTTCGTCATTAAATTTACTGAATGTATCAGATGTGTAAGTACACAACATAGGCACAGTTACAGAAGATAAAATAGCTTGTAGTTTTTCTTTTCCATCAATTTTTGCCAACCATTCTTCTTTCTGAAGTAAAAATTTTTCATATTCTTGTTTTTTATTCAAGTCTTTAAACTGTTCGAGAGTGTAAAAACCTGCATCAATTGTTTTAGATATTAAAGTAAATTCATCTCGTAAATAATCTTTTTGAAAATGTTCATTGATATCTTTTGTAAGTTCTTTAACTCCACTTTTACCATTTGTATATAGCTTTGACTCCCCTAACCATAATGAAAACTTAGTATTGTCTACAATATCTGGAGCTATGTGTACAGCATCAAACCCATGAACAGCATGTCCTCTTGAATCTTTAAAATAAATTTTTGATAGTAAAGGTAATGAATTATGAAAATCTCTAAGCAACAAATGTAATATCAATTCACCAAACTCACCTCTCTTAAGATACTTGTCTTCAATATCTGTAAATTCATCTTCTTCATCAATATATTTAATTTTTGATTTTTGAAAACTATCAATTTTATAAAGTGAACGAGCAGCCTCTTTCAGAATTTTTCTATTATATTTATTTTCTAAAATTCCTGTATGAAAACCATAAGAAAAATCTACTAAAACATCCAGTATCTGTTCAACAAGTTCATCTCTCATGAACTTGTTGAAGTCAAAACCTGCATAATATATTTTTAGCTTATCATGTGGAGATTGAACATTAATTATTTTTTCTGAATTAAAAACACTCATCTACAAATCTCTCTTTTCAAACCTAAATATTCATCTTTAATAATAAAACTCCTCCACCACACATGAATCAATAAAATATTAATCACAGTATCAATTTTGTTTAACATCACATATATGTAAATGATTCAAATAAAACATTCCATTTTATCATTTTTTTTAAAAACTTCCTATTACATACATATAAGGTGCAAAATAATCGACTGTAGATAATTTCAACTTCTCCTTTTAGGAGCTTTTAAAAGCAACGGAGGAGAAATGCTAAAAGCCACAAAACGATTACAACAAACACAGAGATATAAAGAGTTCATCAAATTAAGAGATGATTATTATCATACAAGCTTAAAAAAAGAGCACAATCAACAGAGCTATTTAAAAAATATGACTCTAAAAAATGAGAAGACTGGTGAACTCTTACAGCTGCATCATAGTTTTGAGAAGTATTACAAGAATTACACAAAAAGCATAGAGCAAAAAGTTTATGCTCTTGAAAAGATTGCCAGAGATGATGGGTTAGTGCCGATTTTCATCACTCTAACGCTTCCAAGCAAGTTTCATCCCTTTCAAAGCGTTCGACATAATGGTAAACGCAACTATGTTGCACTTAATGAGCACTTTGGGTTTGAGAGCATTGAAGAGGCTGTAAGTATTGGTTATCAGTATTTAAACCATATCTACAGAACTTTTTACAAGAGAGTAAAACTACATGCAAAAGAGCTTCTCTACATTAAAGTTGTTGAGCAGCATAAAACCCTCATTCCACATTTCCATATACTTTTTTATGTCAAAAAAGAAAAAAACAAGATTATTGAAAAAATATTTGATAATCTTATTAATGAGTTCGAGTTAAGTCAAACAGACCTCGAATTTATTGGAGATGAGTTACATGAGACTGATACTAAAAGTGTTAAAACTGGTATCAACAGAGCAAGCAAATATATCACAAAATATATAGTCAAAAATCTTGCAGACGGTGCAGACTACTATAATGCAAGAATACTGGATGGATGGAAGCGCCATCATAGAATCAGAATCATTACGATGTCAAATTTGCCATTAAGCATGGCTGAGTACAGAATCATTTATCATAATTTGGATAAAGAGATAAAAGAAGAGCTTCTAAATGAAGCCAAAAAGCAAGATATGAGCCTATTTTCTTATATCTTGGAGAATATGTTTAAACTAAGGAAGCTTCATAAAGACGAGGCTAAAGCAATTAAAAAGCATGGAAACATAGATAAAGCGAAGATTCACTTCTTCGCGGATGTAACTCGTTATAAGCGTCAAGTCGGCTATGCCTATTCGCTGGATAGCTTCACTCTTTTCATAAATCATAACTTGACCTATGAAAAGTCACAATACACAAAAATAATGGAGATTTACAACTATGAACACAAAACTTATTATGACTGGTAGCATCTATGCTATATCAAAAAAATCATTCGAGGGACAAGAAACGGTTTATGCACAATTCTTGAATAAAAAAGATGATGGCGGAGTTGAGATTCAACAAGTAAAAATTACGGACTCTCAAGATGTGACACTCTTAAAAGAGGGGTTAAATGTAAAGATACCTGTAAAAATAAGCTCATACCAGAACAAAATGTTTTTCACACAAGTTGAGCCTATATTAAAAGCATGATATATGGAATTATTAGCTATTTTAGAAGCCTCTTAATTGTTGGCTTCTTGGTTATTTTTAGCTTTATTGGGTATGTCTACTTACTTGGGATAGATTATAAAATGAAGCTCGATTTTCTCTATTTCTTGTTAAGCGTATCAGCTGTTTTAATAACTTATTTCTATGCACGGTACTGGAAATATATTGTGATGCCTTACTCTCTGAATTTTCACAGCATCTTTTCTCATAATACTTTAATAGAGACAAGAAATAAACGAACTCTGTTTTTAGATTATTTTGTAAGTAAGGAAAAGATGAAGCCAAAGAGTGTTATAGAGCAGATTTACACAAAGGATTTAAAGCGTTTTAGCCTCGAATATAGCAATTTCACATCTATCGACATTGAGAACTATAGGCAATCAGCAGAGAAGATTTTGCACTATCTTGGATTGATAGATAAGAGATTTGAAGTAAGCATATACCCACAAAAAAGCAAAAGCGTACAGCTCTCTTTTTACAAGCTCCCTGAGTTTTATGAAATTGAGATGGGTATTTTTAAAAAGGACCATCTTTTGTTAGGCATATACGAAAAAGGCTTCTATTATCGCTCTCTCGACACCTTAGACCATCATTTGATAGTGGGAGAGAGCGGAAGCGGTAAGAGTAATTTTATGCACCTGCTTAATATCAACTTTTTGTTTAATATGCACCGCATTAATAAAATGTACATGATTGATTTAAAGGGCGGTGTAGAGCTTAAAGCTTATGAAAATATAGATAAGGTTGAGTTTGTAAGCGATATTGAGCGTTTAGATGCTTTGCTTGATGATGTGCTACTTGATTTAAAGCAGACACAAGAGTTGATGTTAAAAACTGGAGTTAGGAAGCTAAATAACTTCACTTTACTGATATTTGATGAGATTGGTGCTGTGAGTGTATACCCAGATAAAAAAATCCGTGAATCAATCTTCAATAAACTTGCTTTAATTGCTATGCAAGGGCGTTCAAGCGGTATTTTATTATTTTTATTTGGGCAAAAAATAGATAATACTATCTTGCCTACCTCGGTAGTAAATAATATTCAGTCTCGTGTTCTTATGAAAACAACCAGTGACTATAATATTAATATTATAGATTTAAAAGACAACATTAGAGAACGAATTACTGCTACAGAGATTCAGGACTTTAATAAAGGCAGAGCTATTCTAAAGGATGGTTTGACATCAGATAAGCATCTCGTTCAGTTCCCTTTTATCTCAGATAGCTTTCTCTCTTCTATTCTTTCTTACTACTCCAAAAAATAGTTTTTTCTTTCGCACCTTGAAAGCCAACGAAGTTGGCTGTAGAGGTGCCCTTGATATTATTTTAAAAAAGTGTCACGAAAAATTATTTTATTGAATTTATCACAGCTTGAAGATGAGAAAAATCTATATCTTCTATATCTAATTTTTCAATTCCTGCTTTTAAGATTTTAAGATGTTTGTGGTCATATCTTATCTTATTTTCAGACTTTCCTTGATGTCCCATCAGTCCATCTACCGTTGAGTCTTCAATTCTTCCAACTATTCGAGTAGCAAAGCAATGACGAAATGAGTGAAAATCCACCAAGGTTCTTTTGTCTTTTAATCTCTCTTCTTCTATCCACTGAATCTTAAAATTTTTATTGGCAAACTTTTTGGAAAATGCTTGCCCATAGCCTTTTTTTTCAGTGTGATAGAGTTGATGAAATACTCTTTCTTCGCCAGATTTTTTTACCTTTTGAACATAACTTAAAAAGCCAAGCTCAATTAACTTACTATGTATCGGCACTTTTCGTTTTGCACTCTTGTTTTTATATTTTTGTTGGGGATTTACTTGGTCTATTCTAATGTAATGGATGCCATCATCTTCAATTATATCATTGACATAAAGCTGTGCAATTTCATTGAGTCGCATACCCTGCAATAAACCCATCAATGGTATATAGATTCTATCCTGCTCATGTTGTAGATAATGATTCAGTTTCTCTGTATACCATGTACTCTCATTAAACAAAGCATTGAGCTCATTTGTTTTAAAATCAACTCTCGTAGCACTATCCTTTTCTTGTGCATTTTCGAGCTCTTTCTTTGATGGTAGTACATGCTTGATTCTGAGACGATTTTTATCAAGCCTTTCTCTATCAACGGCATAATCCACCAAAGCCATTAAGTTAGACAATTTGCCCTGCGCTGTCGTTAAATTAATTGTCGTGATACCATTTTCTACAACATGTTCTACAAGAGCCCTATAATCCCCTTTAAACTTATTGTATAACTCAATATTTTCACTTTCAACTTTTGGGGGCAAATTCTTAAATACATAAACCACATCTTGCATATCTTCTGCGGTTATATCAATAAAATATTTCTTGCCGATCACATTTCTAAAAATCTCAAATGGCTCTTTGTATTTGTGCATCTCTTTTGTGTCATTTTCTTTTACACGGAAAAAATCTTCCGCTATATCATCAATTGTTTTTTCATAATATCGATTGGGAGTAGTTTGCATAGCCTGATATTGTGATAGAGTTGTTTGAACATTCGTTCCGAAATAATTCTCTGCTCTTTGCAAATCGTTTTGAAGCACCTTGGCTTCTTCTTTTATGAGAAAGAATTTTGCAATCAGCTTATCGTCATCATTTAAATTATCTAATATTGCACCATCAAGTTTAGTTCGCCTAAAGACTTCATTGAACAATGTATCAACTTCTGGATTGTCTACATCCCCAGCTATCGTGTCTTGAAATTTTTTGAGCCATTTCTTGATGCATTTTGGATGAGAGCCATCCCTTTTTTTGCCTTTCTTGGAAACACATATTAAATGCTTATGTCTCTCTTTTTCAAGCTCACTATATTCTATAAGAGCTTCTTTTCCATATTGTTCAAATATATCTCTAATATCATCTAAGTTCTTCAACACTTCATCCTTATCCTGATTTTTAAGCACTAAAAACAGTGGTGTCGCTTTATGTAAAAATAGTGCCAATTTTTGTTTAGCTATTTTACCATTTTTAGTTTCTAACGAGAAAGTTATATTCTTTGTAGTAGTTGGAATCTTTCTTCTAAAATAGAAGCTATCGTTTTGTTTGAGGAGGTATTGCATAGTTTGACCTTTAAAAAAGTATCAAAAAGCAGGCAAAAAAGTATCAGAAATTTATTTTATTAAAAAATTGAAATCTTTGAAGTTCGTAATTTAGGGAGATTTTAAAGTAAGATGGTGCGGATGAGAAGACTCGAACTTCCACGTCTTGCGACACCAGATCCTAAGTCTAATTAAAGCAATTTATACAGAGTTATATACAATGCTATGTAGTCGCAAAATAGGGCTTCTTCCGCATTTTGAAGTTATACTATATTATATGGTTTTATATACAAAACCGTACCCAAACCGTACCCTAATATTAAATATGATATACTTCAACATATTTCAAAAAGGACTTTATAATGCAAGCAGCATATAGCCTAAATTCCAATGAACTCAATATTAACTTTTTGAACTCAGTAAAAGAGATGTTCCAAAATAAAAATATTGAAATTATTATAACAGACAAAGTTGAAAGTGAATTTGAACAATATTCAAACACTCTACAGGAAAGATTAAATGACTATAAAAACAACCCTGATAGTTTTCTTCCTATAGATGATAATTTTTGGAAAGACACCGAGGCAAGATTAAAAGCAAGACATAAAAAGGCTGTATGATTTGAAAATTGACAGACACCCTGACTTTTCTCAAGAGCTGGATACAATTTTAGATTACATAGCACTGGATAGTTTTGAAAGAGCACTGGAATTTAGTAGCAATATTGAAAATGAAATAAAAAATATTCCTGCTATGCCTTATAAGTGTAGAAAGTCTATTCATTTTAATAATGATGAAATACGTGACCTTATTTTTAAAGGCTATACAATCACTTATTTTATAGATACTAATAAAATTCTCGTTTTAGGTATTTTGAAGTACAAAGAAACTTTTTTAATAAAATCATAATTCATGGCACTACAAGACCAATTAATTAAAATCAACATAGATAACCTTGACACAAAAGGATTGTATTTTAAAGACACTAATAATATTTTTAATATCAAAGAAATCACTAAAAATGACCTCAAAAAAATTGATTATCAAGATATAGATATTGTCCTCAAATTCTATTTTAGAAATAAGCAGATTAAAAAGACTCTAAAGTATCAAAACATTACAGGTTTACAAGCTGTAAAAAATGCAGCGGCAAAAAGAAATGAGCTAAAAGCAGAACTTGAAGAAACCGGTGTTTTAAAAAAGAAAAACTTTAAATCTCTTAACGAACTTTGGATTAACTATATAGACTTAAAGTCAACAACTTTATCAGAAAAAAATATATACACTACTCAAAAATCTTATGACAAGTGGATAAAAAATACAATTGGAGAAATGGAGGTAAGAAAAATTATGACTTCTGATATTCAAAATATTGTAAACACTATTTTGAGACAAGGGTTAAAGCCTAGAACTGCTCAAACAATAAAACAGATACTACGACCTCTTTTTAACTATTCTATTGACATAGGGCTATCAGAAACTAATCCAGCTATTAAAGTAAATTTACCTAGTTTTGACAATACTGTTAATTTTGAGTTGAGCGAAGAAAAAAGAAAAAAGTTAATAGAAGAAATCAGCAAATATGAATCTTTGAAATATAGAGGCATTATGCTATTTTTATATTTTGGAAGACGATTAAATGAGGCACTCACGTTACAATGGCAACATATACATTTTGAACAAAATATATATGTGGTAGAGGATAAATATTCAAAAATTAGACGAAGGCAAGATTATCCGCTCATCAAGCCAATTACTGATTTTTTAATAGAATTCGGGGTTCAAGCAAAAGGATTTATATTTGAAGGAGAAAAAACTCCACATGTTACATCAAATACATTCAGAAGACACTGGAATCAAGTAATAAAAAATGCCAGTATTGACAAAATGCGTATTCATGACACTCGTCATGTATTAGGAAATACTTTTGTAAACAAAGGTGAGAGCCTTGAAAATGTAGGAAAACTCTTAGGGCATAGTTCGGTAGCAGTTACAAAGAGATATGCTAAAACAAGTCTTCAAACAGCGGACAGGCTTTTAAATAAATATCATGAAAGCTGAACAGCCCTATAATAACACTATCTATTTAATACAAAAAGGAAAAGAAGATGGTAAGAGAAAAATATAATAGTGCAGAAAAGGTTGATGCGGGTAGTTTTGGGGCTAGATTGTTTGGGTATATTATATTTTATAGTTTCTTAGTTTTTGGAATTTTCCTTTTTTTAATGGCTGCTGATTCTTTTTTAGACAAGTTCTTAGGAAATGGGATGCTGCGCTCATTTTTAATGGTTGCTTTCTGGCTAATTCTCCCTTTTCTTTTTATGGTTATGTGGGAGAAAAATATAAGAAAGTTTCGTAGAAAAAATGGGCTTAGTATTTATAAAGATGTAAGAGAAGAGATGGAGCAGATGAAGTTTAATGAAGAGTATGCTAAAGAGGCTAAGGCTAGAGAGGCTTATGAGGCGAGCAAGAAATAATTAGTAGGTGTTTCTTGAAGAAACGGCAGCAGCAGAGCCACTACTTTTTCTTTTTAAAACTCTTAGGTGCGCTAGATGCGCGCGCCCCAAGAAGCGGATTCATTCTTCATACTATCGATTGAGCTGTCGATTGCACTTGTTGAAGCAAGGTCTATAGCCTGAAACAGTTCGGTGTGAAGAGAGATGATAAGTTTATAGACAATTACGATGCTAAAAACCGCAATAACAACTTCCATAAATCCATCAAACATATATAGCACGAGCTTGTCAGCCAAACTATTAAAATTATATCCAGCCACTTCTATCGATGAATTTATCTGATTTTGGCTAAGGCTATTGGCCAACATCCCCCCGACGATATTCTTACTAAAAACGGTCCCTATAGTATGAATTAGGGAATTCGCGGTCACAGCCAACCAAATCGACAAAACAAAAATAGGGATTTCAAGCATAGTAGCTAAAATCTTAACTGTAAACCTACCCATAGCCTCAACGTTTTTCTGGATGAATATGATAGGCATTATAAAAAGCGATAAAAAATGAAAGCTAAAAACCTTTAAAATAATTATAATAAATCGTAACAGGCCGATAGCTAGAATTGCAATAATTGGCGCTAAACTCAATAAGATTTTAGCACCCATATAAGCATATCCGGTAGCGATTAATGCTGCGCCAGGTCCGGTAGCACCGATTGCGGCACCATCTATCGCTCCGACCGCACTATAGAACAAGCTGCCCCAACCGTCGGCAGCTTGAGAACCTATAACTGCTCCGCTAGCCGCGCCGATTGCGATCGAATTTTCCTTAACGACCTCAAAAATTTTACCAGCGCCAGGGACGACGAACAGATATGGTAGGGATGATAATATAGAATGAAGCACTTCATTGCCGCCGCTTATATTTTGATTCAGCTTTTCCAAAACCTCGCTCTCTCCGGTTTTATAAAGCCCGCCGATATACTCAGTCTGCATTTTTGTAACCGGTAGCCCTAAAACAGCAAGAAAGCCCCAATCGCGGTAAAGCTTATATTGAAACTCGATGAGCTGTTCAAACGCCGGTATTTTATTGTTTGAACCAGGACTATCGGTGACAAGAGCAGCATAACTCTTCTCAAGCTGCCCTTGTCTTTCTTTGTGATAATCACTCAGATAATCAGCTTTGCCGCAAGCGCTAAACGCGAACTTTGGATATTCGCCTATTGCCGCTGCTCCCTCTCTAAGAACTCCGCGAAGACCTGTCTCGTAATACCCATCTGTCATAGGCTTTCCTAAATCTGCCGCAACCGCCCAATGTTCACTAGACGGGAAGAGTCCTTTGTCTGTTTCAGAATAGACTCCCTTCCCGTCACTAAGGACAAGCTTGTCTTGTTGATATATACTGTTTAAACATAAATTATAATTATTTATATAAAAATCACTAAGCCTATCGCTTTGAACTTTCTGAGCCCAAGTGTTAACGATAGCTTCTTTTGTTCCAAGTCCGCTTTTGCGGATAAGAGCACCTATTTCAGCGTCTATAACAACTTTCGCGGCATCCTTGCCCCAGTCACTAAAAGTGTAATAGCCGAACTTCTCAAACTCTTGATATCGCGTTTTAAGAAGTTCATACTCCCCAACCTCTCCTGCCGCCGCCGCTATATCGCTTTGATTTACGGGAAAAAAAAGCATAACCCCCGCCGCAATACCTGCGAGATATGGGGTATCGCCGGAGCCATTTTGTTTGTCAATTTTATTACCAATTTTTCCGCCTACTAGACGGACAAAGCCATACGCCCCAAAGCCGACGACCAAAATCATTAAATACACCATACTTACCGCGGAAAGACCGGTGTAAACATCAAAAATTGTCGCGGCATCAGCAAGTAAGTATTCGCTGTTATCAACAACCGCGGTACTATTGGAAAATTTTGAAGTGTAACCACTTTTGAGTTGAAACTTACCTGTTGTCCTCGTCGCTTCAATGTCGATAATTTCATCGTCCGTTAAAACCGC
>DAIDMU010000100.1 GCA_027448805.1 Sulfurimonas sp. | reverse complement strand
TTTGCTATCTCAGGAACAACTGCCTCAGGTCTTGTGGAACAACCCACAAACAGTAAAATAGTGATTAAAAATAGTATATAGTGTTTCATAAATGCAATTATACATACATTAAATTTAAAACGATATAATTGCAAAAATTTTAAATGTGAGGATATTAAAATAATATGCAAGATTTAAGCTATTACGAAATATTAGAAGTCTCACGAGACGCAGACCAAACAACAATCAAAAAAGCATATAGAAAAATGGCTAAAATTTACCATCCGGACAAAAATCCGGGTGACAGTGATGCCGAACACAAATTTAAATTATGTAACGAAGCTTATCAATGTTTGAGTGACGATAAACAAAGAAGTATTTACGACAGATACGGTAAAGAGGGTCTTGCCGGCATGGGCGGTCGCGGTCGCTCAGGAGGCGGGTTTGATGATTTAGGCTCAATGTTTGAGGAGATGTTTAACGGTTTTGGCGGAAGCTCACGCCGTCGTCAAAATCCTGCAGACATGGAGAAGTATCCGCTTGATATGAACGTTGACATGTCAATTAGTTTTAACGAAGCTATTTTTGGATGCGAAAAAGAGGTAGAGTTTAGATACAAAAACTCTTGCAACAGCTGTAAAGGCACCGGTGCAAAAGATGGTAAGTTATCTACATGTAATCAATGCAAAGGTCAAGGTCAGGTCTTTATTAAACAAGGCTTCATGACCTTCTCTCAAACTTGTCCTGCATGTCATGGAGCCGGCTCTGCGCCCGCTGCACCTTGCAACAGCTGTGACGGAAAAGGGTATCATGAAGAGAGAGGCAATGTAACCATTAAAGTTCCAAAAGGAATAGACAACGGGAACCGCCTTAGAGTCTCAGGAAAGGGAAACATAGGCAAACGCGGAACAAGAGGCGATTTATACGTCACTTTTAGCGTAAAACCCGACAAACATTTTCAGCGGGACGGCAATGATGTTTACATAGCGATTCCTGTATTTTTCACACAAGCCGTTGCAGGAGACACGCTAACTATTCCATCGCTAACCGGCGAACTTGAATTAAAACTGGATATCGGCACAAAAGACAAACAGCACTTCGTATTTAAAGGCGAAGGGATAGACGATGTCCACGGCCACGGCAAAGGAGATTTGATTGCGCAGGTTAACATTACCTATCCAAAAAAATTAAGCGAAGAGCAACGTGAACTTTTAAGCAAACTTCAAGAGTCCTTTGGAATAGAGTCAAAACCACACGAGGGAGTTTTGGACTCGGCAATAGAGAAGATGAAAAGCTGGTTTAAGTAGAGAGTTACATTAAAACTAAAATCAGATTGGAGAAACCAAATGAACAAAGAGCACCTTAAAAATAAACTCTCTAAACTTGCGCTGTCGATGTTTAGAAAGGATTTTTTTGGCATTTTCCATGGTTCCATCTCAGCAAAAACGGAATCAAACCGTTTTATCATCAATACAAAAGAGGCTATTTTTGATGCACTTGACGATAACACTCTCATAGAACTCTACTATAAAAAAGACTATAGGTGGAATCAGGCGAGTATCGATTCTAACATCCACCACAGTATCTACTCTCAAATATCGGATGCAAAATTCATCTGCTTTAGTATGCCGCCATTTACAACAGCCTATTCGCTTGACAACAACATCATCACACCAAAAGATTATTTTGGATATATGGAGTTGGGCTCAACAGAGATAGTAGACCCTAGAAATTTTGATGATTGGTATGAGAGAGCAAGCAGTGAAATTGCCTACTACTTCCAGAGTAAAAAAACTGATATTATGGTTATTCGAGGTTATGGGGTTTACACTTTTAACAGAGATATTCATGAGATGGCAAAAAAAATTGCGATTTTAGAGAAGAGCTGCAGACTGCTTCTGCTTGACAATACGAAAAACGACTCTGCTTTTGACTAGGGAAGTTGCTTTATAGCCTCATAAGCGGTATCCATCATCTTATCGCACTCTTCTTTAGTTATGATGTATGGAGGCATAAAATAGACTACATCTCCAAGCGGACGCAATAACACACCGTTATCAAGACCATACTGATAAACTTTGAGCCCAATCCTATCTTTAGGCTCATACCCTTTTAGCTCCACCGCACAAATCATGCCTGTTTGTCTTACTGAAGCAACATTTATTAGCTCTTTGAATTTTGAAAGTTTACTGCCCATATATGAGGAAATCTCTCTATTTTTATCGATTATATTCTCTCTCTCAAAAATATCAAGAGTAGCGTTTGCTGCGGCACACGCAAGCGCATTTCCAGTATAGCTGTGAGAGTGCAAAAACGCCTTATGTTCATTATAGTCACAATAAAACCTCAAATATATATCGTTTGTTGTTAGTACGACTGAAAGCGGCAAATAACCGCCCGTTAAACCTTTTGAGAGAACGAGAAAATCTGGTGTTATGTTAGCGCTCTCGCATGCAAACATCTCCCCTGTTCTTCCAAAACCGACCATAACTTCATCGGCAATTAGATGGATATCATATCTGTCACAAATTTTACGTACTAAAAATAAAAACTCTTTATGATACATATGCATAGAACCGGCCCCCTGCACTAACGGCTCTAAGATTATGGCGCTTATCTCTTCAGACTTCTCTCTGCATAACTTCTCAAACTCTGCGGCAGCCTCTTTTGCCGCCTCTATGCTCATATCTTCTGGCACAGGCGTTTGTATGCTCCTGATCAAAAGAGGCTTATAGGTATCTTTGTATAGTTTTACGTCTCCCACACTAAGCGCACCTATCGTCTCGCCGTGATAGGAGTTTGTTAGCGAGACAAAAAGTTTTCTCTCCTTGCCGCTGTTTTTATGAGCGTGGTAGCTCATCTTCAGGGCTACTTCCACGGCACTTGAGCCATTATCCGCATAGAAACATTTATTTAATCCATTTGGAGAGAGTTTTAGCAATCTCTCGGAGAGTCTAACTACCTGCTCATGCGTAAATCCCGCCAAAATCACATGCTCTAGAGTATCCAGCTGCTCTTTTATTTTTTGGTTTATATAGCTGTTTGTATGCCCAAAAAGGTTTACCCACCAGCTACTGATGGCATCTATGTAGGAGTTGCCATCAAAATCTTCAAGATAAATTCCGTGTGCTTTTTTTATTGGAATAAGGGGAAGTGTCTCATGGTCTTTCATCTGAGTACATGGATGCCATAAGACATCCAAGTCTCTGTTTTTGAGCTCAGAATTGTTCATTTAGAGGCTTCTGCTTTGTACTCATCCGTATAATTTAGGTTTGTACATGTAAGCAAACCGTACAGCTCCATCTCGGCACCGCTCACATCAAAAAGCTCTTTCCCGTCTTTGCCCAAAAATATAAATTTTTCATATTTATGATTTGCTTTATCAATATATTTTGAGAAAACTACATACTTTGCCTCTTTGAGTTCCGGTATTTTAGAACACGCTTCAAGATATTTTTCACACTCCTCATTAACGCTTTTTATCTCCAGAACATCCGACTGAATTGTATTTAACAGTACATCCGGCAGCTTCGGCAGCTCTTCTTTAATGTTTGAATACTTTAAAATATCTTTCATGAAAATCCTTTTAAGCTATATCTGTGTTGATTTTACAATTTTTTCATTTATATTTCTCTTAGTTTTATCAATCAGCCTCATTGATAAAGTATAACTCCTCTTTATCAAGGTTTAATGCGAATTTACCTAAAATTACAAAAATATCATACACAAGGCTGTTAACTCAATGATTACATGGATGCAAAAACATAAAAAATATCTAATAATTACCATTTGGATTTCTACTATCGCTTTTGTGGGGGCCGGATTTGTTGGGTGGGGTCAGTACGATTATGGGGATAAAGCAGGGTCGGTGGCAAAAGTCGGCAGTATTGAGATATCAATGGGTGAACTTCAAAAGAGCTACTCTAACCTTTATGCTCAATATTCTCAAATGTTTCAGGGAGAGTTTGATGAGGAGAAGGCTAAAAGTTTCGGTCTTAAATCTCAAGCTCTTAACCAGTTGACACAACAGGCTCTTGTGCTAAACCTTGCTAAATCTTACAATTTAGAGGTTAGTGATGCCGAGTTGCTAAATGAGATAAGAACGCAGGATTACTTTCTTAAAGACGGTGTTTTTGACAAAGAGCTATACAAAGAAATTCTCTTAAGAAATAAGTTAAGCACTAAAGAGTACGAAGCAGGTTTAAAAAAAGAGTTGTTAATTAAAAAAACCCTCAAACTACTTCCTATCGAAGCAAAAGAGAGTGAAATAAAAATTTTAGATACTGCAATTAGCATTGCCGATAAAATAAACTATAAAGTTTTAGATACAAAGCTAATCAATATTGACACATCAGATGAGCTTTTAAAACCTTTTTGGGAAAGTAAGAAAAATGATTTTATGACTGAAATCAGTTATGATTTAAAATTTATCAAGCAGGCAAAAATTTCTAAAGAGTATGATGATGCAACACTGACTCAATATTATAATGAAAACAAAACAAACTTCAAAGACAATGAAGGCAAAATACTCTCTCTTGATGCTGCCAAAGATAAGGTAAAAGCAGAATTGGATGCAAAAGAGACCAAAAAAGAGGCTTTAAAAACATATGTTACATATAAAAAAGGCCAAGCAGAGGGTGTTGAGATACAAACTTTAACAATATCTCCTACGAAAAATCCTTTCGGCATTGACGCTTTTGAAGTAATATCAAAATTAACTCTTACAGCTCCATTTTCAAAACCTATTATGGTTGGCGAAGATTACTTTACATTTGAACTGGTAAAAATAAACCAACCTAAACCAAAAAGTTATGAAGAAGCTAAGAATGATGTACTCTATCTTTATATTGATGAGCAAAAGAAAGCAAAACTGCTCGAGTTGGCAAAAAACTCGTTTGCTACATTTAACGGAACAACTACCGATTTTATTACAGGAAATGATTATAACGCTATAACAGATTTAGGCGCTGAAGAGGCAAAAGAATTTTTAAGTATGCTCTTTACAACCCAAAATAAAAGAGGATTTTTTACTTTAGAGAGTGGAAATGTTGTTATGTATAATGTTTTGGAACAAAAACTGCTTAATAACACTAACACTGATCAAAACAATCAAATTGTTAGATTAAAGAGTGCTATGTTTAGTGAAGGTTTAGTTAAAAACCTACAAAACAAGTACAAAACTGAGATTTTCATCCAAGGACTCTAAGTTGAGCAGAACTGTTTTAGCCATAGATATTGGTTCGACAAAAATATGTGCGATTATCGCTGAGATAGCTAACGATAACTCAATATCTATAACGGGGGCTGGTGTTTGTAGAGCGCAAGGTCTTAAAAAAGGAAGTATAACAAATATAGAACTTGCTTCAAGATCTATAAAAAGTGCCCTAAATGATGCAAAACGTGTCTCCGGAAGCGAAGTTAAGACCGCAATAGTATCTATCTCCGGAGCTTACACAAAAAGTTTAAATTCCAGCGGAATTGTAAATATTCAAAACAAAGAAGTTAGTTTTAAAGAGATAGAGAGAGTTATGCAAACATCTCTTTATAATGCAAACATACCAAATGAGTATGAAGTTCTGCATGCACTTCCATATAATTTCAAAGTTGATGACCAAGACTTCATTGAAGATCCGCTTGGTATGAATGCTTCAAGACTTGAAGTTGACACTCACATCATCACAACACAAAAATCAAACTTGAATAACCTGAGAAAAGCCGTTCGCGGTGCCGGTGTTGAAGTTGAAAATATTGTGCTTGCAGGCTATGCCTCTTCAATCGCCACACTAAATGATGACGAAAAAGAGTTGGGTGTCGCACTGATTGATATGGGCGGAAATACAAGCAATATCATTATTCACTCTGGAAATTCAATAAGATATAATGACTTTTTAGGAGTCGGCTCCAACCATGTAACAAGCGATTTATCTATGGCGCTTCATACCCCTCTAAATATTGCAGAAAGTGTAAAACTTAACTATGGTTCATTATTAACTCCTAGCAATGATTTAATTGAACTTCCTATAATCGGTGATGAATACACTACACATGAGGTTTCTCTTGAAGTTGTGCATAATGTGGTATATGCAAGGGTTGAAGAAACATTGATGATTTTAGCTCAGTTTATTGAAAACAGCGGGCTAAAAGATAAAATTGGCGCCGGAGTAGTACTAACCGGAGGGTTTTCTCTGATGGAGGGAATCAGAGAGTTGGCAGTTGCAACTTTTGGCTCTGTTCCTGTTCGCCTTGCAAAACCAAAAGAGATGAACGGGCTTTTTGAAAATCTCCGCTCGCCTGAGTATTCAAGCGCAGTAGGTCTTGTAATGTATGCGGCATCCGCATACACTCTTTACGAGATAGACGTAAACAAAAGAATAAGGCACTCAAATGAAGTATTTACCGAACAAAGCACTATTAATCTTACTGAAGAGCACGACATTCCCACTCCTCAACTTCATGATGAAAAAAAAGTTGGAATGATTAGCATTGGATTAAAAAAGGAGAAAAAGGGTGATGAGGCTGGAGCACTTAGCAAATTTTGGAACTGGGCAACCCAGTTATTTTAAGGAGAGAATATGGAACCATTTTTAATAGAAGAAGCGTGTAAGGCCAGTGGAGCAAGGATAGTGGCAGTCGGTGTTGGCGGCGGCGGCGGTAATATGATTGGACATATGATTAAAAATGGCGTTACAGGCATTGAGATGATTATGATAAATACTGATGCTCAAGCTTTAAAAGATACTGTTAGTGCAACTACGATTCAAATTGGTGTCAAGCTGACCAAAGGTCTTGGTGCGGGTATGAAACCAGACATTGGTAAAGAGTCTGCGTTAGAAAACTATGAAGAGATTAAAGCAGCCCTCCAGGGTGCTGATATAGTATTTATCTCTGCCGGTCTTGGCGGCGGAACAGGTACGGGTGCAGCTCCTGTTGTTGCTAAAATTGCCAAAGAAGTAGATGCGCTAACAATATCAATTGTTACAAAACCGTTTGGGTTTGAAGCACCAAAAAGATTGAAACTTGCCAAAGCGGGACTTGAAGAGTTGAAAAAAGAGAGTGATTCAATAGTTGTTATTCCAAACGACAAACTGCTCTCTATCATTGACAGAAAACTTGGCATCAAAGACAGTTTTAAAATTGTCGACAGTGTTTTGGCTCAAGCTGTTAGCGGAACTGCGGGCGTTATTTTGTCTAACGGAGACAATGACATCAACCTTGACTTTGCTGACCTAAGAACAGTTATGAGCCATAAAGGCATGGCACTTATGGGCGTTGGCGAGTATGAAGGTGAAAATGCAGCTTATGAAGCTATAAAAGCGGCTATAGAGTCGCCTCTTCTTGACAATGTGTCTATAAACGGGGCTATGGGTGTTCTTGTGCACTTCAACATGCATCCAAACTTTTCTATGATAGAGATATCCGATGCAATGGTTGTAGTCCAAGAGAGCGCACATGAAGACGCTGATGTTATTTTTGGTACTTCAACTGATGAATCTCTTCCTGAAAATTATATAAAAATAACTATTATCGCGACAGGGTTTGAAAAAGATGCAAGCTCTTCTGGCGGCTCAAACAACGAAAATTTTGTTAGCGACTCTCCTTCTCCGATTGCAAAAATTCGCCCTAGATTAGTAGTTGGCGGTGATTTAGACGGCTCTCACTTAGATATTCCATCTTATATGAGAATACAACAAGACTAAGCTTTGACCACTTTTTACAAATATCATTCACTTAAAGTCGCAATGATATTTGTATTAACACTCCATTAACAAAAAATTAACATCTAATTCATACAAACCACATATACTTATAACAATAAATTTCTTGAAAAAGAGATTTAATATCAAGACCTTAGCCTAAGGTCAAACTAAAGGATGTGTTAATGAAAAAAATTCTAATTAAGATAATTGCTAAGCAACTCTGCAATAACCAAATCATCTTCAACCATTAAAAATCAAACTTCTCGCTTTTTAAAACTCTAAATTTAGTTAACTCTTTATTATCTTCAAGCCCAAGTTTTTTAGCACCATCCTTGGAAATTCTTTGCACTCCAAGCGTTAGCTCCAGCTTGTCGCCTTTTTGGATGGACTTCTTAAAAACAACTTCTCTTTTTGCATAAATAAGAGTATCTTTCATTGCCTCTTTTGCATCCCACGGCATAGCCTCTACACCATCTTTTGCCAAGATTCTCTCAAATACAAAAGGCTCTATGTCAATTATTTTTCCGCCTCTATTGATTTGTGCTTTTAAAATTCCCTGCCTAAATGCTTGACCAAAAAGTGCATGATTTGACTTGTTGATTACTGCTACGCTAAAGTTATCGCTATTTTTAGATAGTTTAAACTCAATATACTCTCCCATATTTTTATTCATATGGTATATTCCTGCAATGCCGTGGTAAGCGTGGGTTTTGGTCTCATTTATTGTTACTTTTGTTCCAAGAACCTGCGGCATATGGCATGTAACACAACTGTTTTTGTCTTTTTCATCTATCTTGGCATCAAGCATTGTAATATCGAAACTGTGTTCATTATTGGTGTGTGAGTGGCAACCCATACAAACATTTCCGTTATAAAAGTTCTCATTGTCATAATCAATCTTGTGATACGGCGAGCTTTTAGGCTCTTTTACAAGTCCAAACCATGACTTTGTTGTTTCATACTCTGCTTTGCCTTTTTTGCCTTTTTCAGCCGTATAAAACTCTTTTGTTTTGCCTGTTATAACATTTGTATTTGAACTATCGCCCTCTTCCACATCTTTTATGCTATGGCAATAGATACAAGAAATAGGCTCTTCTACTTGGGTTTCATTTTTTGCCAGCTTGCCGCTTTTTAGTGCTTCAACATCGCTTGGAGAGTGGCATTTTGCGCATGTATAACCTTTTTCATCTTTTGGATGATTGTCCCACATTGCTTTATGGATAGGATTGTTATAAACAGATGCGTTGCGGTGCGAAGATTCATAATACTCTTCATATATTATTGGATGGCATTTTTGACAAACTTTGCTCTCGTTTGCTTGTAGTGAGTTTGCAAACAGTATTGCAAATATAAGTAAAAAAATATGGCGCATATTCTCTCCAAAATTAAAATTTGCACATTTTAACCAAGCATATACGCCATCGTGTTGATATAAATCAGTAATTATAAATTTGGCCTAAAAATATTGAATCAGAGCATCTCTATCTATATACTTTTTTTTGACATTTATTATGTCATGGTCTTTGAAGAATTTTAAAATTCTAGAGAGTGTCTCAGGTGAAACGCCTAAAATCTCCGCTATCTCGATATTTTTTGTCTCAAAAAAATCATCTGCATGGTTATATATATATTTAGCAACTCTCTCTTTTGAGTCCAGTACCAAGTTTGTAGAAATAATATTTTCAAGATTTTTAATCTTTTTAACCAAAGAAGTTTGTATATTAAAAGCCAGATTTGGATTTGAAAAAATAACATCTTTTAGTTTTTCAAAATCAATTTTTAAAACCTCTACATCACTATATGCTTTTGCAGTCGCCGGATATGGCATACCTTCAAAGTTTGCAACTTCACCGATAAGTTCATTGTCATGAAAATATTTAAGCACCACTTCCTTGTGATTTGATGATGTTTTATAGAGCTTGATAACACCTTTTACTAAAAGGTATAGATATTTTGGCTCATCACCTTCATAAAAAACAATATTTTCTTTGGACACTTTGTGTTCGGTCGTAAAGTGTTCTATCTTTTTTATCGTCTCTTCATCTACATTTTGAAAGAGAACTATATTCTTTAGATGTATTCTCATAATTATTTTTAATACCTCATCATAACTTAAAATTTATCAACATAGTCAAAACTTGGCTCACAGGCAACTATGCCTTCTAGAGCAAAACACCGTTTTTCATGTAATATATTACCACAAATAATGTCACAAATATGACATACACTGAATTTATCAGAAGCGAAATTTGATAGTTTATATCAGACTTATTTATAAAGCCTACAACAAAACCATAAAATGTCCCCGTAAAAAGCATACCATATATTAGATAACCAACATAGTAATAATCTCTCTGTAAAAAGCAAAATGGGCAGTGGTGTGATGGAAGTTCATAAATATATGTGCCGAAAAAAAGTATAAGAGCGACTATTGCTACAACAATAAAAAACATATTTGCAACTGCAAAAAGGTATCTTTTTTTAAAAAAATAGAACAGAACTATAAGCAGATAATTGCCGTAAAAAAGTGTTAAAACGGTTGTCGTCTCCAAAGAAAATATGCCCGATACGGCAGAAGAAGCGGAGCTTGAGTAGATACTACCGCAGCAGCTTACCATCTTGTCAATCTCTATACTGCCAAACATAATACCTTCTAAAATAATCTCAACCATAAAAGAGAAAAACAGAAGTATAAAAAGCCCAAACTTAGGTTTTGTGTATGGCTGATTTTTGTCTTTCATATCTTCGCTGTGCAGCTTTAGCCAAGATGCAAACAGATAGAGGTTTATAATTTTTAAAATTATCAGATTTGTTCCGTACTCAGTTGCATCAACTACGCCGGCAGCGCACATTGCACCTGTTAAAAGATTTGAAATCTTATCAAGAGTAAAGATAAAAAACAGAAACAGCGGAATTTTTAGCACAAAGATATACTTTATAATTGTCGCTGCGAGAAAGCTCTGTTTTTCAAGTTTGTATTGCGCTTTGGAAGTGCAGTTTATATCCCAATTGAGATATATTTTTACACTCAGCACAAATACGACAGTTGCAAAAAGCATAAATATTGCATTTAAGATAAGTATGGCCAAAACTTCAGGTGTTAAAATCATCTAAGCAAGAACTCCCTGATGTATCTCCACTACCCTATCCACGATGTCAAGGTCAAAAAAGAGAGGGTCATGCGTAGCTACGATGATAGTTTTGCCATCACGCTTTAACTCTTTTAACATCTCAATAAAATGCAAAGAGAGCTTCTCATCAAGATTTGCCGTTGGCTCGTCAGCCAAAATAATTTTAGGGTTGTTTATATTTGCCCTGGCAATTGCAACCCTCTGCTGCTCACCGCCTGAGAGATTTTTGACAAGCTGATTTGCTTTATGCTCTATATGAAACATCCTTAAAACCATCTCAAGCTTATCCTCTATCTCTTTTACATCTAAATTTAGAGGAACAAGCGGCAGTATGATATTATCCTTGGCACTGAGTGTCGGTATAAGGTTATATTTTTGAAATACAAAACCTATATTGTCGCGTCTAAAATCGGATGCAAAGTTGTCAGGAAGTTTTGAGGCTCTGTTTGTACCTACTATAACCTCTCCGCTTGTAGGCTTGCTGATAGCTGCAATAAGAGAGAGTATAGTGCTTTTTCCGCTTCCGCTCGCACCCTTTAAAACGACTAGTTCGCCCTCTTTTATAGTCAGATTTATGTTATTTAGCGCCGTAACCATATTGTTCTTATTTACTTCATATATTTTCGTTATATTTTTAAGCTCAATCATTATCTCATAACCTCATCAGCCTCTAGAGTGGCACATCTGTACGATGGAATTATCGTTGCCGCTATGTAAATAGGCACGCTTAGAAAAAAGACAAGTGCCAATGTCTGCATATCAAAAACAAAAGGGAGAGTAAATGATGTTTTTAGCTGCGAATAGCCCGTAAATATGTTTTGAAGGAGCGGCGCTTTAAAAATATATACAAAAAGCAGTGCCAAAATAACTCCCGACAAGTAAGAAAAAAATGAGATAATAAAACCTTCATAAAACTTCTCTTTTAAAACATCATCTACCCTCCAGCCAATTGCCTTAAGGACGCCTATTTCCCTCTTCTCTTCGCTGCTGAGTCCGCTTGCTTTGTCATATATGATTATAAAAAAAGTAAAGAGCGAGATAACAAAGAGTGCCAAAAAGATACCGCTTTTATAATCAAAAATATTTTGATAACTAATTTTAAGGTCATCTTTTGTTATCACCCTGCTGTCTGGATAAAGAAGCTTGATTTTTGATGCAACCGTGGCAATCTCATCCTTGTTTGCAACCCTTACTACAATATCGGTAGCCTTAGCCTCCGGCATGTTAAAAATTTCTCTGACGCTCTCTTTGCTCATAACAATGACATCATTTGACTCCAGTTCCGTATCGCCGCTAAACACCCCGCCAATATCTACTCTTTTAAGCGTTCCGTCAGGTTTTATAAAGTTAAAGTACTCTTTGTAGTAGTTATTATTCATAATCCTCTTAACACCCTCGCCAACCACCATCGACTGCTTGTTAAAATCCAATGTTTTGGCAACAAAAGCAAAAGAGTTTTTATACTGCTCTTCATACTCATCAATTCCGACAACACTAAAGTTTACTCCTGCGTTTTCAAAGTAGTAGTATCCCCAAACCCTTGCAACAGCACTCTCTACACCGGTTATTTCTAAAATATCATCTGCAACACTTATGTCAATATCATAATGACGACCGCCGTTAATCTTTTGAACTACTATCTCAGGGAGTGAATCAACTGTGCTTTGGAGCTCATGCTTTATGGAGTTTGTTATAAAAAAGACAGATGTCAGCAAAAATATAATAGCCGTTAAAACAGCAGCAATAAAAAAGCTTTTATATTTTTGTCTAAATAGAGAGTTTATGGCATACTCAAGAAGGTAGATGTTGATTTTAGCGCGCATCAAAACTCTTTTTATTTATAATACCAGAGTGCGAATAGACATAGGTAGAGGGAAAATACTCTCTCAAACTTCCGTCATCTTTATATATTGAAAAAAGGTCGCTCATGCTTCTGTGTCTGACATAAGTCGCCTCGGTAGAGATTGCCAAATCACCAAATCCGACAAGAGAGACAAAAGCCTCTTTAGCGTTTAACATGTTAGAGTTCATACTCTTTGTTGATTGCAGATAGATAACCTCTATGCAAAAAACTCCTGCTAGAGCCAAAAAGGTAAAAAAAAGAGCTCTGCTTCTTCTATTCATCTAGCTTATAGACCTCTTTGGCTTTGATATCTTCGAATTTCAATACTTTTAACCCCTTGTGGTCCATGCTGAAAGTTTTTGCCTCACTTTCGCTTATAAAAGGTATCAACTCGTCTCCCATTGGACCATAAACATCGCTTCCTATTACAAAGTAGGCTTTTTTGGCATCCACTGCCTTTTGTGAGTAGTAATCACTAACCAATATTTTGACTATACCCTCTTTATGCTCAAAGTAGTACTTTATCATATCTTTTACGCCGTCAAATGAGAAGTGCACATCCTGATAAAATATCTGAGCCGCCCATTTTGGATATTTATATACAAACATTCCGCAAACAGGACACTTTTCATCCTTGGTTACATGTATGAGATCCAAGCTCTTTTTCGCATCGCTAAATCTTTTAACTTCCCAAAGGTACAACGAGAGTGCTTGAAGTTCACTCTCTTTTAACTCGCCGCAAAGATTTTTATACCTTATATCTGCTTTTAGCTCATTGATTTGCAGATATGAGTTTATATCTATCTCTTTTTTACATCTTTTTTCAAAGATTTTTTCACCCATAGGGTAAACTTGTTTTGTTTTTCTACTCTCAACCATTGCAATATCAGACTCCAGAGACTCCTGCGCCATCACAAGAGCGGTTTTAAAATCAACTATCTCGCCGCCGTTTTCAATACTAAAATTCTCCGCCGCTTCTTTGGTTGAAAAAGCAAGCTTGCTGACTTTTGACATTGTCCCTTTTATATCCGAGCCGACAACATAAAAAGCGCTTTTGGCATTTATCAGCTTTTGCGTCGCCGCATCTACAACTTTTACATCGCCCAGATTTATATTGTACTCTTGCATATCAACTGCCAGACATCTCATAGAGCAGTATTGTCTATTTTTTTGGTTGTTTATTTTTGAAGTATGGGAAGTTTTGTAGTACGCCTCTATGCTCATACCGCATACGGGACACCACTCTTTTTGTGAACCCTCTTGAACCAGCTGCGGTTTTATTGTTGCAGATTTTGTAAAACCATCCGCACTTAAATTTGATACGCAGAACAAAAGAGAAAAAGTGATAATAATTTTTATTAGCATAAGACCGCTTTAGATAATAATTTTCATCATTTTATCCTAAAGTCTTTGTATGAATGATTAATTTAAAAAAGTAGAAGATTTGAAATTTACCCAAGTTGAAAAACCTGGGTAAATGTGCTTAAAATTTATATTTTAATCCAAAAAGCAGGCTTTCGCCTCTAGAACTCGTAACATTGGCTCCCTCTGCCTCAAAAACAAAGTCCATATTATCAGCTATTCCATATTTAAAACCCAGCGCATAAGTAAGACCGTCAAGCGTCTCTTTTATGTGAAGGTTATCCATCTTTTCATACTCCCAAGAATAGCCCAGCTTTGCCAATATGGCAAATTTTCCGACTAAAATCCTTGTGTATGCAAAGTTAAAACCGTATGTCGTATACTCAGCCGTATCTTCAACATGGTCGTCCTCAACAACGTCAGCCTCGGCGTGTGTTGCCGATAACTCCACTGCATAGTTTGCGTTAAAAGAGTATCCTAAATCGATACCGGCTCCAACGCCTGTTTCACCATTGAGTTTATGTCCGTGATGCATAATTGTATCGCCCAAGATAACAACTGCTTTTGGAACAATATAAAACCCACTTTTGTCTTCCGAAGAAGAGCTTGCATAAGCAGTCTGTGAGACTGCCAATAATGTCAACCCGCTTACTATTACCTTTTTTAATATACTTTTCACACGAGCCCCTTAAAAAGTGATATCGGCAAAATGATAATACATTTAGAAGGAAAGTGACTTGATTAATATCAAGTAATAAAAGAAAAAGTTATATTACAAAAGCTTAAGAAGCATTAATCTTCTGATGAAAAGTATAAAAAGAGCGGTAGCTAAAATTTTAAAATCAAGCTCGCTTGCCAGATGAATATTTTTAAATGTGTCGCTCTGTGTAGCTTCCGCACCCAGTCTTTGCATGGAGATTATCTTTGGCGAGTAGATTGCGCTAAACATCAATGAAGAAAAAACTACAGTAACAGAACTAGCAAAGATGATTGAATCTCTCTGTCCTTTTTTATACATAATCAACTCATAAACAGTAACAAAAAAAGCTAAAAAATAAACCCAGTAGCTAAATCGGTGAAATATCTCACCCATTATTATTCCTGCGTTATAGCTGTCAAGTACAGCGTAGTGCAAAACATTTTCTGTATGAAAAATAATAGGAGCGGCCACCGCACCCAAAACAACAACGGCGCCAAATGTTGCGGCTAACGTGATAAGATACGCGAAATCTATAAAAATATTTCTTTTCAAAAATTACAACCCTAATGTAAAGCCTCTGTCAAAACCGCTAAAATCCTTATAAAATTCCAACTTTTTTGGTTGCTTATTGTTTAAATAGTTTCGTATTCTATCTTGTTGGTCATAACCTATCTCACAACTAAAAAAGTTAATATTTCTGCTTAAGACTTCATCAAGAAGCTCTTTTATTATCTCATCGCCTATCTCTCCGCCAAATAGTGCATTCCTAGGCTCATAAGAGAGATTTGACTCCAGTTTAAAGCCATTTGCTATGTATGGAGGGTTTGAGACAAGATAATCTATATGTTCGCTTATCGGTTCCAAAAGCGAGCCTAGTCTTAGCCGAATTCTGTCTTGAAGTCCAAATTTTTCTATATTTATTTTTGCGATATTCAAAGCGGTCTCTGAGATATCAACCGCTACTATCTTCGCATTTGGAAATATTTTTGCAAGCATTATAGAGATAATTCCGCTCCCCACGCCGACCTCTGCAAAAGTTATATTTGAGTTTTTATCTTTTACGTTTTTAATTACCTCATCTATTAAGAGTTCAGTCTCAGGACGAGGAATAAGCGCACCCTCTGCGATGAAGAACTCCTCGCTGTAAAAGCTCACCTTATTGGTTATATACTCCAGCGGCTCGTTTTTTGCCCTGCGCGATACCCACTCAAAAAGCTCTTCGTAGTTATCTACATGTTGATTCTGATTCATCATGAGCCAAAGCTCATCCACGCCCAAATGGTGCATCAAAAGGAGCTGAGCCTCCCTTGAAGCTCTCTCTATATGCGGATTTAGAGCCAAAGTTATCTCTTTTAAAATATCTTTTACTAAATATCCGCTTGACATGCTGCTCCCAAGGCACTTTTATCGACATTACCTATATCAACGCCGAGCTCTTTTAACCTCTCTAAAACAGGAGGATGAGTATAGTGAAAAAAGATATATAGCGGATGTGAGAGCGGAAAACTTCTGTTCTCGTTTACCAGCTTTTTAAGAGCATTTGCAAGCTCTATCGCTCCGCCTGCCCCGCCCAGCTCACTTCCGGTTCTGTCCGCCGCATATTCGTTTCGTCTGCTCACAACCCCCATAATCGGCATCATCAAAAAGCCGAGCACTGGCATAAAAAGAAGCAGCAAAATCATCACGATATATGGAGATTGACTAACTCCAAGCTCTGCATATATAGAGCTTGGCAGATTTCCAAAGATAGCAAACATTGCAAAAAGCATACCGCCAACCATTGCTATATTTTTGTATATATCCCCATGCGAAAAGTGGCCAAGCTCATGCCCCAAAACAGCCAAAAGCTCTTTTGTTGTCAGCTTTTCTATTAATGTGTCAAAAAGAACGACCCTTTTAGCTTTTCCAAAACCGCCGAAATATGCGTTTAGTCTCGCATCTCTTTTGCTTGCATCGCTTATAAATACGCCTGAACTCACAAATCCGGTTCTATCCATCAAATCTTTTATCTGAGCGTCTAGCTCCTCATTTTTAAGCGGAGTAATTTTGTCAAAAAACATCGCTCTAAAAGTCGGATATAGCATGTTAATTAAAATCACTACCGCAAATATAAATATAAAACTCCAAAGCCACCAAAGAGCAAATGTTGAGATTATTGCGTAAATACCCCAGACAACAAGCGAACCAAAGATTATAGTCATCACAAGCGAGATTAGCGTATCTTTTATCCATTGAGCCATGGTTGATTTGTTAAAACCGAACTTCTCATCCAAAACAAATTTTTCATAGTAGCCAAACGGCAGAGAGATGATTGAGTTTATAACCAAAAAGCCCATAACGATGGCTATGTTTAAAAGTGCCTCATTTTCAAAGTATAGGCTATTTTCTAAAAACTTAACGCCAAAACCTATCCAAAAAATAAAAATAATATAGTCTGTAAATATACTTGCTATGCCCATCTTCTCTTTTGCAACGCTGTAATTTCCGGCTTTTATAAAATCGTTATCTGAGAGAAGAACTGCCTTGCCTCTTTTTGCTGCATTTACATAACCTATCTGCATAACGCTTGTGTAAATCGAGATAAGAACAAAAAGAGTATAGATGCCCATAATAATCATTAACATATAACAGCCTTAAAAAAATTTCGCAATTCTAACATTAGCGCACCTCCAAAAACCTTTAACGAATATTTAGATACAATTTTTAAAATTAGACGCACAAATAAAAATCATATAAATGGGATATTATGGATAAATTGAAAAATAAAACAATAGCTTTGGCGTTGGGCGGAGGCTCTGTGCTTGGTGCGACGCACGTCGGGGTAATAAAAGCGCTCGATGAATCCAAAGCTGAGATAAAAGCCATAAGCGGCACGAGTGCTGGTGCCATTATTGCAACTCTCTACGCTTTTGGAAAAAGCGCAAAAGAAATAGAAAAAATTGTCTTAGAGTTTGAATGGAAAAATCTATCGTCTCTTACCCTCTCAAAATTCGGCCTCCTCTCAAACGAAAAAATAGGAGAGATGATAAGACACAACATCGGTGACAAAAACATAGAAGATGCAAATATCCCGCTTTGTATGATAGCCACTGATATCACAACCGGAGAGAAGGTCATTTTGGACAAAGGAGACGTTGCTGAAGCAGTAATGGCCACAACTAGCGTACCCGGAATTTTTGTGCCAGTTGAAATTAACGGCAGAATTTTAGTTGATGGCGGCATTGTAGAAAATATCCCGCTTAGTTGTGTTAAGAACTGCCAAGTAGATTATAAAATAGGCGTCGATCTGGTCACTACACAGTCTTACAGGAAGCCTGGCAACGTTATTGAGATTTTATACAACAGCTTTAACTTTTTGGTAAAGACAAATAAGAAAATCCAGACAAAAGAGGCTGATATTCTCATAAAACCAGACCTTTCCAAATTTAACGCCATAGATATGTCACAGATGAAGGAGCTGATAAAAATAGGGTACGACGAGACGAGAAGTATTATCAAAAATCTATAATTTGCTATTAATGTGCTACAATATTTGCAAAACCAAAGTGAGGAGTGTTATTATGCAAATATTGACTAAATATATAAGATTGTCTCTTATAGCAGTTAGTTTGTTATCGATTATTCCGGTTGTTGCTTCGGCACAAAACAGGGGGCGAGATATGCCTAAATTCGAGAGTTTTGACTTAAACAGTGACGGCCATCTAACAGAAAATGAAATGAAAGAGGCCAGAGAAAAAAGAGTAGAAGAGAAAAAGGCAGAAGGCAGAATGTTAAGAAACTCTAAGGACTACTGCGAATTTTCAGAGGTAGATTCAGACGGTGACGGAAAAGTCACAAAAGATGAATTTAAATCTTACCAACTTAAGAGAAGAGTGAAATAAAAAAGTTTCTACATGTCATTTTTTTTGACATGTAGAAACCAACCTGCTACAAAATATAATCAACCACTTTAGATTCCAGCGTCACGCCCTTTATAAGCTCCACAACTTTTAAATGTTCCGGATGGAGTGCGTATGCATCCAAATCCTCTTTTGTCTCAAACGTAGAGTACAAAGAGAGGTCAAACGCTCTTTCCGAGACGGTAAAATTTACGCCGACTTCCATTGATTTAAGAGTAGGAATTAGCTTAACCAAAGCGTCTAACCTATTTTTAACTTCTTCTATATTTGAACTTTTATTCTCATCTTTAAACTTAAACATTACAATATGGACAATCATATAAAACCTTTGACTTTTTTTTAGTTTGCAAGAAAATTGCTCAAGCTTACATGCGGGTCTAAACCTTCAAGCATATTGTAAACTTCTCTTGCTATGGGTAGATACAAATCTTTTTTCTTAGCAATAGCATAGAGCGCATATGCAGTGCCTATTCCCTCGGCAACCTCTCCCAACTCTTTAAGTATCTCTTCTTTAGATTTACCCTCCGCTATTCCAAGCCCGACACGGAAATTTCTGCTCATGGCAGATGACGCTGTTAAAAATAGGTCTCCGGCTCCGCTAAGTCCTACAAAGCTCTCCTCTTTTGCGCCATAAACCATTCCAAATCTCTGCATCTCTACAAGACCTCTGGATATTAGCGATGCAGCTGCATTTTTCCCAAGACCCAACCCCTCGCATATTCCAGCCGCTATTGCTATAACATTTTTATATGCCCCTGCAACCTCTGCTCCTGCGACATCGGTAGAGGTGTATGTTTTTATAAATGAAGGAAAAAATGAGGCAAATTTTTTGCTCAACTCCTCATTTGTAGAGTTTACGACAAGCGCAGTAGGGAGGGATTTCATAACCTCAGCAGCAAAAGAGGGGCCCGAGAGAAAAGCTATGTTTTCATCCGGAACATACTTCTCATATATCTCATTTAAAAATTTTCCCGTTGTTGCTTCTATGCCTTTTGCGGCAACCAATATTTTTTGGTTATTGTAGATAAAATTATCCTCTAACCAAGATGACACCTGCTGTGCGGGGATTGCTATAACAAGGTATTCAAGCTTTAAAATCTCCTCCAAAGAGACAAAATTTTTCATATCTCTTGGGGTTCTTGAAGTTATATAGACTTCACACTTTTCACTAAGTGCAAAAGCTAGAGCAGTTCCCCATTTGCCAGCCCCTATTACTCCTACTTTAGTCACATCTGCTCCCTGTCATTTTTTCAAACTCTTTTATATCGCTCTCATATCCCACAATTATAAATAGATCATCTTTGTTTACGATATGATGTTTTATTTTTGATGAATATATAAATTCGCTGCTCATATCTTCATATACGATTGCCAAAATCATAACACCGTATCTTTTGCTCCAGTCTATATCGGAGATAGCCTCGCCTATATATTTATTGTTCTCATCTATCTTAACCTGAGCTATTTTTAATGCGCCGCTTTCAAATAAAATATTATGAAAAACTTCCTTAACAATTGGTTTTTGAAGCATCTCAGAAATCATCTCAGCGGTGGTTTGAACAAGCGGAATAACCTTATTTGCACCCGCCATTTGCAACTTGCTGGCCGTTTGTTTGTTATTTGAGAGAGCAATTATATTAAGGGCATCAAATGAAGACCTGAGCGAAATAGTTAAAAAAATGTTCTCCGCGCTGTCTTCCAAAACACAAAATGCAATTGA
>DAIDMU010000099.1 GCA_027448805.1 Sulfurimonas sp. | reverse complement strand
TGTTTATCAAGATCCTGACAGTACTTTTAATGATATGGTCAAGATTTTAGAAAAAGATCCTCTTTTAACGGCGGATATTTTAAAAGCTGCAAATTCCCCTCTATATGGCTTTAGCCGTGAGATAAATACCATAAATCAAGCGGTCGGTCTTTTTGGTATGGGAACGGTCAGGGGCTTTGCGCTTGCAAGCATTGTCAAAAAAAGTTTTACTCTTGATCTCTCTGTGTACGGCATCGATAACGACATGTTTTCTCTTCTCTCAAAAAGACAGCACGCTCTTACGACATCATGGTGTTTGAGAAAAGAGAACAAGCTTCTTGGCATTTTATCTCCGGCTGCTTTTTTGGTTGAAATCGGCAAAGTTCTCATAGCTCAACAAATCATCGCCGATAACACACAGGAAAAATTCAAAGAAGCTCTGCTGACTACTCAAAATGTTGAAGCAGCAGAGCGAGAAGTTGCCGGCGTAGACACTCCTGAAGTAAGCGCTACTATTTTTGAACACTGGAGATTTGAGAGCGGACTTGTTGAGACAATACGCAGCTGTTTAAACCCAGAAAGTGCGAGCGAGGGAATAAAAAAAGCTGCGCAAATCTTGCAGGTTGTTCGTACCGCCGTGCCAATTAACGGCGTTATTACAGAACAAAGCGTAGCTGCCGCTAAAGAGCTGATAGTTAAATACAATCTTGATATGGAAAGCTTTGAGAGAGCTTTGGAAACTATTTAGCAACCGTGATGAAATCTCTTCTAATAAGGCTCACCAACGGCTTGGATGAGCAAGATATATCTTCTGATGAACTCAAGTACGTAAATGATTTTTTAGCAAAAGAGTACATTACAAAAAAAGAGAGTATCTACAAGTTCAACTCAAAATACCGCGCCGGAACCCTTGGTCTTATTCAAAACGGTACGGCGTATCTAAATGTTATCGGCGAGTATGTCAAAGACCTTTTCATTGAAGATGTAGAAACCATCAAAGCAACAGAGGGCGACCTTGTTATTGCTCAAAGATTGCTTGGCAAAAGAGGCGCTCCAAGTGCAAAAATAGTCGAAGTCGTAGGAAGGGCGCAAACTTACAGCGTTGCCTACATAGTCTTAAAAGATGGCAAGAAATCTCTGCTTGATTTAAAAACAGATTTTCCGGCCGGAGTCGAGATGAGCGAGGAGGCGTTGCGCTCATATGAAGATGGCGATGTTTTTAAAATAAACAATCAAGACTTCACCATAATGGAGCGTCTTGGCAATATTAAAGACCCTCTTGTTGATGAAAAAATAGTTCTTGCCCAATTTAATAAGCATGACGAATTCAGTGATGAAGTGTTAGCATTAGCCTCATCATTCAAAGAGGTTGAGTCTTCGAAGTATCCATCCAGAGTTGATTTGAGAAAATTGCCTTTTTGCACGATTGACCCGGTTACCGCAAAAGATTTCGACGACGCCATCTGCTACGATGAAGGGACTACTACGCTCTACGTTGCCATAGCCGATGTCAGCGAGTATGTAACTCCCTTTGGCGCGATTGACAATGAGGCAATTTATAGAAGTTTTTCCATCTATCTTCCTCACCGCTCAATCCCTATGCTCCCCCGACAGCTAAGCGAAACGCTCTGCTCCCTGCAGCCGCATGTTGACAGGCTCTCTTATGTTTTTGAGATGAAGCTGGACCTCGCCTCTTTGGAAGTTAGCAGTTCAAAGGTTTACGAAGCGATTATCCATTCGCAAAGAAGATTTAACTACGAAGAGATAGATGAGTTTTTTGAAGGAAAACTAAAGGCAAAAAACAGCTCTGAAAAGAAAATTTTTGACTACATAGCAAAACTAAGGGTAATTACGGATGCCCTAAAAGCAAAAAGGCTCAAAGTCGGTTATGATTTTCGCTCAAATGAGCTGGAGATGTTTATTGATGAAAACTCAAATATCACGCATACTACCTATGCGCAGGAGACACCTTCGCACGCGCTCATAGAAGATTGTATGCTTTTGGCAAACAAAGAAGCCGCTAAGAGATTCTCTAGAGGAATATTCCGTATCCATGAGCCTCCAAACCAGCTAAAACTACAAAACCTCTATCAAGAGCTGGCCGGCATAGGGATGTTTATAGATATAAAAAAATCCATCAAAGAGACAATAACCGAGATACAAAAGCAGGCAAAAGAGATGAACCTCTCATCTGAAGTTGATACTCTGATAATCCAATCTCAGATGCAGGCTAGATATGCGCCGCTAAATGCCGGACACTTCGGTCTTGGCTTTGAAGAGTACACACACTTTACGTCGCCCATCAGAAGATATTCCGACCTGATTGTCCACAGACTGCTAAAAGCAATCGCAAACAACGACACGGCCGAGGGCTCTTATGTTTTAAGAAACATTGAATCACTCTGCATCAGCGTTAGCGAAAAGGAGAGAGAAGCGGCTACAATAGAGGTTGAGTTTATGGCTAGAAAATTTGCTCGCTGGGCCAATGAAAATATAGAGGGCGTCTTTAGGGCCAGAATAACGTCAACTGAGCCTTTCTTTAAAGCTGAACTTCACGATGAGATTCAGGGCGCTAGATTTTTCATAACCCAAAACCTAAACGCTCTTCTTTTTGATGACGTCAAGGTCAGAATCGACAAAGTTGACATTCCTAAAGCAAAAATTTACGCAAGCGTTGTTGAGATAATAGAGAAAGATATCTAACTGTGTACAAAAGCGAACTAGACAAACATATACAAAACAACTCCCTCTCAAACAGTTTTATACTTTTTGGAGAGAGCACTTTTCTCATCGACAGATACACAGATACTCTTACAAACAAAGAGGGCGCTTCGCTTCTTAAGTTTTATCATGATGAGTATAATTTTAGCTCCGCAAAAGCGCATCTTTCTCAAGCTTCACTCTTTGGCGACCAAAATATCCTCATCATTAAGAGCGAGAAAAAAATTCCTAAAAAAGAGCTGGATACACTTATAGAACAGTGTGAAAAAAATTCCGATAATATTTTTGTCTATGCCTATTACGGAACAGACAACACGGCTTATGCAAAACCGCCTGCAAAAACAAAGACAATGTGTGTCAGATTTTTTCATCCAAACCACTCAGAAGCACTCTTTAGTGTATCCCAAATAGCTCGTGAAAAAAGTGTAAACATAGACAGCTATGCTCTAAATCATCTCCTAAGCGTTCATAGCGGGGATATTGCGCTTGCGTGTAATGAGATTGATAAGTTGAAGGTTTATGACAGAGCCATAACGGTTAAAGACATTGACAATATGGTTTTTGGCTTGGCCGAGATAAACATAGATGAATTTATAAAAAAGATTTTAAATAAAAAAGATTTTAAAAGCGACCTCATAAGCCTACTGGAGCACGGAGAGGATGAGATAAGAGTTCTAACGGCGCTCACCTCGTACATTACCCAGCTCTACATGTTTAACATCTACATACGCGTAAACGGGGCTCCAAACGCCATGGAGATACTCGGATACAATGCTCCGAAATTTGTAGTTGACGACAAGGCTGCCGCATCAATAAAGATAAAACCACATGTATACTACAAACTGCATGAACTGCTCTTGGAGAGTGAACTTAAGATGAAAAGCTCGCACGTCGATAAAAGCGCTATTTTGCTATCAACGCTTATAAGGGCTCAGCAGCTGCTTTAGCCAAATTAATCGTTTTTAAACTGCTTTATGAGTTCTAAAAACTCTCCGATATACTGAGCGAAAAACTTCATATATTTTAGGTCATCCTCTTTAAAACCACCCTCTTTATTTAAAAGCTCCAACACGCCGCCTACCTCTTTTTTATAGTTAAAAATTGGTGCCGTTATGACATTTTTTGTAGTATAGCCCGTCTTTTTATCAAGCTCGCCCATAAAATATGGATTTGCGTGTACATCATTTTCAAAAATCGGCCTTTTTGTTCTTAGCGTCTCTCCGACTATCCCCTTGTCCGCCG
>DAIDMU010000098.1 GCA_027448805.1 Sulfurimonas sp. | reverse complement strand
CAAAGGTGTTAACTTTGGTAGAACTCCAACTGCAAATGAGCTAAAAGCTTGGGATACGGATATTATGCCAGACGGTACAGGCTTGCCTGTCGGCAGCGGTACTGTTGATCAGGGTGAAGAACTTTATGATAAAGATTGTGCTGTTTGTCACGGTGAGTTTGGTGCAGGCGGTAAAGGATATCCGACATTAACTGGCGGTTCTTTGGCGTCACTTACAAACCAAAGAACATGTCCGGGCAAAGATGCTCCAAACAGAACACTAGGTTCATACTGGCCACAAGCTAGTACGCTAATTTGGTACATTCGTGATGCAATGCCGTATGCACATCCAAAAAGTTATTCTCCGGATCAAATGTATGCAATGACTGCATATTTACTGGCTCAAGAAGAGATTAAAATAGATGGAAAAGAGATTGAGGAGCTTAACCAAGATAATTTCAAAAAAATTGTTATGCCTAACCGCAATGGTTTCTATCCAAACATTGATGGACCAAAAGGCGTTGAAAACGTAAGAGCTTTCTTTAAAAATCCAAAAAACTTTGGAGCAGTGGGAACTCGTTGTATGACTAACTGTGGTAAAGAGAAAGTTTTAAAAATCGGTAACGAGATAACAGCAGTTGTGCCTGCTTATTCAACAGTTAGAGATCTTCCGAAAGTGGACCCGTCTAAAGGCGGAGCTGTTTCAGAAGCTGAGAAGTTGTATGAGAAGTCATGTGCAGTTTGTCACAAAACTGATGCAATGGGTGCTCCTGCAGTGGGAGATAAAGGTATATGGGTTGATGTTGTTGCAAAAGGTATTGATAAAGTAAATCATAATGCGATTAACGGTCTTGGCGGCATGCCTCCAAAGGGTGGTGCTATGGGTTTAAGTGACGATCAAGTCAAAGATATTGTTAAATTTATGGTAGAATCTAGTAAGTAAGACTTACTGGATTTACCAAACACTAATATAAAGGAAATAAAATGAAAAGAAGAAAATTTTTAAGTTTAGGTGCTGTAGCTGCTGCTGCATCTGTTTTACCTGCTAGCTTAAGTGCTACTGATTATGTAGCAACTGCTCCAAAAGCTTGGGAAGCTCCTACAAGCAAAGAGGCAATTGAAGCACTATTTGGCTCAGCTGCAATGATTGATGGTCAAATCGAAATTAAGGCTCCTAAATTAGCTGAAAACGGTGGCGCAGTGCCAATCGGTATCAAGTCTAAGTTAGAACTAACAACTATAGCTCTTTTCCAAGATGCAAATCCAAGAAGCGCTGTTGTAGTATTTGAAATGCCAGAAAACGGTATAGCAGATCTTCAAACTAAAATAAAAATGAGAAAAACTGCTAACGTAACTGTTGTTGCAAAAGGCAAAGATGGCAAGTTGTACTCGGCTGTACAAAAAGTAGAAGTTTCTATCGGTGGTTGTGGAGGTTGATTTAACCCCCGCAAATCGTCTATATATAAGTAAAAACAAATAAAAAAAAAGGATTATTATGAAAATTAAAGCAAAATTACAAAAAGATGCTACGGAAGTTAAACTTTTACTTACTAGCCCAATGGTTGGTAAAGAAGAGTCTGCATTGAAAAAAGTTGAAATAGAGTATATTACTCACGTTACTGCTAAAGTAAATGGCAAAGTTGTATGGGAAGCTTCAACAGGGCCATTCCTTTCTAAGGATCCATACTTTATGTTCAACTTTAAAGGTGCTAAAGCTGGTGATGAAATTGTTATTGACACAATCGATAACAAAGGTAAAACTGAAACTGATAAAGCAGTAATTAAATAGTGTTTTCCCCATTTTTTGGGGACACTATTTTCTATATAAAATTCTTTTAAAGAATATAGTTGGTTTGTAAAAATACATACAAGCTATATTCTTCCGAGAATAAACTTAAAAAAGGAAAATCTTATGTTTAAAAAAATGATTAATCCGTTAATGGTAGCAGTAATTGCAATGCTTCCAATGACTGTTGCACATTCTTCAGAGACTCATAGTAAGTCGAAGGCTTCTGCTTCGGCTAAAACAGCTGATTTTGATTATAAATTAAAGCCGAAGCAAGTTAGCGAAAACGTATGGTGTTTCTTTGGTGCACTCGAGATGCCTACGAAAGAGAATGGTGGAAATATGGTAAACACTTGCTATATTAAAACAAATGACAGTTATGTGTTGTGGGACACGGGTGCATCTTATGTATATGCTAAACAAGCCTATAAAGCTGTAAGTAAAATCGCAGGTAAACTGCCAGTTAAGGCTATCATTTTAAGTCATGAGCATGATGACCACTGGTTAGGCAACAACTACTATAAAGAAACTTTTGGTGCAAAAATTGTAGGACCTGAGTCTGTAAATAAAAATTACAAGCCTGGTGATAAAACAAGAATGTTCCAGACTTTATCAGAAAATGCTATCAGAGGAACAAAGATTATTCCTGTTGATGAGTGGCATAAAGAGGTAATTAAATTTACTATTTCTGGTGTAAATTTTGAATATGTACCGGTTGGCAATGGACACTCGGTAGAAGACTATTTTCTATATATGCCGGAAAATAAGCTTATTCTTGCGGGTGACTTAGTTATGAACGGAAGAATTACATCAAACAGAGATGGTTCTGTTGAGGGTCAACTTGCTGCATTGGAGAGAATTAATTCAAAGGAGTGGAATACGCTTGTTCCTGGTCATGGATTTGTTATAGACAAAACTGCTACTGATGAGTCTGTACAATACTTTACTCTAACAAAAGAGAGAGTGCAAAAAGCTATAGAGGACGGTATTGATAGTACAGGAATCGTTGAAGCGGTACCTCTTGAGGAGTTTAAAGACAAAGGCTTGTATGAAGCACTTCACGGAATTAATGTTTCTAGAGCATTTCAAGAATACGATATGGGCCTGTAACAGGCACAATATAACACATGATTTGGCCTTTTGTGCCAAATCACAACTACTTATTAAAACTCCCCAAAATGAATCCAGTAAAAATTTTAATCTTACTTATTAGCTTACATCTTATAAGTTATGCTGAAATAATTGATATAAATTATATTAGCAGTGAAGCAAAGAAGCAGAACAAGCAGGTATTGATATTTTTTCATATGACTCGCTGCGGTTCATGTAAAAAGATGATAAAAACATCAATAGAAGATTTAGAAATCAAAAAACAGATAGGCAAGGATTTTATTTATATTGATATGAATATCAATAACAGCGATAGTGTTGTATATAAAAATTTCAGAGGCACTATTCATAATTTTGCAAGAAGTTTGAATATTTATCTCTATCCGACAACTATCTTTATCGGAATGGACAACGAAGTAAAATATCACTTAGAGGGGTATAGGGATAAAGAAAAGTTCTCGGCAGTTATTGAGTATATTAGTACAAAATCGTATAAAAGTATGGATTTTGATTCGTTCATTAACGAAATAGATTTTAACAACTAGGACAAAACATCCTTTTCTAGTGTATAAAGTTCATATCTAATATATTTAAAATTTTCGCTATATTCAGCACTATAAAGTTTATATAGCTCTTCCAATACTCGCGCAGACTCCTCTGCTCTTTTAAAATTAGCAATAATAATTGCAGATATATCACTACGATTCATTTCACTTTTAATTGATTCTCGAAGCACATCATTAACGCTGTCGCGATGTTTTAGGAGTTCCAAAGTATCTTTGATATTTGCTTTGTGTCTAAGTAGTTTTAGTCTATGTGAGAGTTCTTTGTTGTTATCTCTATATCTCATGATATCTTCAACAACTCTAATGCCTTCTTTGAGGCGGTTTAGATTTGCGTCAATCACCCGATAAAGTTCGGGTGAGAGTTGATTACTCATCTTTTCCAAATATACCAAATAGTTGTAAAAGAGCAGTGAAAATATTTAAAAAGTCTAAGTAGAGTGCAATTGCACCGTCAATAGGTGTTTCATATGCACCCTTAATAATATTTTGAGTGTCATATGTAACCATAATACTAAAAAGTATAACAACGGCGCCAGAGATAGCAACTGCCATCAAAGGGCTTCCCATAAAAATATTAATTATAGAAAAAACAAAAATAACAATCATTGCAATCATTAACGGCTTGCCGTATCCCGAAAAATCTTTAGTTGTTTTAATTGCATAAAAACTCATAGCACCGAATATTAAAGAGGTCATTGCAAAAGCATTTCCGACAATTGTTCCGCCCCCACTCATTCCTAATGTACGAGAGAGCAGAGGTGCAAGCATTAAGCCTGTCATAAAAACAAAGCCAAACATTACCATTAGGTTAACACCTGGTTTATGTTTTACGAAGTGCAGTCCAATTAAAAGCCCAATTTCTAAAATTAGTAGAGGGAAAAAATTAGCTGCAATAGTTCCAGCCAAAGGTACGCCAACATAGGCACCAACAGCACCTGCCATCATTGAAGCAGCAAAAAGTTTGTACGTCTCTTTTACAAAAGATACAATTTGTGCATCACTTCTTGCATTCGTAGTGTAAGCAGATGCATTTTCTCTTGCATAGTCACGATTATAAAGTCCCATATTTCTTCCTTATATATATGTAATACAAAATATGTTACATATTTGTATATTTAGGAATTTTATATATAAAGAGTTAATAAATAGCAACACCATTAAGTATATCTACCTATATAGTAACAAATAAAATTAAAAAAGTTCAATTACTTAACAGTTGGCGAAAACTTTTAAAATTCACAGGTAAAACTATTGACATCAAAGTTTGATTTGCCTATAATTCCCATCCACAAACAGAGAGACCTAAAGTTTAGGTTAAAGAATCGAAGTTTGAGATCATTGAAAAC
>DAIDMU010000097.1 GCA_027448805.1 Sulfurimonas sp. | reverse complement strand
AGCGTTTGGAGAATTGTCATTGGATGTGTTTCATCATGCGGTAGATGGTGCCATTAAGGGTGCAAAAGAAGTACTTAACGAGAAGAAAAAGTAAAAACATGATTCCATAATCTGCAAAGGAGTTATCAAACATCGAAGCGATTGTTTTGAGAATATCTAAATCATTTTTAATTGTTTCACTTATCTTTGGCTTTAAAACTTTTATGACAACTTCATTGCCACTCAAAAGCTGCGTTTTATATACCTGACCGATGGACGCAGTTGCCAATAAAACCAAGGGCTTGGAAAAAAGTTCTTGATACTCTTTTCCAAACTCTTCCTTAAATATCGGTGTGATTTTGTCAATATGCATAGGTGAAACGCTGTCTTGAAGTTTTTCAAATTCGTGAACCAATTCCAAAGAGATTAAATCAGGTCTGGTAGAGAGCATTTGGGCTAATTTTATAAACGTAGGTCCCAACTCTTCTATCGTTTTTTTAATTCTTTGACTTTTAGACAGATTGTCTTTGTTGGTATCTTTAAAGAGAGGAAGCCTGAAGCTCCCCTCAAAGTTTATCCTCTTGATAATATCGTCAAAGCCATTTTTGTACAAAATACTCACAATCTGGCTTACTCTTTTTGTATTTGAAATGGTTTGAGATATTTTAATCATGTTTTTACTTTTTCTTCTCGTTAAGTACTTCTTTTGCACCCTTAATGGCACCATCTACCGCATGATGAAACACATCCAATGACAATTCTCCAAACGCTTTAACGTGATGCAGTGATTGCTTTGCGTCATCCAATACTATTTTCATATCTTTTACTGATTCTTCTGCCAGGATATGATGAAGTTCTTCAAATTTTTTAGAATGAAAATCCATCTCATCTTTTAATGCTTTTTGTACGCCATTCTTTCCGGCTTTAATATTTTGAGCCGTATGTTCACCCAACTCACTTAATAAACTTCCTGTAGTATCTAAGACATCTTTGATAGCATCAGCCGTCATATCTCTATCAAACTCCAGCTCTTTGATTATTTTCGTAACTGCATCATGTACAATTGTGTTGATATTTTCAGCAGTGAGCGTATTGGCTTCTTTTGCTAACTTTAACTCTTCTTTTAATGCATCTAATTTTTCTTTTGACATAATATTTCCTTTTGATTTTACGAGATATACTCTTACGAGATATACTTCAATTTTAAACTTAAAATATAAGTTCACCTAGTATGCGAATTTATCACTATTGTAACTTATTTCTCTTCATGTGCCTCCTTTTTTATTGGGTATTGTTTTATTAACGGTATCTGAATAATTATAGGAACAATAAACAAAGAAACAGCATAAGCCGCTAAAGTTCCACCGATTAAAGCAACACCGAGACCGCCAAAGACCGGATCGGTTGCTAAAAGTGCACTCGCAAATATAATAGCAAGAACGGTTAAAAGGATAGGCTTTGCTCTTGTAGCTACAGATATTGCAATCGCTCTATCAGCATCAATATATTTCTCTTCAATTAACTGCTTCGCAAAGTCTATAATCAAAAGAGAATTTCTTGAGTTTATCCCTATGAGGGCAATAAAACCTATAAGTGAAGTTCCCGTCATGTAAAATGTAGCTGTGGTAAAAATATCAAAGATAAGATGGGCATATATAACGCCAACGACAGATATAAAGCTTGCTAGGACAATAGCAGTTGCAAGAGAGAAGTTCTTGTAATATAGCACCATCATAAAGAATATTAAGACTATTGCGACCCCAAGAGCCATACTTAAATCTGTTATGGTATCCATAGATACTTTTTGCTCTCCATCCCAATGAAGAGTAAAACTCTCTTTTGTTCTTTTATCAATAAGTGTAAAATCCAACATACCGGTTTTTTGTACCTCATACTCATCTGATAGTCTCTCTTGAATTGCTTCTCGTATATCAAGAAGTGCATAAATCTGACTTATCATATCAGTCTCTGCAACTACATTTATAAGAGGAGAAAGATTTTTTGAACTGAGTTGATGTCCTTTAGCCTTTGTTTCAATAGTTATTAACTCACTCAATGGCACTAGCATACCAAGAGAATTCATAAGTTTTATCTCTGAAAATTTATTGAGTAGTTCCTCTTTACTATCGAGATTAAAAAGTTTTGTTTTTTTGTCTAAGACTAGGTGAATCGGAATTTGATTCTGTACATCTTCACTATTTGTATAAGCTATGTCCATCCCTTCAAAAGAGAGATAGAGTATGTTTTTTACTTGGTCAAGTTTGAGATCTGATTTAAGTATTTTTTCTCTATTTAGTTTTACTACATGTCGTGGAGTATTTGAGTCTGTTAATACATCTATATCTACAAGCCCATCTATAGACTTAAAAATAGTTTCGAGTTTAAATCCAAGTTTTTCCATAGATGATAATTTTTCATCGCTTGTTATCTCTAACACAATAGCAGCTAAATAGGGAGGTCCAGCGGGAGCTTGAACAAATTTTATGTTTGAGTTATGCATAGAACAGTTTTTTTGTATAACAGGTCTTAGTCTATGAACTGCATCAACCGAACTCTCTTCTCGCTCATGCTCTTTTTTAAGATTTACAAGAATATTAGCAATATTCTCACCATTTGCAAAAAGTCGTCCTTTTAACATTCCGGAGAAATCAACAGGAGCACTCTCTCCTAAAAAGATGGACATATTTGTAATAATATCTTCATTTTTAAGCGTTTCAACTATACAAGATGTTACCTCTTTAGTCTCATAAACCGACTTGCCCTGCGGTAAGTCAATATACATAGTAAAGTTATCCGCATACTGATTGGGGAGTAGTTTTACTTTTACAGCTTCTGATGTTACTAGCATCACAGAAGAGGCTAAGGCTAAAAGCATAAAAAATATAGTGAAGATTTTCTTTGCTCTACTCTGTAAAAGATTATATACGGAAGTCTCTATGAAATTATGTTTCATAATCTTTTTACTCCTCCTTTGTCATAAGTTTATTTACTAGGTAAGGGGTAAAAATATAAGCAACTATGAGTGAAGCGAACATCGCAATCGGGGCAAAGACAGCAATTGGTCGAATATATTGTCCAACAGTTCCTCCAACTAAGAACATAGTAAGAAAGGTCATAATAATGGCTATTGTCGCCAGGTTTGTAGGATTTCCAACCTCATTAGTAGCGGCAACTGCTATCTCTTTTACTGTTTTATTTCCTGCATCATGGTCATGAAAATGTCTATGAATATTCTCAATAACTATAATCGCTGAATCTACCAAGAGACCAAGACTAAGTAGAAGTGCAAATAGCGAGATTTTATTTATACTCTGTCCCAGCATGTAACCGGCAAAAAGAGTTAGAGATATAATCATAGGAACAGTTAAAGTTACTATAAATGCTTCTTTATATCCTAAGGTTACAATGAGTAAAATACCTATAATAATAACAGAAATGACAATATGTGTAACAAGTTCATTTACTGAATGGTTCGCCGTATATCCATCATCTCTTGTAATGACAAAGCCGATATTTTCACTTTCGAGTTCCTCCTTAAGCGAGTCCATAAGTGCGAAAATATCTTTATTTACCTCTACAACATTTGCTCCCTGTTTTTTAGTAATACTTATCGTAGTTTGTGGTATCTCATTAGCAAGTCCATTTTCAGCAAAGACAAGAGTAGCTGATTTCATATTTTGAATATCATCGCTTTTTGTAACGGTTGCTATATCTTCCATATATATTGCTGAGCCACCATAAATGGCAACTATGAGTTTGTTAATATCATTAATATTTTGGATAGCTTTATCAACACCAAATATTACTATTTTTTCCTCAGCTGTTCTTCCTTTTATATCTGGAATTTTTGCTGTTAATCCTTCTATAGATTTTAATAGTTGTCCAAGTGAGAGATGATAACCCGTAAGCTTTTGAAGATTTACTTCTATATTGTATTGCTCTTTTCTCTCACCAATTAAATCTGTAATTGCTACATTTTCTATACGATTTATTTTAGTCTGAATTTTTGATACTTTGTTGTGAAGTTCAGTCATTGAGAGTGAAGAATTTTTCGGATAAAACGCTATAGAAGCTATGGCAATATCTGTATCTATGTCCATTGTTTTTACTATTGGTTGCATTATACCTTTTGGAAGAACATCTACATTTCTAAGAACACTATTATAGAGCCTAAAATTTGCCTCATCTCTCTCTTGTCCTAGAAAAAATTTAACATTTAAAATTGCTACATTGTCCTGTGCATATCCATAAATATCTTCCACTCCTTGAACTTCTCTGAGTCGTCTAGCAAGCGGCTCAACTATGACTTTTTGAATCTCACTTGCTTTAACACCGGGATATGCAACGATAACAGCACCACCGGCGACTACAATTTGTGGATTTGCTTCTCTTGGCGAGATTTGCAGTGTTACATAGCCCATCACAAGAATAAAGATACTCAGCATTAATGTAAGAGGATGCTCTATAAAAGTTTGAGCTAATTGACCTGCTATATTTTTTTTGTAGTTTTTTGTATTCACTTACAGCCCTCTATCATACCTGTAAACAGATCGGTCACTTCATCTACTTTGTCTAAAAGATTATTATTTGTCTCCAGCCATTGACTTATATATCCATCACTAAAACCATTGAGTGCAAAAGCCATTGTGATAGCTGACTCATCATTTAGTGTTGGGCTTAGTTCCATAAAACACTCTGAGAGATAATGATATATTTTTTGAAATTGATTTGAATGCTCGCTATAAAGAGTGTTAAAAAAAAGCGGATTATTAGTTGCACTCTGCTCAATAGCTTTTCGTTTTTGGATATAGTACGAAAACTTTAATTCTATATAGTTATGTATCTTTTGTTTAGGTGTAGTATCTGTTGAGATTCTTAGCTGAAGTTCTGCAAAGAAATTGCTTATCTGATGTTCTATATAAGCGAGATATAAACCCTCTTTTGAAGCGAATATTGCATAAATTGTACCAACTGACACTTTTGCAGTTTTTGCTAAGTCAGCAACTTTCATATGCTCATAGCCAATCTCTTCAAACATTCTCGAAGCTTCTTCTAATAACAACTCTTCTTTCAGCTCTTCTATCTTTTTTTTAATAGACACAGACAACACCTCTTGCTAATTTCATCCATCAGTCTAACCATTAGCCACTTAATTAATAATTAATTTACTAAGAATGAATTAAGTTATCCAATAAAATATTTTTGTCCTACAACCTGTAGTTTATGGAACTTTCTTAAAAATCATGGATGCTACTGTTAAGCTATAATATCATTTTAATGACTATCGGTTACTGACACAAAACTCTGAACAATCTCACAAAACCTTCGCATTATTATTGTATTTTTTATCTATTGATAGATTATTGAATTAATACTAAATATTGAAAAGCTATTTTTAAAAAGTTGTTATTACAATGTTTTATTAGTAGTTTAGTATTACTGATTTCATATTTTTCCATTATTTAAGTATATGTCCTCGGCACAAATAATGGATACAACAAAGTCTATATTTGAAAATGAGATCCTTGAAAAGGAAAAGCACCCAGATGATAGGATTGATGAGTGAAAAATAGTGTATTACAGGCGCTTACTAGTCGCCTGTAATATTTAAAAGAGGGCAATGTGAATGTAATGGCGCTTACCTCACAGCTTTTAATAACATCTCATCATCCTTTGATATAACAATCTTTACGCCTCCACCATTAGGATTTTGAGTGCACTTTGCAATCATTCCAGATTCTTCAAATAATGTGATTGCCTGACCATTGGCATTGCAGTTTTGAATTAAATTTTTTTCAGTTTTTTCTAATTCACGATGAGCAATTTCCATGTCTGCTTGTTGGCTTTCGCCAATATATTCCAAATCTTTATTAGCACATTTTTTAAAGTTTAAAATACGTTTTGAAGTATTTGAAACAGCTATTACGCTAGATAAAGCACAATCATCAACTATGCCATTATAAGAAGTGTCATAGTTAACCAACGTAGAAGTTTTAAAAATATCTTGTTTATATTTGATCGTATTTAGTGCTAAATCAGTTTCTAATTTTCCTGCTTGTTTTGTAGCTATGTTATCGGCAGGACTTAACTCTTGTGTTGTATTTTTAGGAGCTATCAACTCGCTTGTAATTGCTGGATTGATATTATTTTCACTTAAAAATAATTCTGTCTCTTTTTCCACTAGCTTTAACTCACTACGATCATGAATCAGCTTGAAGTTATCATTATTGGAAGTATTTTTGCACCAAATGTACTCTTTATCATCTATAACATACGATGGGCGGAATTTTCTTGAATTATTATTATCAATTATTCCTTTTAATTTTTTGGCAATATAGTTATTCAACTCCACTGTATTACCATCGGTAGATTGACTAGAGATAAACACTTCCCCATCGTTAAAACTACATAGTCTATTTACTGTATCAAATAAACCATAGTTGTGTTTGCCTACTCCATCTGAGAACATATCTTTAAAAGAGAGCCTGCTATGATAGTTTTTGCTTTCTTCGTTTGCGTTTATCCATTTTTTTATGTATCCAAGTTTTTGTTGTTTGTCATGCTCTACATAGTAGTATCTAAAAAAAGAAGCTCTATACCCTTGCATAGCCTTTTTTTGCGTCATATCTACACTATCAATAACATCAAGTATACGAAAGCCGTCTTTATCAGATTTACACTCATAAAATCCGCTATATGTTCCTTTCTCTTGTGCTTTAATGCTTTTAATAACATCATCATCTGTGGCAGCATGAAATAACGCACCAAGCATATTGTTTATAGCTTCACCACGTTGTCCATCAAAATGTCCCATATAATCAATAACAACATCGCCAAAAACATTTTTGCCACCAATGCTGTTGCAATAACCAACAGAATCCTCTATAAATGTTTTCATAGACTTATCGCCTTTTTGATCATACCCCAGCATGACATTCTCATCTTTTGTTTGAAAAATCGTAGTATTTTCATTCTCTGCAAAAATACCAAGTAAAGCACGACTATCTGGATGTTTCTTAATCATATAGTCTTTTATGTCAACTGCTTCGTCTGAAGCACTAAGAACAGATGCACAGACAAAAAGCAAACTAATACTTTTTTTCAATAAACTCATTTAACATTTCTCCTATTTTTTTAAAATTAATTTGAATGCAGGATTGAGGGAGTGGCTAATCGAAATTAACTCCGTCTTAATAGCTTCCGCAGTAAGTTCGGCTTGTTCACGCATTTCTGCTTTTTTAGCATTAATCTCTTCAAGCTCATCCTCTGTATAAGGAATAATGCCTCTTCTTTTTAGCTCTCGCTCTTCTCTTTCAATATCTCTTCTTTTTTTCTCAATCCACAATTTATCTTCTTCTGAAAGTGCCATTTTAGATTCCTATTTATTTTTTTACTACAAGTCTACTAAAAATATCCATTTAATGTTCTATAGAACATTTCAAAACAATTCTAACAACTATAAACTTATACATACTTTACCTATAGGACATTATGCATATTTTGAATGATTTGACTCCAGCAGAACTAGAAAATTTCTATCGAGATATTGGGAAAAATGT
>DAIDMU010000096.1 GCA_027448805.1 Sulfurimonas sp. | reverse complement strand
ACAACTATTCTGATAACTCTACAATTTTTTCTAATTTTGTCGTAATTCATTTTTTTCTCCGTTTGATTTCTTAGTTAAACATATCCGCATACAGTGCATCTGCCCAGTCATATATTGACTCGGCGTTTTGCACGCCGTCTTTTTTCCAATCTTCGCTGCTAAAAGTGTTCGCAAAGCTAAATACTATATTTTTGTCGTATGAGTACTCCGTATAGATGTAGATAGCCTTCTCAGGCGCTATTGAAACTGCCGAAAAACAGGTTGTTACAGGAGGCTGCCATTTGATTTTGGCTGTTTTGTTTATCCTTTGGGCTATAAGAGAGGCTACATATTTTCCTTCCGTGTTAGAGGTGTTTCCTGATTTTGAAAAGCCCATCGGACGGGAATCGCCTGAGATAAAAATATTTTTTGCGCCAACTGCTTCGTATGTAAGCTCGTTTATATGCGCTTCTAGCTTATTTTTTGCATCTTTTGCCAATCCCACTTTTTCTAATATCTTCGCGCCTCTTACCTGAGGATAAAATGCTGCATCTTCAAACTTATACTCGTCAAACTCCGTATATACAACTTTGTTGTCCAAATCAATCTTTGTAATTACACCGTTTGGAATATATTCGATAAAGTCGGCGTAGAGCTCTTCAAATGCGCTCTGAAACCCTTTTTCTTTAATCGTAATAGCATTGTTTGCGTCTAAAAGAATAACTTTGGCGTTTAGCTTTTTTTGTTTGAAGTAGTCAGCAATAATGCAGGCTCTCTCATATGGAGCCGGAAGACATCTGTAGTTTCCGGCAGGCACTGTAAGTATAAAATTGCCGCCTTTGAAGTTTTGTATCTTATTTTTTAGGGTCATGTGCTCAGAACCTGGGATAAATCCTGCAGGATACTCTTGGCGGAGTCTGTTTTCAAAAGCTATATCGTTTGTCCAGCGTGAGTAGTCATAGTCAATCCCCGGAGCAAAAACAAGATAATCATAAGCAATGTCGCCGTTGCTTGTTTTTAAAATCTGATTTTCTTTATCCAGCCCTATTGCCGTTGCATGAAAAAATGTGTAGTTGTTTTTTCGAGCAGCCTGAAGATAGTCATGTGTTAAATACTCCAGCTTTACTTTGTCCACGAGCCACAGATTGCTCACGGGGCATGATATAAACTCATGTCTCTGTTCAACCAGCACCACATCGGCACTCGGAGCAAACGCTTTTGTGTACTTTGCGACTGAGAGTCCGGACCAACCGCCGCCTACAACAACAACCCTAGGGTTCTTAGCATCCGGCAGAGGAGCTTTATAGTCGCTGCCCGACGTTGTGTCCGCTCTTTTTTTTGAGTTTGCGGAGTCGCTGTTCGCGCTCAGGGCAGAAGAAGCGATTGCAAGTCCTGAGAGTGCCAAAGCTTCTCTTCTTGAAATTGACATGTAGAATCCTCATAAAAAATATTGTGATAATGTTATCTTTTTTTGACTTACCGATAACTTATTTCTAGCATAAGAAACAAAAGAGCTCAGAGTTAATATTTATATTTAATTCAAATATGCTAAAATCGCAGTAAAATAAGTTAGGATTTATAAAAATGAGAGATTTTATTTACGCAGAGATGATGGTACATGTACCGATGTGTACATCCAAAGAAGCGAAAGATGTTTTAATAATAAGCGACAATGCAGAGCCGCTGAGTGCAGAGGTTGCAAAACATACCCAAGCAAGTTTAAAAACTATCGCATGTTCTTTAAATGAGATTAGCGGTTTGGGTGATGCCGCCTTTGATATCGTAATCTCTGAGATGCCAAGCGAGAGGGCATTTTTTTCACACGTAAGCCGTGTATTAAAAAATGATGGGCAGTTCGTTACAACACATCCGTCTTTGGATGATATTGGCGCGAATAAAAATTTAATGGTAACTCTGGCAAATTATTTTAAAATTATTATGCCATACAACATCGGCAACAGTGCTACCGCGCTTTTGGCTTCAAAAGAGTATCACCCGACTGCAGATATAAATCTTCAGCGCGCAGATATGCTTGATAATTTGCGTTATTATAACTGTGATGTGCACCCTGCTGCATTTGCCATGGGCAACTATATCCGCAAAGAGTATTTAGGGATTATCAAAAACTAATGGCATTTGCATATGCTATTGCGCTAACCGGAGGAATTGCTACTGGCAAGAGTACCGTGGCCTCTCTTTTGGCGCTTAACGGCATGAGGGTAATAGACGCAGACACGATTTCTCATGATATACTTGATGCTTCGTATGAGTGGGTGAGGGAAAATTTTGGTAATGAGTTTGTAGAGGGCACTAAAGTAAACCGCGCAAAACTCGGTCAGCTTATCTTTTCAAACAGCGAGGCAAAAAAAAAGCTGGAGATGTTCTTACATCCGAAAATCAGGGCTGAGATAGAGCAAAGAAGTATAAAGCAGGACAGTTTTAAATTTCCGTATCTAATAGACATACCGCTCTTTTTCGAAAACAAAGCTTATGATATTAAAGAGAGCGTTGTAGTCTATGTGCCTAAAGATTTACAGCTTGAGAGATTTATGAAGCGAAACGGCTACTCAAAAGAGGAGTCGCTAAGACGAATAGAGTCTCAAATGGATATAGAAGAGAAGAGAAAAAGAGCTACGTGGATTATAGATAATTCAAAAGATTTAAAGCATCTGCAGCGTGAATGTGAAGAGTTTGTTGAAAAAATTAAAGCCAAATATCTGGAGGCAAAATGAGAGTTTCAAAATATAGCGCAAACGGAAATGATTTCGTAATTTTTCATACATTTGTTAAAAAAGATAGAAGCTCTCTTGCAAAAAAGCTTTGCCACAGACAAGATGGAGTGGGAGCTGATGGACTGATTGTTTTGGTTCCGCATGAGAAATATGACGCTCAAGGAAATCAATCAAAGATTGATTTTGAGTGGCAATTTTACAACTCAGATGGAAGCGAAGCCGAGATGTGCGGAAACGGAAGCCGCGCGTGCGCCCACTATGCATTTGTAAATGAGTTGGCTCCAAAAAAAATGAGTTTTTTAACTCTTGCTGGAGTTATAAATGCTGAAGTTGATGGTGATATGGTGCAAAGCGAACTCACCCCTCCAAAAATTTTGGATAGAGAGATAGAGCATAACGGCAAAAAGTGGTGGAAGATAGATACAGGCGTCCCGCATCTGGTATATTTGACAAACAATATTGAAGAGTTTGATATAGACGAAGCAAGAGAGCTGAGATATAAACATAATGCCAATGTAAATATAGCTTATGTTGATGGCGAAAGCTTAAGAGTAAGAACATATGAGCGCGGCGTAGAAGGGGAAACCTTGGCATGTGGAACGGGAATGGCAGCATCTTTTTACAGAGCTTTGGAAGAAAATCTGGTAGGAAAGAATATAAAAGTTTATCCAAGAAGCGGCGAAACTCTATATTTGGGTGTGAATGAGAGAACTATTACATTTAGGGGCGAAGTAAAAAGAGTTTTTATAACGGAGTTTGGAAGCTAAGATTTGGGTTTGCCCCAAAAAAATAGTTAAAGACCTGCGGCCTCAACTATTTTGGACTGATGGTCGGCAATAAGCGGCTCTACGATTTCATCCATAAGTCCGCCTTGCATAATTTCTGCCAATCTATAAAGCGTTAATCCTATTCTGTGGTCGCTAATGCGATTCTGCGGGTAATTATAAGTTCTAATTCTTCCGCTTCTGTCACCAGTTCCGACCTGTGCAGAGCGGTTTGCACTGTCTTTTGCAAGCGCTTCTTGCATCTCTAAATCATAAAGTCTGGCTTTGAGAACTTTCATAGCTTTTTCTTTATTTTTGTGCTGAGATTTTTGATCTTGGTTAGTTACCACCAAGCCCGTAGGCAAGTGTGTGATTCTAACGGCAGAGTCTGTTGTATTAACGCTCTGTCCACCACAGCCAGAAGAGCGCATAACGTCTATTTTTAGGTCGTTTTCATTTATTTGAACTTCAACATCCTCTACTTCTGGCATAACGGCAACGGTAATTGCCGAAGTGTGCACACGTCCTTGAGACTCTGTTGCGGGAACACGTTGAACACGGTGAATTCCGCCTTCATACTTCAATCTGCTATAAACCTGATCACCTTTTATAAGCGCAATAACCTCTTTATATCCGCCTGCATCAGACGGAGAGGTGCTCATAATTTCAACATTCCACCCCTTGAGATCTGCATAGCGGGTGTAGGCCTCAAAAAGATTTCCGACAAATATGGCCGCTTCATCTCCGCCTGCTCCGGCACGAAGTTCAACAATGATATTTCTATCATCATTTGGATCTTTTGGCAGAAGCAGAAGTTTTATATCGTTTTCAAGAAGAGGGATTCTAGCTTCAAGCTCTTTAAGCTCTTCTTTTGCCATTTCAGCCATTTCTGGATCATAAAGCATCTCTTTTGTATCGTTGATTTGAGCAATTACAGATTTATACTCTTGTGCTTTTTCTACAATATTTTCCAGAGAGGATCTTTCTTTTGAGAGAGCTGTCATTCTTTTGATGTCGGAGGTTATGTCAGGGGAACTCAGCATTTCGCCAAGTTCGTTATAACGATTGATAAACGGGGTGAGTTTATCGGCTAACATTTATATTGTTAACCTTATATAGCGTTTACAGCTCTGTGTAGACGGCTTATTTTTCTTGCAGCAGTCTCTTTTTTTAAGATGCCTTTGCTAACAAATTTTTGAATTTGTTTGTTTGCTACTGACATTGCTGATGTAGCCTCTTCTTTGTTGCCTGCTTCTACCGCAGAACGAACGCCCTTTACAATGTTTTTAAGACGAGTTCTGTAAAAACGATTACGCTCGCTACGAACGATTGTTTGGCGAATTCTCTTAACTGATGACTTGTGATTTGCCATGCATGAGTCCTTCTCATAAAAATTTAGTGCAATACTAGCTTAAAAATAATTAAAATTAAGTTAAAGACAAGGTAAATCATAATAATTTCAACTTTGTTGATTAAATATGTTAAAATACAGCACTTTAAATTTTTGGAAAAAACATGAAATTATTTGGAACTGATGGAGTTAGAGGAGAGGCCGGTACTTTTTTAACCGCAGAGCTTGCTATGAAATTGGCAATGGCTGCCGGAATTTACTTTAAAGCTCACTCTAAAACAAATAAAATTTTAGTCGGCAAAGATACCCGCAGAAGCGGTTATATGATAGAAAATGCGATAGTAAGCGGGCTTACCGCTATTGGGTACGATGTTGTTCAAATCGGCCCGATGCCGACTCCTGCTATTGCATTTATAACAGAAAATATGCGCTGTGATGCCGGAATAATGATAAGCGCTTCACACAACTCCTATGAAGATAATGGAATTAAATTTTTTGACGGCTGCGGGGATAAGCTGCCGCATAGCGTCGAGGAAGAGATAGAGAAAATCTATTTCAATAACGACATGTTGCAAGACGCGCAGGCCAACGGCAAAAATATAGGCAAAGCCAAGAGAATAAATGATGTTGTCGGCCGCTACATAGTTCAGCTGAAAAACTCATTTCCTAGAGATATCTCGCTTAAAAATATGCGCATAGTTCTAGACACTGCAAACGGCGCAGGCTATATTGTGGGCCCAACGGTCTTAGAAGAACTCGGTGCCGAAGTTATAGTTTTACACAACAAGCCTGACGGTTTTAATATCAATGACAGTTGCGGAGCACTGCATACAAAAGACCTTTGTGAAAGCGTAATAAAATATAGAGCTGACTTGGGAATTGCACTTGACGGAGATGCAGACAGACTTGTAATAGTTGATGAAAAGGGCTTGGTAGTAGATGGAGATCAACTGCTCGGCGCACTCGGCGCATATATGAATGAGAGAGGTTCTTTAAGAGGCGGAGGAGTTGTCTCTACGGTTATGAGCAACAAAGGGCTTGATGATTTTATGAATGAAAAGGGTTTAAAGCTGTTTCGTTCAGATGTCGGTGATAAAAATGTTTTAGAGATGATGAAGAGAGAGAAGATAAATTTTGGCGGTGAGCAGAGCGGGCATGTAATAATAAGCGATTATGCAAAAACAGGCGATGGTTTGGTCTCTGCACTTCAAGTTCTCTCCCTTTTGATTAAAACCGGGCAGAAAGCTTCCAAGGCACTTCGCCCGTTTGCGCTTTATCCTCAAAAACTTGTAAATATAAATATAAAAATTAAAAAGCCTTTGAATGAGATAGATGGGCTAGATGGCAAGCTTAAAGAGTTGGATAAAAGTGGTGTTCATCACTTAATCCGCTACTCAGGTACTGAGAATAAGCTTAGAGTTTTGCTAGAGTGTAAAGATGCCAAAAAAATGAACTCACACATGGAAGACATGGTAGAGTTTTTTCAAAAAGCTTTAAATGCATAATATAACTATTCGTCTTTTGGCGATACTCTTTCTCACGATGGCTGGTATTTTTATAATAGACCAGAACATCAAATCTCTTTTTGTGGACGGCTGGAGATACTATACAGACTGTATAGACCTTATTTTGGTTTATAATAAAGGCGTTGCATTTTCTATGTTTGCTTTTTTGGACGAGTCGCTAAAATATATACAGCTTGTTCTAATTTTGGGTGTATTTAGCTATATAGTTTATCTGAAGCAGATTTGTTACGCTTTTCCTGCGGGCTTGATGCTGGGCGGAGCATTTTCAAATATATATGACAGGTTTGTTCACGGCGGTGTTGTGGATATGGTTTATTGGCACTGCGGGTTTGATTTTGCGGTATTTAATTTTGCAGACGTGATGATAGATGTCGCGGTTGTTTGGATTTTAATACTGAATTATAAACCAAAATTTTGTAAAAATTAAGCCTAAAGATAGATAAAAGCAGATTTAAGGTAGTATTAGCAAAATCATAAAATAATAATGAAAAGGAAGTTGATGAAAATCAAAACAAATAAAATTAATAGTGCAAATGCTCAAATTGAAGCTAAAATCCCAAAAGAAACAATAGATGCAAATATTGAAAAAATAGCTAAAAAGCTAACAAAAACTGCTTCTGTTCAGGGATTTCGTAAGGGCAAAGTTCCTGTAAACGTAGTTAAAAAACAGTACGGGGAGCGTCTAGTTCAAGATGCAGAAGCTGAGGCGCTGCGCGAAGTTTTAAACAGAGGACTTGATGAGATGAAGATTGCTATGAACTCATTAATAGGCGAGCCAAATATCTCAAATTTTGTGAAAAATGCAGACAGTATTGATGTGACTGTTAAAATTGCAATGAGACCGGATATTAACCTTGATAACTATAAAGATATGGTTGATGCAGTCAGCAAACCTGCGATAAGCGATGAAGATGTTAACAAAAGGCTGGAAAAGATAGCTGATGCTCAAGGTAAATTTGTTGATTTAAAAAGAAAAAGAGCGGCAAAAGAGGGCGATAGCGCAATAATTGATTTTGAAGGCTCAATCGAGGGAAAACTATTTGAGGGCGGTGCAGCTAAAGAGTTTGCATTGGTTCTTGGTTCAAATCAATTTATTCCAGGTTTTGAAGATCAGGTAATCGGCATGAAAATTGATGAAGAGAAGGTCATAAAAGTAAAATTCCCTGAGAACTACGGTTCAGACAAATTGGCGGGTAAAGATGCAGAGTTTAAAGTAACTTTGCATAATATTCAGGAAAAAGCAAAAGTTGAAATCGACGATGCTTTTGCTGCAAAACTGCTTGCCGGACAAGATGATAAAAGTTTAGAGAACCTAAAGGCTCAAATAAAAATTCAATTAGAGAACGAAGCACTTGCAAAACTTTACAATGAAGAGTTAAAGCCTACACTTTTGGAGACTTTTGTAACTAAATTCAGTTTTGATTTGCCGGAGTTTGTCGTTGACCAAGAGATTGATGTTTCTCTAAATAAAAAAGCTAGCATGATGAGCGAAGATGAGATAAAAGAGCTTCGTGAAAATGCCGATAAACTTGAGGCGCTTCGTGAGACTTTCCGTGAAGATGCAGAGAGAAGCGTAAGAGCAACTTTTATAATAGATGCACTTGCAACAGCTGAAAATGTCAGAGTTGATGAGAATGAAGTAATGCAAACTATTTACTACGAAGCGATGCAGATGGGACAAGACCCAAGACTGGCTTACGATAAGTATAAAAATGCAGGTTATCTGCCTGCTATTCAAATGTCGATGGTTGAGGATAAAGTGCTTACGCAGATTCTTAATTCAAAGATAAAAGAGGCTTGATTAGATGAGTTATATTCCTTATGTAGTTGAAAAAACAGCACGCGGTGAGCGTTCTTATGATATCTATTCTCGTCTGCTAAAAGATAGGATTATTATGCTAAGCGGTGAAGTTAACGACGCTGTTGCTTCCTCTATAGTAGCGCAGATGCTTTTTTTAGAAGCTGAAGATCCGGAAAAGGATATCTATTTCTACATAAATTCTCCTGGCGGTGTCGTTACCGCAGGAATGGCCATATATGACACTATGAACTATATTCGTCCCGACGTGGCAACTATATGTGTTGGTCAGGCCGCATCAATGGGAGCATTTTTACTTTCAAGCGGAGCGAAGGGGAAAAGATATGCGCTCCCGCATGCAAGAATTATGATTCACCAGCCTCTTGGCGGAGCTCAGGGTCAAGCTACGGATATAGCAATCCAAGCAAAAGAGATTCTTAGAATGAAAGAAGAGCTAAATGAGATTTTGGCAAAAAACTGTGACCAAAGTATTAAGAAAGTAGAAAAAGATACGGACAGAGATAACTTCATGAGTGCAAAAGAGTCTAAAGAGTATGGCATGATTGATGAAGTCTTGGTTAAAAAAAGTAAAGAATAGGTAATAAAAGGAGTTGGCATGTCTGGAGCGTTAAGAAGTAGGGTGCGTCGCGATCCAACGGGTGTGAAACCGTCTAGTGCGGTGACAGATAAGGTTGGTGGCATCGAGCCTGAGGGGGATTTAGAAGCGTACTCAAAAGAAGTTTTAAGTGCATTGCTAAGGGATGGTCTGCCTCCAACGCCAAATAACTTCTCTCTCTATTTTGACAGACTTTTAGAAGATAAGAGTCAAAATACACGCAATCATATTGTCTCCGTGCTTGAACTTGAAGAGAGCAATGATGATGAAAACTCTATTGTGCTTGAACAGAGTTTGAAGCAGGGCTTTTCATCAATAAAAAATATTCTTGGCGTTACCGCAAATCTGTATAAAAATATGTCGTTAATGACAAAAATACTTGAGAAGAGAAAACAGGAGCTTGAAGCAAGTTCTGATACTCATGAGACAAGAAGTGTTGCAGCATCACTGGGGTCTGACATCGCCAAGCTAAACGAAATACTTAAAAAGCAGAGCGGCAGCATAAAAACTATGTATGACGACACTGCAAAAATTATAAAAAATGTTGAAAACGAGACTATATTTGATAATCAGTACGGTGTTTATAACAAGCGCTATCTGATGACAAAAGTTGAACAAGAGATAGAGTTGATACATAAGTTTAAGCACAAAAGCTCTCTTATTATGATTGAACTCTCTCGCGAACTAAAAAAGAGTGTCAACAATGAAAAAGCAATTATGCTAATGACAAAAACTGTGGCAAGACTTCTTCTTAAAACGTCGAGAAGAAGCGATACAGTTGCCCATTACGGCAATGGAGTATTTGTTATGTTGTTAAAACACACTGACATAGACAGTGCAAAAAGAGCAAGCGAAAGACTTTGCGATTTGGTTTCAAACAGCAACTTCTTCCTGGGAGATCGTGAAATACAGCTAAAAATTTCTAGCGGCATTACAGACATTACGGAAAATCATTCGGTGGAAGAGATTATTGTAAGTTCTATGGACGGAATTGAAAAAGCGTATGAAAACCCTAATGTAGATTATGCGGTTCTGCTAAGAAATTCTTAAGAGCAAATATATAGAGACAGATGAAGTTGACAATAGTAGAATATCCGGACAAAAGATTAAAAGAAAAATCAAAAGTAGTCGAGAAGTTTGATAAGGAGCTTCACGAATTGCTTGATTCAATGTATGAAGCGATGATAAAGTCAAACGGCATAGGGCTTGCTGCGATTCAAGTCGGTCATGCAAAGCAGGCTCTGCTTTTAAATATTCCAGATGAAGAGGATAAGCAGTCTATAGATACCCTAATTGAGATGATTAATCCTGTAATAACCCAAAAAAGCGGGGAGACCGTCTATCAAGAGGGGTGCTTAAGTGTGCCTAGTTTTTATGAAGATATAAATAGGTATGAAAATATCATCGTCAACTACCAAGACAGAGACGGAAATACAAAAACAATAGAAGCAGACGGCTTGCTCAGTATTGCCGTGCAGCATGAGATAGACCATTTAAACGGCATCCTATTTATTGACAAACTTTCATACTCCCGCAGAAAAAAGTTTGAAAAAGAGTATAAAAGAGTTCAAAAAGAGAAGAAACTCTCTAAAGCATAACTTCTTATATGACAATTTGTCATATTCCTTCACATTTAAAAATTTAGAGAGTAAAATAGAATCAATTTAAAAATAGGTTGATACTATGAAGATGGTCTCTTGCGCTACATATGAGTCAATTGAAGCCAAAGTTGTACATGTAGAGTCTACTCTGACAAAGGGGTTGCCTTCTTTTAGCGTTGTAGGAATGGCAAGCGCATCCATAAATGAGGCAAAAGAGCGCGTTAAATCTGCACTGCTAAGCAATGAGTTTACATTTCCTCCAAAACGCATAACAATCAATCTTGCTCCAAGCGATGTGAAAAAAGAGGGGAGTCAGTTTGATTTGAGTATCGCGCTCTTAATCGCGCTTGACTATCTGAAGGATGATTTTAGTGACTGGTTTGTTTTTGGAGAGCTCGGGCTTGATGGAGCAGTAAAAGAGAATATCCAGCTCTATCCGCTTCTGCTCTCGCTTGCAAATCAAAAAATTATCAAAAAAGCGCTAGTTCCTTACGAGAGTCTGGAGAAGTTGTCGAACATACCAAATATAGATTTTTACGGCGTTAAAACGCTGAGCGAGGCGATAGAGCTGCTAAAGAACTCCTCTGAGGCGGTGCCAAACAGTACTCGTAAAAAAATTGAATATCCAAAATATAGCATTGATGACGAAGAGTACTATTTTGATGATAACTACATAGAAGATTTCTTGGATGTAAAGGGACAGGAGGTTGCAAAGAGAGCCGCGCTAATCAGCGCTGCCGGATTTCATAATCTTCTTTTAGAGGGAAGTCCCGGGTGCGGAAAAAGTATGATTGCGCAGAGGCTTAGATATATTTTACCGCCCCTTAGCAGCGATGAGATATTAGAGATGGCGAAGCTTGATGCGCTTGAGGCAAAAGAGCCTGAATTTAGGCCTCTTAGAAGTTACAGAGCCCCGCACCACTCCTCCACAACGGCAAGCGTGTTCGGGGGCGGAAGCCACAGGGCAAAAATCGGAGAAGTAGGTTTGGCGCACAGGGGAATTCTGTTTTTTGATGAGCTGCCGCACTTCTCAAAGAGCGTTCTAGAGGCACTCAGAGAGCCGTTGCAGGATAATAAAATAAGAATATCTAGGGTGAATACAAAAGTCGAGTATCCCAGTGATTTTTTATTTGTAAGTGCCATGAATCCTTGCCCGTGCGGCAATCTTTTAAATGTGCAAAAAGAGTGCAGATGCAGCGAGCTTGATATTCAGAGATACAAAAACAGACTCTCGGATCCATTTTTGGACAGAATAGATTTGTGTGTGGTTATGCAAAATGTAAGTCCAAACGACAAAGCGAATTTGAGCTCTAGCGATATGCATAAACAGGTGATAGAGGTTCATAAAAGAGTAAAGCTAAGGGGACAAAACAGGTTTACGGCAAAGTTGAGCGATGCCGAGACAGAGAAGTACTGCGTCTTGGAGAGAGAGGCAAAAGATATTTTAGATATGGCTGTTGAGCGGTTTGCTCTCTCTTTTAGAGCTATAAAAAAGATTCAAAAGGTCTCCAGAACCATTGCCGATTTGGATTGCAGTGATGCAATCCAAAAGAGACACATTCTTGAAGCTTTGAGCTATAGAAGAAGATAATCTATACGTTGTAATAGGTGGCATTTGGATGATAAACAACCAGTGCGGAAGTAGACTGTTCCGGATGAATCTGAAATGTCTCGCTGAGCTCTATTCCAAACTCTTCAGGACGAAGAAGGTTAAAAAGAGGACGGTTTAGCTCAAGGTCAGGACAGGCAGCGTAACCAAAAGAGTATCTGCACCCCTCATATTGAGCCATTTTAACATCATTTAATCTATTTCCTTCGTTTTTAGCAATATTTAAATCAAGTCTAATCTGTTTGTGGGCTATTTCTGCCAAGGCCTCCGCAAGTTCCACTCCTAAACCGTGAAACTGGTAATACTCCGTGTAGTCGCCTCTGTCGTAAATCTCTCTCTCGGCATCGCTCAGTTTTGCTCCCGCACTTACGCACGTAAAAGCTATTACATCGTGTCTGTCGCTGTGAAAGAAGTCGCTTAGGGCGCGGTGCGGCTCTTTTGACTGCCTTGGAAACGTAAACTGCTCTATCGCTCTTCCTATAACTTTATCCAGAGGTTCACGGTTTATCTCGCTTTGTGAGTTGTACCCCTCGCTCTCGTCAAAAATGAGAAGAGTGTTGTCATCACTTCTGCATGGCCAATAGCCGTAAATAATTGTCGGCTCAAACAGCTTCTCTTTGATAAACCGAGCCTTTAGCTTCTCATAGGCAGGCCATACAACATCATTGAGCTGTTTTTCGTAAGCCTCTTTAGTCATACCTTTTGAGCCGTATCCCCAGCGAGATTTAAAAAGAAGTTTATGGTTTATCCACTCAAAAGCCATCTCTATCTGCTGCTGGGTTAGTTTTAGTTCGCGCCTTCCCCAAAACGGAGGCGTCGGGACAGTTACATCACGAGAGGGCATCTTCAGCTCGCTAAATGGCGGAATAACAACCTCTCTCTTTTTAACATGTTCTATCTCCGGTGCCTCTTTTGGGTGCAGGTTTGTATCAAAGTTCCCTGCTTCTATGCGGCTCATAGCAGTTACCCCGTCAAATGCATCTTTGCAGTAGAATATGGGTCCGTCATAAAAAGGGCGGCAAAAATCATCTATAAAAGAGCGTGTAAGAGCTGCCCCGCCGAGAAGTACGGGTATTTTTATACCCTCTTTTTGTAGGATTTCAAGATTCTCTTTCATAACCTGTGTGGATTTTACCAAAAGCCCGCTCATGCCGATAGCCGTTGCGTTTGACTCTTTAATGGACTTTATGAAATCATTTATGTCAACTTTTATCCCAAGATTTATAACCTTGAAACCGTTGTTTGAGAGTATGATATCCACCAGATTTTTACCGACATCGTGCACATCTCCCTTGACTGTTCCAAGAGCAAGAGTGGTGTCTACCGCTTTGTCGACTTTTGGCAGATAAGGGTTCAGATAATCGACTGTTTTTTTCATTGTCTCCGCACTTTGGAGGACAAAAGGGAGCTGCATCTGCCCTGAGCCGAAGAGCTCCCCGACTACTTTCATTGCATCTATGAGAATTTCATTGACGATTCTCTCAGGTGCTATTTTTTTACGAGCCTCTTCAACAAGAGGAATCATTCTCTCCTTGTCTCCGTCCATCAAAAGTTTCGCTATCTTCTCCTCATCGTTCATTGCAAGATAAGCTTCATCTACTGCGTTGTTGTCAACCGCCTCTTTTGTGCTGAAATGCTCGATAAACTCAAACAGCGCGGCTGCATTTGGCTTGCGGTTAAAGATTAGGTTGTCGCAGATCTCTTGGTCCTCTTGGCTGATTTTGTTTAGAGGTATGATGTGTGCGACGTTAATGATAACACTTGTCAGACCAGCTTCGATGCAGTGGTGCAAAAACATTGAGTTTAGGTAGGGCCTTGCATCTTTGTCCAGACCAAAAGAGATGTTTGAAAGGCCTAAGGTAGCGCCTACTTCAGGGTGTCTTTTTCGCAGCTCGCGAATAGCCTCTATCGTGTTTATGCCAGCATCAAGATACTCTTCGTCGCCGCTTCCAAGGGTAAAGGTAAGGAGGTCAAAAACCAAATCCTCCCGCTTAATGCCATGCTTTTTTGTGGCAAGAGAGTAGATGCGCTCTGCAACCTCAATCTTTCTCTCCACACTCTTTGCCATGCCAATCTCGTCAATGGTTAAGCAGACAAGAGCCGCGCCGTATTTTTTAGCAAGAGAACAGACTGCATCAAATTTCTCTATACCGTCTTCAAGATTTACGGAGTTTATGATAGGTTTTCCGCCAATAAGCTTGAGTGCCTCCTCAAGTGCCACCGTCTGGGTAGAGTCAGGCATAAGCGGAAGCGCTATTTTTTGAGCATAGAGACTCATAACTCGGTTCATATCTTTTGTCTCGTCGCGCCCTGCAAAGCCGACGCTGACGTCAAGAATGTGCGCGCCTGCACGTACCTGCTGCTGTGCGACGCTGAGCGTTCCCTCATAATCTTCGGCGAGCAGAAGTTCGCGAAACGCTTTTGAGCCCGTTGCGTTTGAGCGCTCACCGATAAGAAGTGGAGCCGGCTGCTGCATTAGAGATACTGTGTTAAATAGTGAAGCCAGAGAGTTTTCGTGTTTTCCGCTTGGCGCTTTTGGGGTTATGTTTGCAACCTTGTTTGCGAGTGCGCGGATGTGCTGAGGCGTTGTTCCGCAACATCCTCCTAAAAAGCTCACACCGTCGTATTTTAAAAACTCCTCTTGCTTAGCTACAAACTCATCCGGTCCCATCGGGTAGTAAGTATAGCCGCCGCGGTTTTGAGGAAGTCCAGCATTTGCATGTATGCTGATGGGTTTATGCCAAAGCTCGCTCAATGTTTTTACATGTTTTAAAACCTGCTCGGGCCCTGTTCCGCAGTTAAAACCAAGAGAGAGGATGTCAAAAGGCTCTAAAATAGTTGCTATTGTGGCTGCGTCTGTGCCTATAAGCATGGTTCCGCTCAGCTCGATAGTAACAGAAACCATGATGGGAATCTCTACGCCTCTTTGCCTAGAAGCCTCTTGACATGCATGAAGAGCGGCTTTTATCTGAAGCGGGTCTTGGCATGTCTCAAGCAAAAAGATATCAACTCCACCGTCAATGAGGGCTAGACAAAACTCCGTGTACCCCTCGTACATCTCATCGTACGATATGTGTCCAAGCGATGGAAGTTTTGTTCCAGGACCGATGGAACCTAGAACAAATCTCGGCTGCTGTGGAGTGCTGAATTTCGCGCACTCTCTTTTAACAAGCTCTGTACCCGCCTTTGTCAGTTCATACGCACGATGTCCAATGCCGTACTCATCCAAAACCCAAGAAAATGAGCCGAATGTGTTTGTCGTGATGAGGTCGGCGCCAGCAGTCAGGTAGGCGTGAAAAATCTCGCTTAAAACCTCCGGGCAGGTTACGTTTAGGAGTTCATTGCACCCCTCGTTGCCTTCCCAAGCCTCTTTTGGAATCTTCTCATCACGCTGCTGAAGCTGTGTTCCCATAGCACCGTCTATAATCAACGGTCTGGTTTTTATAGTTTTTAATATATACTCTTTTGTTGTCATAAAAAAATCTTTAATTGAATTTATCACGCTAAATGAGCAAAGCCCATTTAGCTACGCTAGCCGCTGTGGCACTAAAGCTTGCCGCATAAAGCGGCAGAGAAAACTTCTCACAATATTTAAAGAAGTTTATAAAATAAATAGTGGTTTTATTTTATCAAAATAGAGCATAAAAGAGACTTTGTAATTAGTGTTAATTTGTTATAACTATTATTATAATATGTAATTAAAAACCAGATTTTGGTATAATATTGTCAAAACAGAAGCAAGGGAGCGGATGTGAGCGAAAAAAATATTGGTATAAAAATACCGACTTCATGGAGAATTAAAAGATACTATCTGTTTATTTTTTTAACCATTTTGGCGTTGGTGTTGCCATGGATAAAGGTAAATGAGAGCTACTTTTTTTTACTAAACTTTGACAAGCTGGAGCTTCATCTTGCTTTTGTCAAGTTTGACATGCAGGAGCTCTATCTTTTGCCGTTTCTGCTTATGATTCTTTTTTTAGGTATATTCGGTATGACCGTTATGGGCGGGCGTGTTTTTTGCGGCTGGATTTGCCCTCAGACTATATTTCGAGTAATTTATCGTGATTTAATAGAGACTAAATTTTTAAAGCTTAGAAAACGGATAAAAAATAAGCAGTTAGAACCGGATATGAGCATATTTCAAAATAAAATCAAGAGAGCCGTGGCAATTTTGATTTGGACAGCGCTCTCTTTTGTGGCAAGTGCAGATTTGATTTGGTATTTTGTTCCGCCGGAAGATTTTTTTAACTATTTGGCAAATCCGTTTGATCATATGATTCTGTTTGGAACGCTTGTGGCGTCGGCAATATTTCTTATATATGATATTGTTTTTTTGAAAGAGGATTACTGTATCTACGTATGTCCATACTCTAGGGTTCAGTCTGTTTTGTATGATGAAAATACCGTAATGGCGCTCTATAACACAAACAGAGGCGGACATATCTATGATGAGAATAAGGTTAAGCAGTTTACTAAACAAAAAGATATTCAGGTAAAAGAGCCGCATGCCGAGTGTACCGCATGTGAGAGCTGTGTAACCGTCTGTCCGACACATATCGACATCAGAAAAGGGCTTCAGCTTGAGTGTATTAACTGTTTGGAGTGCGTCGATGCATGTACGGTAGTTATGGGAAAACTCGGCAAGCCATCGCTTGTTACATGGTCTAGCGAGTATGAAACAATAGATAAAAAGGGAAAAACCCAATATTTCCGTCCTAAAATTATCGCGTATATTGTTCTGCTTGTCGGTTTAGCCGTGGGTATGGTTTTTATGGGAAGCAACAAGGAACATATGCTTCTTAATATCAACAAAGAAAATCGTCTCTACTCGGTTCATAAAACAGGCGATGGAAAGATTGTTGTTGATAACGCATATGAGTTTTTATTGCAAAATACGCAAAATGAGAAGATGAGTTTCTATTTTGAGGTGATTTTACCAAAAGAGGTAAAAGGGAAGCTGGAGATACTTAAGCCAAAAGAGACTTTTGACGTCACCCCTGGAGTTAAAAAGAAAAAAATTGTAGTTTTAAGAACATATGATGCTCTTGCAAATGACGGCAGACACGATACCATTATCCCCATAACGATTCGTGCTTATGCTATTGGGCATGAAGATAAAATAGCAGTTTTTAGAGGTTCAACTTTTACATATCCAAGAGCCGATATAATCAAAAATACGAAATAATCTCTCTTTAAAATATAATTCGATAGACTTTAACAGTTTCGTTTAAAGGTCTGTCGATGTTTAAAAAAATATTACTCTCAATAGTAGCTCTTTATGCATTTCTAGGCTTTATAATTCTGCCAATAGTGCTGAAATCGCAAATTGTAAACATAGTCTCAAACAAAACAGATTCAAATATTTCGATAGAGAGTGTCTACTTTAATCCATTCTTCTTCAAGCTTGAAATCAGCGGGGTGGAGCTTAGAGATTTGGACAACAAAGAGCTGGCGTCATTTGGCTCTTTGAAGATAGACCTTGAACCCCATTCGCTTATAAAATCAGCTCTGCATATAAAAAATATAACAGTCGATAAACCCAAGTTTTACGTTGTTTACAATCAGGATAGAACATTCAACTTTAGCAAGATTCTCAAAGAGAGCAGTGATGATGAAAAAAACACTGTGCAAGAAGATTTTGAGCTACCTAGAGTCATTGTAGAGACTGTTAGAGTAGACGACGGAGTGATTGATTATCAGGACTTTACAAATCCAACAAAATTTGAGTTTGAGATAAACGACATAGCCTTTAAGCTCACAGATGTCGATACAAATGACTTTAACTCCAGCAATGCGGCTTTTAGATTTAACTCTGCCCTGGGAGATGGCGGTTTTGTTGATTTTAGAAGCAGGATAGTGGGCTTTAAACCGCTTGTTTTAGAGGGAAGTATCAACTTTGAAGCAAGTAAGCTCTACACCCAATGGAGGTATATGCAGGATAAACTGGGTATAGAAGTAGCAGACGGAAAGCTCTCGTTTGGCGCAGATTATCATCTTAATATAGATGATTTAAACTCGACAGCCATAGAAAATATGTACGTAACTCTAGAGAATTTAAGAGTGAAACCAAAAAATGGACATAACGATATCTTAAAACTCAAATCTTTTAGCGCAACGGATATAACTATAAAACCGATGATGCAAAATGCACATGTAAAAAATATTTCATTCAACTCTTTGAGTGCCAAAGTAAAAAGAGATATTAACGGGGACATAGACTGGGTGGGTTATCTCAAGAGCGAGAATGGGAGTTCCGAGGATGAAAAGGCCGTAGAAAAACCAGAGAGCAAATCGGCTCCTTGGAGTGTTGTGCTGGAGAACATAGCTTTAAAGAAGATAGGTGTTGAGGTTGAGGACAAAAGTGTTTCGCCTGCCGTAAAGACCAAACTTAACGAGTTGAATGTGGATTTAAAGAATTTAACTCTTTTGGGCGAAAAGCCGTTTACGTACAAGATGAATTTGCTGCTAAATGATAAGGCAAAATGCTCTTCGGAGGGCAACGTTAGACATAAGAGCTTGGAGGTAAATTCACATCTTGAGTGCAGTGATTTTGACATTGTTCACTATCAGCCCTATATAGACCAAATCGCCGCAAAAGAGCTAAAAACATATAACGTCGCAATTAAGAGTGCCTTTGTCGGTTTGGATGCAAATGTTTCCCTTAGAGATGAAAATTCAGAGATGGTTACCTCGGTTAGCGGTGCAAATTTAGTTCTTGATAATTTTATTTTAGAGAGAAAAGATAACAATGAAAAGCTGGCAGATTTTAGAAGTTTTGATATAAAAGGGATAGCTTTAAACACTAAAACAAAAGATGTAACAGTAGAAAAAGTGGCTCTGAATGATTTAGAAGTTAATGCCAAAAAAGAGAGAAACAAAACCTATAATTTTGATGGTCTGGTAGAGGCAAAAGAGAGCTATGCTACAAAAAAAAGCGTTTCACAGGACCTAAATGAAACAAAAGAGAAGCCTTATCGGGTAAAATTAAACTCATTTGAGATAAATGAAGCAAAGGTGAATTTTGACGACAAGAGTGTGGCAAAAGGGACAAAAACGGTTATAGATAAGATAAATTTAGCACTCAAAGATATAGACTCAAAGGAGAATAGCTGGCTTAACTACACGCTCTCGCTGAGGGTAAACTCTAAAGGGGCGGTTACATCCAAGGGGGACATAAAACACACTCCGCTTGAGCAAAAAGGAACATTTGAGTTAAATAAGCTCTCCCTAAAAGAGCTTACTCCCTATATACAAGAGGCGGCGTTTTTAAAAGTCAGTGACGGATACCTCAGCTTAAAGAGCAAAACCTCCTACAAGCAAAAAAATGAGAAGCCTTATGCAACCGTTAACGGAAATCTGACGGTGGAGAATTTTTTCTTGCATGACAGCAGAGACAACAGCACGATAGCTTCGTTTATAAAAGCAAATTTGAAATCATTTAGTTTTAAAACTGCCCCCAACTCTTTATATATCAATGAAATTCTCCTTGACTCATTTTATCTGGATGCGCAGATAGATAAAGATAAAAGCATGAATCTGGCAAAGCTTATGAAAGAAAAAGAGCCAGAGGAGAAAAAAGAGGTCAAAAAGGGCAGCGAATCCAAAAAAGATGATGATGAAAAATTTACGTTTAAACTGCTGGCTCTCAAGGTCTCAAACGGCAGTGCAAATTTCGCAGACTACTCTCTGCCGATTGATTTTAAGACACATATACATGATTTAAACGGAAATGTTTATGCAATCTCTAACAACAAAGGCGAAGTTAGTTATGTAGATATTGACGGGGCAGTTGACGAGTATGGCTCTGCAAAATTGCAAGGAAGCATTGAGAGTTCGGACTTTAAATCATTTACGGATCTAAATTTTAATTTTAGAAATCTGAGCCTTGACTCCTTTAGCGGGTATAGTGCACAATTTGCGGGGTATAAGATTGACAAAGGGAAGCTTTTTCTTGATTTGGGATATAAAATCCATAACTCGGAACTCTTGGGCAAAAACACTCTTATCATAAAAAATATTGAGCTTGGAGATGAAATTGAGGATGAAAATATTACCAAACTGCCGCTAGGTTTTGCCATAGCGCTTCTTGAGGACAGCGAGGGAGTTATAGATATAAATATGCCTGTTGAGGGAGATCTTAACAAACCGGATTTTAAGTACGGTGCGATGATTCTTAAGACATTTGTCAATCTAATTGTAAAAGCCGTAACATCACCGTTTAGATTTTTGGGCGAAGCTATGGGAATTGACGGAGAAGATTTAAAATTTGTAGAGTTTGAGGCTTCCGAGTCTCTGCTTCTGCCTCCGGAGAGGGAAAAGCTTGACAATGTTGCGCAGATGCTGCTTAAAAAACCTAAACTGTCTCTTGGAGTCGTCGGTGTTTATGACGCGCTAAAAGATAAAAAAGCAATTCAGGCAAAAAAAGTGACACAAGAGATATTGAAAAAAAGTGACAACAAAAACATTGTAACAATCAGAATACTTGAAAATATTTGCAGCGAATTTGTCGGCAAAGAGAGACCAAAAGCTCTTAAAGAGGAGCTGGAGAAAAAGTATGAAAAAGATGTGTTTAAGGCCGAGTATCAAAAGGGGTTGTTAGCAATTTGTACTGACGCTCAGAGTGTCTCGCCTGACGAGCTAAAAGAGTTGGCAAATAAAAGGGCCAAAGCCATTCAGGAGTATCTGGTTCAAACAAAAAGCATAGAGAGTTCAAGGGTTGTTTTGCATGAGGCAAAAGAGGTGAATGACTCTGACGAGAAGTGGGTAAAAACAGCACTGGAGATAGAGGTAAAATAGATATTGTGATACTTTTTTGATATAATTCGTTTTCTTATATAAAAGGAGTTGCATGCCGTTTTCACCAAAAAACAGAAAAGGTACAATTAATGGAGTTATTTTTGTAGCCATTTTCGCCACCGCTGCTACTATGATTTCTGAATTTGCATTTGTAAAGTCTCTGGGTATCTCGCCTCTTGTTATCGGTATCGTTATGGGTATCTTCTACGCAAATACGCTTCACAACAACACTCCAAAAGAGTGGAGCGGCGGAATAACTTTTTCTGCTAAAAAAATCTTGCGTTTTGCCATAGTTTTTTACGGTTTTCGCATAACTTTTCAGCAGATTGCCGAAGTTGGAGTGGAGGGCTTTATGGTCTCTCTCATTATGCTCTCGACAACATTTATCTTGGGAACTTGGGCAGGGCAGAGGCTCTTTAAGATGGATAGAGACACCTCGATGCTTAGTGCTTCCGGGGCTTCTGTTTGCGGAGCGGCGGCAGTTTTGGCAACCGAGCCTGTTTTAAAAGCTGAGGAGCATAAAGCCGCAATCGCCGTCTCCATGGTTGTTCTTTTTGGAACGATAGCGATGTTTTTATATCCGGCACTCTACAATATCGGTGTTTTTGATATGAGCGCAAAAGAGTTCGGTATCTATGTGGGCGGAACTATTCATGAAGTTGCCCAAGTTGTAGCTGTTCCCGCTTCTGTGCCAAATGCAAGCGAAGAGATGGCTAACTCTGCGGTTATTGTAAAGATGACTAGGGTTATTATGATTGCGCCGATGCTTATTATTTTAGGTATCTATCTCTCATACAGTGCAAAG
>DAIDMU010000095.1 GCA_027448805.1 Sulfurimonas sp. | reverse complement strand
CAAAGATGCGAAAATTGACATCGAAACAATAAAAAATATTCCGATACGCTCACATAATGAACAAATCGTTACACTTGAGCAAGTTTGTCATATCGATACAATCCAAGGTTCTTCATTTATCAAGCGTGAAAATATGAGCCGCTACATGGTGCTATCCATTGATGTTGAGGGGCGTGATATTGCCTCATTTGTCAAAGAGGCGGATTCACTTATAAGCAAAAACATCAATATGCCTGATGGTTATTATCTAGGGTGGGCAGGAGATTTCAAAAATATGCAAGAGGCAACGCAAAAGCTGCTTATTATTATCCCTATTACGCTGCTGTTAATAATATTGCTTCTATATATGGCTTTTAATTCGCTCTCAAAAGCAGGGCTTATTTTACTTAATGTTCCATTTGGATTAATAGGTGCCGTTGCCGCACTGTTGATTAGTGGCGTATATCTATCTGTTTCTGCAATTGTCGGATTTATCGCCATCTTTGCGATTGCGGTACTAAACGGAATCGTTCTGGTCAGTTTTATTGATGAAATGCGAACAAAGTTCCCAGATGTAGATCTAAAAGAGGTAGTCAAGAATGCAACTCTTTTACGATTGCGACCGGTATTAATGACTGCCTCTACCGCGTTGCTTGGAATCTTGCCTTTACTTTTTGCCACAGGTGTCGGAAGCGAAATTCACTATCCTCTTGCCGTAGTAGTCGCAGGCGGAATCATTAGCTCCACAATCTTAACTCTGCTGATATTACCATCTACATATTTGATGTTTTATCGTAAAGTTTCTGCTAAACTATAGTCCTTTTCTGGACTATAGAAAATAAAATAAATATTGTTTATTTTGGAAAGTCTAAAAAAGTATCTTCTAGCTTCTCTTTGCGTAGAAATCCGCTTTAAACTCCGCATATCTATCCTCTAAAATCGCCTCTCTTGCCTCTCTCATAAGGTTGAGGTAGTAGTGGAGGTTATGGATGGTCGCAAGTCTGAAGTATGATATCTCTCCTGCGCGAAAGAGATGGTTTAGATAAGCTCTGGAGTATCTTTTGCATGTAAGACATTCGCACTCGCTATCAACAGGCAAAGCATCCTCTTTAAACTTAGCGCCTTTTATATTTATTCTTCCAAAAGAGGTAAAAAGAGTTCCGTTTCTTGCATTGCGTGTCGGCATAACGCAGTCAAACATGTCGATGCCGCGCTCAATATTTTCTATCAAATCCTCAGGCGTTCCGACACCCATCAAGTATCTTGGTTTATCTTTGGGCATATATTGGACGGTATGTTCAACCGTATTGTACATCTCTTCATTTAACTCGCCGACTGATAGGCCGCCGATGGCAAAACCGTCAAAATCAAGAGCGCAAAGCTCAGTTGCACTCTTTGTTCGAAAAGCCTTATCCGTTCCGCCTTGGATGATTGCGAAGATATTTTGCTCTTTGCCGATGCCCTCTTTTTGTTTTGCTCTGAAGTACTCTATTGACTCTTTTGCCCATGCGGTAGTTCTCTCGATGCTTAGTGCTATTCGCTCCTGAGTTGCGGGAAGTGCGACTAAATCATCCAAAATCATCATAATGTCTGAACCTAGATTGTGCTGAATGTCTATAACTTTTTTCGGCGTGAAAAAGTGCTTGCTTCCGTCTATGTGGCTTCTAAACTCTATGCCGTTTTGCGAAGCTTTGGATATGTCGCTGAGACTGAATGCCTGAAAACCGCCGCTGTCTGTCAAAAAGCTTTTAGGATAGGTTGTAAAGCCGTGGAGTTTGCCCATCTTGGCAACAGTCTCATCTCCGGGACGAAGATACATGTGGTAAGTATTTGCAAGAATTATCTCAGCGCCCAGCAAATCAACAACATCTTCCATATCCAGCGCTTTGACACTTCCAAGCGTTCCGACAGGCATAAAGACGGGAGTTTTTATAGTCGAGTGAGCTGTTTTGATTGTACATGCACGAGCATTTTTTGAAGTGGCTTCTAAAGTAAATTCCATTTATTATTGATTCCTAAAGCTTATAATTTTTAGAAATTATATCATTTTGAGTGTGTATCTATTTTCTAAATGTGAAAATATAAAATAAATAATTTTGATGGTAATATACAAGCATTAATGATTATAACCTGAGGATACTCTCAAGCCATGAAAAAAAGAACAAAAATAGTAGCAACAGTCGGACCGTCGTCGGATAGTTTGGAAAAAATCATAGAGTTGATAAGAGCGGGGGTAAATGTCTTTAGACTAAACTTTTCTCACGGTACCCACGAGTACCATCTGAGTGTTTTGCAGAGGATTAGAGAGGCTAGCAAGCAAACAGGTCTCTTTATTGGGGTTTTGCAGGATATCAGCGGTCCAAAGATAAGAGTGGGGGCTCTGGATGGCGCTTTTGAGATTATGCACGGCGATAAAATAGAGATTTTTAAAAACGATGTGACTGGATATAAAAGCCAAAACAACAGCTATGTAGTAAGTATTAGCGAGCCGAAAATTTTACAAAATCTCCAGATGGACAGCTATATCTTCTTTTGTGACGGGCAGATTAAGACAAAAATAGTAGAAATAAGAGACGACAAGGTTGTGGTTGAAGCTCTTAGCAACGGTATTTTGTCCTCTTTTAAAGGGATTAATTTTCCAAACACCAAACTAGGGCTCGATGTACTTACGCCAAAAGATATTAAAGATATGGAGTGGGGTGTAGAAAACGATGTTGATTTTATGGCGATATCGTTCGTTCAGCACGCTCTAGATGTCATAAAAGCCAGAGAGATTGTAAGCTCTTTTGGCGGAGATGTGCAGATTTTTGCGAAGATAGAGAAGTTTGACGCCGTTGAAAATATTGACGAAATCATAGAAGCAAGTGACGGAATAATGGTTGCAAGAGGCGATTTGGGGATAGAGATTCCCTACTATGAGGTGCCTCAGGCTCAAAAAATGATTATAAAAAAAGCAAATGAGATGAGCAAGCCCGTGATTACCGCTACTCAAATGCTTCTCTCCGTGACAAACTCCAAGAGTGCGACAAGGGCGGAGATAAGCGACGTGGCAAATGCCATACTTGACGGTACCGACGCCGTTATGCTCTCCGAGGAGACAACCGTGGGCAAATATCCCGTAGAGGCCGTGACTATTATGATGGAAACCATCAGGGCAACCGAGAAATCAACTTATCCGTACTATAAATTTGGAGATTTTGAGATGCATGATTTTACAGACAGCATAAACTACTCCGCCGCAAGGTTGTCAAATCATCTAAAAACAGACGGGATTATTGCCATGACAAATTCCGGCAACAGTGCCAAAAAAATAGCAAGATACAGACCAAATCAGACTATTTACGCGGGCTTTCATTCGCAAAAAACGGCAAGAGTTCTTACTATTGTCTGGGGAGTTGTTCCCGCCTTTTTGGTAAAAAAAGGCTCAATCGGTCAGATGCTCAACCAGCTTTTAAACGACGGGATAAAGCGTAATCTAATAAACCTTGAGAGAAGTTACATCCTCACAGCCGGCGATCCGTCTGGGGTAAGCGGCAGCACAAATATGATAAGGGCGCTAAGATATGAGGAGATGGAATTTTTTGTAAATTTAAAAGATTTGGATTGTTATGAAGGGTAATATTTTGAAAGAGGAGCTTTAAATGCAATACCGTTACATTGGAAAAACAGGGCTTAGAGTAACCCCCATTGGGTTGGGGACAATGAGTTTTGGTTCTTGGAGCTCTGAGGCGGAGGCTTTTAAAATCATGGATAAGGCGTATGAGAGAGGGATTAACTTTTTTGACACCGCAGAACTCTATCCCGTACCGCCTGATGTAAAGCATGCAGGCATAACCGAGACGATAATCGGAAAATGGCTAAAGAATAAACCAAGAGAGAGCGTTATTTTGGCTTCAAAAGTAGCAGGTGCCGCAAACGGCTGGTTTGTTCCGCCCATCCGCCATGGTTATACTGCCATCGATTCGTTTCATATCAAAAAAGCCATAGAGGGGAGTTTGAAGCGGCTTCAGAGTGACTATATCGACCTTTACCAGATGCACTGGCCAGACGCTGTCGTGCCGATAGAGGAGTCTTTAAGGGCGTTTGATGAGCTGGTAAAAGAGGGCAAGGTTAGGTACATCGGAACTTCAAACGACACAGCTTACGGTCTTACAAAAGCAAACGAGACTTCAAAAAGGCTCGGAATTGCAAGATTTGAGTCCATACAAAACAACTTTTCACTCAACAATACGCGCTTTTTGGACGAACTTGCCAATGTGTGTAAAAGAGAGCAGATATCGCTTCTGCCTTACTCGCCTTTGGCTGGCGGAGTGCTTAGCGGAAAGTATAACGGCGAGTTTTATCCGCAAAATGCGAGATATTCCGACTATGTAATGAGCAAAAGCGTGCGTTTAAATTCTCAAGCCGCAAGGTTTGTAAATGAGAAAACCCTAAAAGCAACCGCACGCTATCTGGACATAGCAAAAAAGCTTGAAATCTCTCCCGTGACTTTGGCGGTAGCCTATACAAAACAGTTTGATTTTGTCGCCTCAACGATTATCGGAGCAAGAAATATAGAGCAGATGGATGCCTCACTCGCCGCACTTGATGTGACACTAAGCCAAGAGACCATGAGTGAGATAAAGGCGGTGCAGCAAGAGATTATGTACCCGATGGGATGAGGATGAAAAAACTATACATTATCAGACACGCAAAATCGAGCTGGAGCGATGAAACGCTAAATGACTTTGAGAGACCTCTGAACAAAAGAGGCAAAGCAAATGCTCCGATGATGGGTGCGCGGTTCAAAGAAAAGGGCGTAATGCCCGACATCATCATCTCAAGTCCTGCAAAAAGGGCAAAAAGCACGGCGGAGATCATTGCCAAAGAAGTGGGCTATGAAAAAAAAGTGCTGTTTGATGAAAATATCTATGAATCAAGCGTTGCTACACTTCGCAAAATTCTAACATGTATAAATGATGAAAACAGCACGGTTTTTTTGGTAGGGCACAATCCAGAGCTAAATATGGTGGTGGATTATTACGTCAAGTTTTATGAAAACATCCCGACTTGCGGAGTTGTCGAGATTGCGTTTGAGTGTGAGCGGTGGGCGGATATTGAGCCTAAAAATGCAAAACTGTTGTCGTTTGACTATCCTAAAAAGAGTGATGAGTAGCTTATGGGAAATGTGCTTTTGGCTAAAAAACTCCAAGAGTTTAAAAAATTTATAGCTAATTTTACAAATAAATCTCTCCGAAGCGCCGATGATATCCACACTCTGCGTATCAAGTGCAGGGAGCTTTTTTCTCTGCTTGACAAAGAGGGCGCATTTGCCAGAAGCGTGAAAAAAGTCATCTCTCTTAGCAATGAAATTAGAGATATCGATGTCTTTTTTGATGACTATCTTAAATCTTTGCCCAAAAAACAGAGAGAAAAAGTCAAAAAAGAGATAGCGTCAAAAGCAAAAGAGGGCGGCAGAAGAAAAGAGATAAACAAGCTCCATAAATATCTTAAAAATCTAGAAATTCCAAATAGCGCAGAGCAAAAAGCAGAGGAAGAAACAGAGCAAAATTTAATTGCGATGAGGCTTCCAAAGTTTGATAAAAAGAAGCTGCACAAATATAGAATCTACATCAAAAAGAGGCTCTACGTAGAGAAAAACAGCTCACCAAAAGATGAAAATAAGATAAAGAATTTAACAGAGATAAAAGATGCCTTAGGTGCGATAAACGACAACTACAACGGACTGGAGAGAGTGCGTAGCTATGGCGTAAAAGAGAAGCTGTATAAAAAGATAGAGAGGTATACGCAGGAAGAAAACGCAAAGTTGTATGAGAAGATAAAGGGTAGTTTTTTACAAAAGAGGCAAACTTCTCCCGAGGATCTGCTAAATGCATGAGTACAGCATCGTTCAATCGCTCATAGATAGCTGCGAGGAGCATGCAAGAAAAAACAATGCAAAAAAAGTGACAAAAGTTGTCGTTAAAATCGGCACTCTCAGCGGAGTTGAGCCGCATCTTTTGCGTGAAGCTTACGAGATGTTCAGGCTCGGCACGATATGTCACGAGGCGGAGTTGGTTCTAAATCTTCAAAAAGTAAAAGTACATTGCAACATCTGCGGCGCTGAGGAAGAGCTTGAAAAAAATGAGTTTATCTGCCCAAAATGCGGCAGTTTTGATATAAAAGTTCTTGATGGCGAAGAGATGTATTTGATGAGTTTGGAGCTGGAGTAGTGATATTTAGCATTGAGATAAGAGGCTTGGTGCAGGGTGTCGGTTTTCGCCCTTTTATCTACAATCTTGCCGCTTCAATGGGTCTGTGCGGAGAGGTCTCAAACAACGGACAGGGCGTGCTGATACTTCTTGATTGCAGCCAAGCCGGAGCCGATGAGTTTGTCCAAAAGTTAAAAGATAACAGACCGCCCCTTTGCGAGATAGACTCCATAAAAATAACTCAAATAAAAAAAACAAAATTGTTTGAGAGCTTTAGCATAAAGATGAGCGAAGCCGCCAAAAATCTCTCCAGTCATATTCCGCCAGACATCGCAATGTGCGAGGAGTGTGAGAGCGAGTTGCATGATAAAACCAATCGCAGGTTTGAGTATCCGTTTATTACATGTACAAATTGCGGACCTCGTTTTAGCATCATAAAAAATCTTCCCTATGACAGAAAACATACCTCCATGGATGTATTTGCTATGTGTAAAAAGTGCGCGGCAGAGTATGAAAATCCGCAAGACAGACGCTACCATGCTCAGCCCATAGGATGCCATGAGTGCGGACCAAAACTCTCTCTGTTTGATAACAGCGGCAAAATAATAGTTGAGAGTGAAAATATCATAGATAAAGCTGTAGAATTAATAACCAGCGGCAAGATTGTTGCCATAAAGGGAATAGGGGGCTATCATCTGGTCTGTGACGCTACGAACGACGATGCCGTGAAACTTCTGCGAGAGAGAAAGCAAAGACCCTCAAAGCCATTCGGAGTGATGGTAAAAGATATCTACATGTCAAAAAATATTGTCTCAATAAACGAGAAAGAGGAGGAGCTGCTCTGCTCAAACAGACGCCCCATTGTTCTGCTTAAAAAAAGAGAAGATAACGCTCTGAGCCCTTTTGTCGCTCCAAATATCAACCAAATCGGGCTTTTTTTGGCGTACACACCGCTTAATTATCTTATTTTGCAAAGGCTAGAGAGGCCCATAGTTGCTACAAGTGCAAATATCTCAGACGAGCCGCTGTGCAAAAGTTATGATGAGATAATGAGGCTTAGCAGTGTTTGGGACTTTTGCTTGGAGGGCGACAGAGAGATTGTGAACAGCTGTGATGATTCGGTTGCCTTTGTTGAAAACGGCAAAACGTTTATGCTAAGAGATGCAAGAGGGTACGCGCCGCTCTACCTGAGGCTTCCGCATAAAACAGACAAAAAGATTTTGGCACTCGGAGCAAACCAGAAGAGCAGTGTTGCGATTACTATAGTAGATAGTGCTGTTTTGTCGCCATACATTGGGAATTTGGGAAGTTTGACGAGTATAGAACATTACAAGACGCATATAGAGACGCTAAAGAGGATTTATGATTTTGAGCCTGATGTGGTTGTCTGCGATAAACATCCAAACTATGAATCAACAAAATATGCAAAAGAGTTAGCGGCGCAAAATCAAGATTTAAAATTCCTGCAAGTTCAGCACCACTACGCGCATATTTTGGCAACTATGGGCGTAAACTCTATCTCATCAAAAGTTTTGGGCGTGAGTTTTGACGGAACGGGGTACGGTGATGACTCTAACCTTTGGGGCGGAGAGTTTTTTGTCTGTGACTTAGAGGGTTATGAGAGGGTAGGGCATTTCAAATATTTCAAACTTCTTGGCGGCGAGAAGGCGATAAGAGAGCCGCGGAGAGTTGCCCTTAGCTTCTTGTTTGAGATATACGGCGATGGAGTTTTTAATCTTAACAATGCAACCCTGAACTCCTTTTCTGCGCTCGAGA
>DAIDMU010000094.1 GCA_027448805.1 Sulfurimonas sp. | reverse complement strand
CTTTTAAGAAATTCTCTTCTTGAAAGTGACATATTTTCTCCTATTTGATAATTTTTTAAAATAGAACAGTACGAAACTATAATATTTCAATTTTTTTTGTTAAGGTGTCCATTAACGAGATTGATGTTATCACTTTTGAGGAATAAAAATCTTTGACTTAAGTCATAAAAGTAATTTTCATTATTAAGATGATTTTAATATCTTGAAAATGTATATATAAGTAGCACTCAAGATAAGAATAAGCTTCTAAAATTACGACTCTTTATTTTTAAGCTCTTGACAACTTTTAATAAGCTTATCTAGCTCTTTTTTTAAATTTGTTAATTTTTTTGTAGAGTTTATAAGCTCTTCGGTAGATTCTATAACTATATCTTCGCTGTTATTTAGGTGTTTTGACGCCAAAGATTTATCTTTTAATTCTACTAAAATAGTATCAAACTCATCGGTTAGCTCTTCTAGCTTGGATGAAGCTTTTTGAGATTGGAGCAGTGCCTCGTTTGAGTGTTCAACAGCAGAGTTTATTTTGTTTATAAAACAGTTTATAGTATCGCTGACTTCAACGATTTCGCTCTCACTCTCTGCTTCAAGTTTTATAGGGGTAAGGTTTGAAATATCCTCATTGTCAACAAGCATTTTGGAGTACTGCATAAAAGAGTCAACGTGTGATTCAATCGATTTTAATTGCATAAGAGAGTAGATAAAGAGCAGAAATAGTATAACACCGGAAGAGTATTGGAAGCTTTTAATAAAGTTTGTTTTATCTTCACTGTGATTTGTATACATTGTTACCAGCTTATCAACGTTGTTAAGGAGTATTGTGTTGTGTTTGTATATGGAAGCGACAATAAGCTCCAGCTCCTGAGTTTTTTTAACATCAGAGTTTGAGAGCAGTTTAAAATTTTGAACATCTTCATAAAATTTTTCCCATAGTTTGCTTACTTCAACAAGCTGATTGGATATCTCACTTGTAGGTGCTACCAATATTCCTTTGTCATGGTTTCCATGTTTGAGGGTATTTAAGCCGTCAATAAATTCATCACATGCAGAATTTAATTCATAAAAGTCTTGGGTAGAGTTATAGTATACATAGAAGATATTTTTTGCAATTTTCTGAGTTAGCATTCTCTGTTTGCCTGCAATATTTATAACAAGAGCATCTTTAATATTTTGTTGATTTAAATATATTGTTGTTCCTATTACGCTTGCCATCAAAATAATTAAAAGGGCGCCTATGAGTTTTATTTTTGTGCTGATTTTATTTGGTTTTATCATGTCAGTTCACCCCTGTATGTGTTTTTTAGCATCTCTTTGTCTAAGATAACGACATCCGTATTTTCTATATCTATAATGGAGCTTCTTTTTAATTTTTTTAGAACTCTAGAGAGAGTTTCAGGCTGAATATGCAGCATAAAAGAGATTTCATGTCTTTTAAGCGAGTTAAACATCTCTAAATCATTATGAAGAGTAAATGCGACTTTTGCCGTTGCATCAAAAACAAGTTCTCTGTTTACAACGCAGTGAAGCTGCTGTGTTTTTAGCAGTATCTCATTTATAAACTCATTGTTTAGGATATTTTTTGATAAAAATTCAGTTTTTAGTTCCTGAAAACTAACTTCAAGTACAATGCTCTCTTCCATAAATTCTGCATTTGAGAAACAGTGTATTGCGTCATCATCCAGCGTTGTAAGTTCGGATATAAGAGAATTTTTGTGTATGTGGTAGAGAAATATCTCGTTTTCAAATTTATCTATTTTGTAAACTTTTAAAAGCCCTGAAACTAAAAAAAAGATTTTGTTGCTGGAGTCGTTTTCATAATAGAGTATCGAATTCTTTGGGTAGGTTGTTATTTTTGAGATGCTGTCGATAATATCCAATTTTTCACTATCAAGAGAGTTAAAAAAAGATAACTGTTTTATAAAATTTAATTTTTCATTCATACCTATTATTTTGCTTCTTTGTAATATTTTATAGTACTGCTTTGTTAAAATTCCTACGTTTTGTATTTTATCATAAAAGATAGCTGTTTTATAAAATTAGTTTGCGCATCTGGTATGGTGTTTGCTTTGGTTAAATGATGTTTCGTAGGGAGTTTAATGAATTTTATAGAGGCTTTAAAATTAAAAAGCAAACTTTTTTTTATTTTTATAATTATTACCTTAGGTCTTCTATTTATTGGGATTATGGGCGCAATAAACTTAAACTCAATGAAAAAAAATCTAGATTCACTCTATTTTGGCTCACTTGTTCCTGTAATTGAATTAAATACTATTCTTCAAACATATCATGGAAATTTGGCAAGCAGTATATATAAAGCAAAAAATATGCAAATTACCCCATATGGAGTAAAGACGCAAATCAGGCTTTCAATAAATACAATTGAGAAAGAGTGGAAAAACTACGAGTCTCATTTTAAAAGAAATGGAGAGGCAGAGTACGTTGAGTATGTAGCAGCAGAAATAAAAGAGACAAACAGATATTTTTATACCATTTTAGAAGCTCTTGAAGATGGACATGATGCAAAAGATTTAGCAATTGCTAGCATAGAGAAAAAAATTACCCACATCCACGAAGTAGTAAATAAGCTGATTGATTACGAGGTAGAAGTTGCCAAGTATGAGAGGAAAGCTTTTTTAAAAGTATATGACTCTATTTTACTAAAAGTTGGTTCGATGTTGGGTATCGTCATTTTTAGTGTTATGATAATCTCGTTTTACGTGTTTAAAAGTATCCAAATTGATCAGAGCGCTCTTGAAATAGCTACAAAAAAGTTAAAAATAGCAAATAAAAAGTTAGAGAATGCTTCATACACCGACACCTTAACCGGACTTCACAATAGAAGATATTTCAATTTGGTTTATGACAGAGAGATAAAAAGGGCTAAAAGAAATCACAGCTATATAACTTTTATGATGCTTGATATAGACTTTTTCAAGCAGTATAACGATACGTATGGGCATATAGAGGGAGATGCGGCTCTTAAGAGTGTTGCAAAAGTTTTTAAAGATATTTTAAAACGTCCGAGTGATTTTGTTTTCAGGCTTGGGGGGGAGGAGTTCGGGATACTCCTGACTGAAACTGCAGAGTCAAACAGTGCAGTGGTTGCTGGTAATATCTGTGATGCCGTAAGGGCTCGGGAGATTAAGCATGAGGGCTCAAAAGTAAATAAATTTTTGACTGTATCTATCGGTGTGGCTTGCTGTATAGCCGATGAAGCGCTTAATGAAGAGGTTTTGATAAGTCGTGCCGATGAGATGCTCTACAGTGCAAAAGAGAGCGGAAGAGATAGATATAGTATTACTACAAATATAAGCGTAGCAACTCCGCATATAGCGGAGGAGACAAGCGCTTAAACGAGTCCTTGCTCAATCATAGCGTCTGCTACTTTTCTAAATCCTGCAATATTTGCACCTAAAACCAAGTTTGTAGGTTCGCCGAATTCAGCGGCTGTCGTGCTTGCATTTATGTAGATATTTTTCATAATTTGAGCAAGTTTTGCGTCGACCTCTTCAAAAGTCCAACTGCACATAGAAGCATTTTGCTGCATCTCTAGCTGGCTTGTGGCAACACCGCCCGCATTTGCAGCTTTTCCAGGTCCGTAGCAAATTTTTGCATCGATAAATGCGTGAACTGCTTCAAGAGTTGATGGCATATTTGCACCCTCGCTTATACAGATACAACCGTTTTTAAGAAGGTTTTTTGCATCGTTTAAGTTTAGTTCATTTTGTGTTGCACTTGGGAAAGCTGCAAAACATGGAATTGTGTAAACACCATTGCAATCCTCAGGATACTCTTCAACCGGAGTATATTTTGCTTTTGGTCTATGTTTTACATATTCGCTAAGTCTTTCTCTGTTTACCTCTTTTAGTTCTTTAAGAAGTTCCAAATCAATTCCAGCCTCATCGTAAATCATACCGTTTGAGTCACTGCATGTAACGGGGATTGCTCCAAGGTGGTAAAGCTTCTCTATAGTGTAGATAGAAACATTTCCGCTTCCTGAAACTACACATTTTTTACCCTTTAACGTTTCGCCTCTGTCTTCTAACATGTACTTTGCAAAATATACCGCTCCATAACCTGTAGCCTCAGTTCTTGCAAGGGAACCGCCCCATTTTAGAGACTTGCCTGTTAAGACACCCTCATATTTGTTAGCAAGTTTTTTATACATACCGAACATGTAGCCGATTTCTCTGCCTCCAACTCCGATGTCCCCCGCAGGAACGTCAGTATTTGCTCCGATATGTCTGAAAAGCTCGCTCATGAAAGCTTGGCAAAATCTCATAATTTCGTTATCTGATTTGCCTTTTGGGTTAAAGTCGCTTCCGCCTTTTCCGCCACCTATTTGAAGCCCAGTCAGAGAGTTTTTGAATATCTGCTCAAAACCTAAAAACTTGATAACTCCGGCATTTACGCTTGGGTGAAATCTTAAACCGCCTTTGTATGGTCCAAGAGCCGAGTTAAACTCTATTCTATACCCTTTATTTATTTGAATTTCTCCGTTGTCATCAACCCAGTTGACTCTGAAGAAAATTTGACGCTCAGGTTCAACTATTCTCTCTATAATTTTATGTTTTCTATATTTCGGGTATTTAATCATTAACGGTCTAAGTGACTCTAATACTTCTTCAGCAGCCTGATAAAACTCTTTTTGAGACGGGCTAGACCTCTTTAGGTATTCAAAAACTTCTTTTACGTATGGCATGTATCTTTCCTTTGATTTTAAAAATAGGCAAGGATGATACTACATAGTAAATTAAAATTTAATAATATATGTAAAAATTTATAAATATTTAAAAAAATGATGAAAATTTAATCAATTTCGGCTTGACAAATCTTTTTTTATAAAAAATATAATCAGTGTCCATGCTTAAATCTAAAACCGTTTTCTACAAGAAGGGCTCTTAGTTTATCTTTGAGCTCACCTTGAAACTCCATCCATCCATCTTTAAATGTGCCGCCGCAGCCGAGCTTTTTTTTCAGGCTTTTTAACATCTCCTCTGAAGCGTCTTCTTTTATGCAAAATTGGCCCACAAGAGTTACAGTTTTGCCTCGCCTTTTCTCTTTTTTAAAGAGTAAAAAGTGCTTGTTAGGCTCTAAAATTTCAGTCGCAACAGCTGACTTTCTAGGTGATTGAACTTCCGCCCATCCATCCTCTATCTCTGCACCTATAAAGAGATCCAGTTTTTTTCCTCTGCTCAACTTTTTGCACCCATGAATTTAAAACGAGGTACGCTTTCGCCGCCGACTTCTACCTCTTCAAAAAACATTGTATATGCTCTTACCCATAGATTTTCATCTCCGTAAAGTGCGCGATAAAGCACCATCAGCTCTTCGCTTTCGCTATCTCTTACGGTATCTATAACTTCATAGCGGCCGCCTTTGTAGTGTTCATAAATTCCTGTTTTCATAATTAAATTACTTTTTGTGCCAAAATGCTAATATTTTGGCTATTGCAGGAGTTTTTATCTACACTCTTAAGCACATCGCTCGGCGAAAAACTGTTTCTATTGTAAACCGCTATTACAACTTCATCACCGCTTTTTAAAAATGTACTTTCGCCGTATGGCGTATATCTTGTTGCGCCAATGCTGATGATTGCATCGGTGGGGTTTTTACATGCAGAAATATACTGGCTCAAAGGTTCAAGCGGTCCAAAATCTTTTTGGGTGTTTATCTGCTCAACCATCCAATCAAGAAGTTTCTCGTAAAAGTAGCTGTAACCATTTAGCTCCACATCTTCGCCGTAGGCATGAACCTCGCCCTCTCTTTTTAAAAAAGAGCAGATAGAGTAGCTGTCCATAACCCCGCCATCGCTGAACTTGTCTATCTTGATTAGATTCTCGCTCAGTCCTTTTGACGCAGTACCCCAGTTCTTTTTATCACTTCTTTGGCTGGCCCCAGCAACTCTGATTGAGCAGTCGTTATAGGCGCCAAAATGAGTAGGAGTTATTTTTATAAGTTTGTTGTTTTCGTACTCAAGCTTGCAGATAAGTCCGACCTCCGGCTCTGCTTGGACATTTACATCTCTGTTTGGGAGTCTGATGGCAGAGTGTGAGAGCGGGTAGGTGTTTAAGATCTCTTTAGCGCTCTCAACACGTTTTGGCAGGTAAAATGGAAACATCCCCTTAGGAGCCGCTTCATCGGCAGTTATTACCTCTTTGAAATCTTCAAGTTCGCCGGCTTGGGCAAGGTGCAGTGCAAAGTTGCCCGCTATTCCAAGCCCCAAAAATTCTTTATATTTTTCCATATTGCTTCCCTTTAAACTAATTCACTAAAAGCTTTGGAGGCAAATGACTATATTAGCCCTTTTTCTTTAGCCTCTGCAAACTCTTCATAGGAGCCTTTGAAGTCGACATAAGTTCCGTCTGCTCTGAGTTCTATAACACGATTTGCGAAAGCATCTAGGAGTTCACGGTCATGCGATACACAGATTACGTTGCCTTTGAAGTTGTAAAGAGCTTCACCGAGCGCTACGATTGCTTCAAGATCAAGATGGTTTGAAGGTTCATCTAAAACCAAAAAGTTTCCGCCCTCAAGCATCATTTTGCTTAACATCATTCTGTGTTTTTCACCGCCTGAGATGCTTACAACTGATTTTTCTTGCTGTTCACCGCTAAATAACATTCGTCCTAAACAGTTTCTAATCTCTGCAATATCGCGTTTTGGATCAAACCCTCTCAGCCAGTCATATAGAGTTCCATCACCGCTGATTATATCGGCTGTATCTTGAGGAAAGTAGCTGCTCTCGATAGTAGCTCCCCAGTGAATCTCTCCGCTTGTTGGTTTTAGCTCTTCCATTATTATTTTTAGAAGTGTTGTTTTACCGACACCGTTTGGACCGATAAGTGCAACTTTTTCGCCCGGTTCAAATTTTAAATTTATATTTTTTAAGACTTCGTTATCGCCATAAGAGTGGTTTATATTGATAATATTTAAAGCCTCATCACCCATAACTCTTTTTGCTTTAAAAACGATGCTAGGGTCGCGGCGAGAAGATGGTTTTATGTCGTCAATAACAAGTTTATCAAGTTTTTTCTGTCTTGATGTTGCTTGTTTTGCTTTTGAAGCATTTGCGCTAAATCTGCGAACAAAGGCCTCAAGTTCATCTTTCTCTTTCTCTTTTTTTGCATTGCTGAGCTCATTTTGTTTCGCGATAACATTTGCAGCGATATACCAATCGTCATAGTTTCCTGTAAACTCGCGGATTTTTTGATAGTCTACATCAAGAATATTTGTAACTACCGAGTTTAGGAAGTGTCTATCGTGAGATATTACAACCATAGTGCCCTCGTGGCGTTGAAGTTCATCTTCCAGCCAGCTAATAGTTTGAATATCAAGGTTGTTTGTAGGCTCATCAAGAAACAAAACATCAGGTTTTGGGTATAAAACTTGCGCTAGCAGAACTTTAAATTTATCAGCGCTGTCAAGTGTGCTCATAAGATCATTGTGCTTGCTTGCAGGGATACCGACGTTCTCTAGAATTTTTGCAATATTTACATCATACTCATAAGTCGGGTCTTCTTCAACACAGATAGTCTCAAGCTCGGCAAGGCGGTTATTTACAGCTTCATCTTCGAAGTCGCCTGTTGCATAGATTAGCTCTTTTTCTTTGATTGCGTCATAGAGTCTTTTGTTTCCGTATAGTACGGCATCGGCAATAGTAAAATCTTCATAAGCATATTGATTTTGTCCTAAAACCCCGACTTTGTTCGTTTTTGGGATTATTACTTCGCCCTCATACTCTTTAATCTGACCGCTGAGTATTTTTAAAAATGTAGTCTTTCCGGCACCGTTTGCGCCGATAAGCCCATATCTTTTATGACGGTCGAGTTTAAGGTTTATATCTTGAAATAGAACCCTGTTGCCATAACGCATAACTAATTTTTGTACTGTTACCATGTTTTTTACTCTCGTTTAGGCAGAACCAAATCTGCCTATTATTTTTCGCGATTGTAGCTGATTGTTGTTTAAAAACTGATTATTACCAATCTGCTTATTTGTCTTTTGATTTTTCAAAAGCATTTGTTATATCGCCTGTGATACTGTCCACACCTTCATTAAACTCTTTTGCGCTGCATCCCATAAACATTAGCATCGTCATAGTTATTAAAAATAAAGCTCTCATCTCTCTCCCTCTGTTTGTTATATTTTACTATGCGGTTTGTCCCAAAAATCAGCATCCGGCTTTCCTACATGTAACTCTTGAAGATACTTCTCCTGCGTTCTTTGTATCTCTGCTCTGATGAGGTTCACAACGGCTTTCTGCGATTCTATCGGTGCAGGAAGAACGCAATATTCGCCATCGGTTAACTCATCTTTAAATTTTTCCTCATTAAAGTTTTTCCCAAGGTATTTGACTATATATTTGAGGTCTCTCTCTGCATTTCCCAAGCAAGAAGTAGCTCCTGGAGACGGTGTCATATTGAAAACAAGTCCTTCTCCCGTGTAGATTGATGCTTCGCCAAGAAGAAGTTTTTGTTCATCTTTGTTTAGTACCTGAGGGCGAACACCGCCAAACCCTTTGGCATATTTAAATTCGCTAAGTTTTAGTGAGGGGACGATTTTTCTGGCATCGCTTAAAAATAGATATTTGTTTAGAAATGGAATTTCAAATAGAAAGTTTTTAAGGATGTAGTTGCGTATATCGCTCTCTTTAAAAAGTTTCCATAATGCAATGGCAATATTTTTATCAAAGCGGAGAGTCTTCCAAAAATCCATATATGTCCCGCTTTTGTAACGTTCTAATTTTGGCAGCATCAGCGCTGTAGGACCAAAACGGGTATTGCCCTCTGCCAGAACATCAGGGTCGCCATGAAGAGCTGCAAAAGGGAGTTTTGGATTTTGAATCATATAAACCTTGCCATTTAACATCTTTTCGTTTGTCATGTAAAAGCTTCCCGCTACCGGCAAGCAGCCGAGGTTTAGACCAAAACCCATTTTGTGTGCTAAGAAAAGTGAGTGCGCACCGGCATCTACGACTACAAAGTCGGCATAATATGTTTCATCTTTAGTTTTAACTACATATCCGCGTTTTTTGCTTTTTTTAATCTCTTCTACCTTGGTATTTAAAAAAACTTCTAATTTTACGTCTTGCTCTTTTTTTGCATTCTCTAAAAATGATTTTGACAATTTTCCATAATCAACGGTAGTCCATTGACCGGTTGCGCCAATTCCAACCATCTCTTCTTTGCGTTCATTTCCGTTTTCATCAAACACAACACGAGGCTCTAGCTCTTTTAATCTCTCTTTGTTCCAGACTTCCAAATATGGAAACAGTTCCGAAAACTCTTCATAGCGGTGAAGTAAAAATTCAACCTCTTTTTTGCCGATGCCCAAAGCCATTTTTTGGTGTGAAAATATTATCTCGTTTTGATAGTTGTGTTGAAGACAATATTTTTCGACCATTTTTGCTGTTCGTTTGGTAATTGCTGCTTTTTGAAGCGTGTAATTTGTTTCAATATCTCCGACATGTATTGTTTGAGAGTTGCTTGTCCCGCATGAGTTTAGCGTAGCGATATCTCCGTACTTCTCAATAATTCCAATAGATTTAATATCGGTATATCTTGCAAGCTCATACGCTAAAGCCGTACCTGAAACTCCTGCTCCAACAATTATAACTTCGAAATTTTTAGTAGCCATTATGAATTTCCATATCCTAGACTCTTTTTTAGTTGTATTGTAGCAAATTTATTATAATATTTTATAATTTTTTAGGCGGGTGTATATGCAGATTAGAGAGTTGGATTTAAGGGAACTTTTGATGGCTTACGAGGTGGTTTCTCAGCTTCGCACCACATTGACATATAATGAATTTGAAGATTTAATATATGAGATGAGAAAAAGTGAATATAAAATGATTGGCATAATGGATAAAGAGATGTTAATAACTTACGCCGGCATTGCAATACAAACAAATCTTTACCACAAAAGGCATCTATATGTTTTTGATTTGGTAACAGACGAGAGGCATAGAGGTAAAAAATATGGGGCGATGATGCTTGAATATTTAAATGATTATGCAAAAATGGGTATGTGTGAAAATATAGTTTTATCTTCAGGATTTCAGAGAGAAGATGCCCATAGATTTTATGAAAAAAATGGTTTTTCTAAAAAGAGTTTTGTTTTTTTAAAGAGTGTTTGAGTTAGGTTGATTTTGAAGTTCGTTTTAGTGCGTAACAAAAGTTTGCAGGCGCTAAGCCTGCAAAGTAAAACCTTATAAAGGAGTTACGTTCTCAGCTTGAGGACCTTTTTGACCTTCTCCAAGTTCAAAAGTTACCTTTTGACCTTCAGATAATGAAACACGACCTGGTCCTGTTCTGTTTACTTGGCGAAAGTGTACAAATACATCCTTACCGCCATTTTCTTGTTGAATGAAACCATAACCTTTTTCTTCATTGAACCATTTAACTGATCCGTCTAGCAATTCTGCCATGTGTAGTACCTCTTGGTAAAAATTCACTTCTTGTGGAAGTGGAGTCAAAATATAGGGAGAGTCGTTTGTCTAGCAGAATATACTATAGATGAACTCGCACACAAAAATCTTTCATCGGAAAGAATTATAACCTAAGTTTTAACTTTTTGCGCAAAAAAATAAAAGTTTTAGACAAGTTGGTTTTAAGTGCCAACAGCCGCATTTTTATAGACCTCTTTGCCCAACATCTCTTGCTGCATCTCTTTAGTTAACTGCTGCTGGGCCTTCATAAGCATTACCATAGCGCTTGAGGCAACGGCAAAATCTTGCCCGCTCGGGTCAGATGGCGCCATAGCGGCAGCAATTGCCTGCTGAGCGTTACGAATGGCTTCCTGCGGGGTCGAGCCGGACGCAATTGAGATAGAAACTTCGCCTCCGATAGCATACATTCTTCCGTCGGGGCCCTGCTGATAAGTATATGAAGCTCCGCCAGTCATGCCTCCGCCTGCACCTTGATGTGCCGCTTCATGCGCACGAACTTCCGTGTCTCTGGATTGAAGGTCTTGAACTAATCTTCTTTCATCAATACTAAGCTCATTCGCAGATTTTGACTTCTCTTGGTTTTTTTTCTTTTCTTCCTCTTTTGCCGACTTCTTTTCATCGGACGTTTCTGTTTTTCTAAGAGGGTCATCTTCGACAACCAAAACCTCTTTTTCATTGAGCCTGATTGAGTAGTTTGTGCCGATGTTGTAGAGTGAATTTAGACCTATTTCCATAATCTTCATTCTACTTCTTTGGAATTTAAAAGATGCTTTAAGAAAGTAGTTAATAAATCTGATATTATTTCAGCTACAAAAGGAACAGAGCATGAAATATGAGTTAAAAGATGAATATATAGAACTTTTTAAGCTTCTTAAGGTTTTGGATTTAGTAGATAGCGGAGCAGAGGCGAAGATGATTGTAGCCGATGGACATGTAAGAAGAAACGGCGAGACAGAGCTCAGAAAAAGAGCAAAAATACGCCGTGGCGATGTCATAGAAGTTGCCGAGGTTGTTATAGAGGTTTTTTAGTTTTTGGCGTTATTGTTTAAAATAAAGCCGAGCTGAGTAGCCCTATCAATCCGCCAAAAATTCCACCCCAGACAACAAGCCAAGAGAGATGTTCGTGTATGATTTTTTCAACCATCTCTTTTACCATTTGCGGAGTAAGTTCGCCAAGTCTTGCATCAATGATATTTTCTATTGATTTAATCATGTCTTCGCTCAAAGATGAACTTTGCAGATGCTCTTGCAGAGTATGATTAAAACCATCGCTATTTACAATATTTATAACAGCGCTCTTCATCTTTAGAGAGAAAGGCTCGCGAAGAGTATTTAAAATGCTCTCTCCTCCAAACATTCCGAGCATTCCGCCAAAAGAGGACTCCATTACTGTTTTGCTAAGGGCATCAAATGCGCTAGAGAAGTCTGTCTTTTCTATAATCGGCGTCAAGTTTATCTTCTTCTCTTCATTTTTAAAGAAATTCTCTAGCTGGTTCTGGGTGAAAAATTGAGTCATCATCAGGTTTTTGATAGAGTTTTTAAATGCTTCAAATTGCAGCGGTATTACGCCTGATCCATAAAGATATGGCACTTTTTCAAAGAGCATATGAATTGCCAGCTGATTCGTGACCGCACCGGAGAGTGCGAAGAGGCCGGTATATAGCAGCAGAGAGCCAAGAGTGTTCTCAAATAAAAAAGATAAAAGAACGAGTATTGCAGCGATTAGGTTGGTCATAAAGCTTTTATCTAGTTTCAAAATATATCTCCGATTGTAAAAGCGAAATTATACTAAAAAGATTCTATAATATTGCAAATCTAATAAATATGGAAATTTTATGAAACAAGAGAGTTATACCCTTTTTAAAAGCTCAGATATACAAACAATTTTAAGAACCCTAGAAGACGAGCTGAAAAGCAGAAACGAATCTCCTTTTTGGAGAGACAAGGTTATACCTTTTAGTGAGGCAATTTTAAGCGTTTTAGTTCCGCTTAGAGAAGCAGATATGCTTTTTAATCCTGAGGGAGAAGCTATGGATGAACTTACTCCGGAGCTTTTTTTTAAGTGGAGTGATTTTGTAAGCCTGAAGACTTTGGCATTTACAATTCAAAAATCAAATGATGCGGGAGTTTTACTAAGAACTACCCTTGATGAAGCTGCGTGTAAAAATTACAAAAGTATAGATTTGAAGCTGCTAGGGGCTTATTTGGCACGTTACAGCGTAAATCTAGAAGATGAGTTTTTAGACTTTCCCATCTCAAATTATAACTTGCACCAAGGTGTAAGTAATGTTATAAAATCACTTTTATAAGAGGAAATCAAAATAAAGTGATAGAGTATTTTATAAAAAACAGCAGGTTAAACCACGCACTTATAATTTTAATCATTTTTATGGGGATTTACTCCTACATAAAGATTCCAAAAGAGATGTTTCCCGATGTAGAGCTTGATCAGATAAGCGTTCTTGGCTCTTATAGAGGTGCGAGTGCCATGATTATGGACAAAATGGCGGTTCGTGATATAGAAGATTCGCTAAGCAACATAAACGGCATAGATAAGACCGAAACTATTATCACACCGGGGTCGTTTGCCATAATTTTGACTCTGAGCGATGGGGCAAGCAGGGAGTTGACACTTAGCCGTGTAAAAGACTCTGTTGCACGAAGTAAACAAAACTTGCCGAGCGATATGAATGAACCTGTTGCTACACTTTTGGAAAAAACAAAACCGCTTATAAAATTGGCTATTTCATCATCGACTATCTCTGTCGGCGAACTGACGGTAATTGCAAATGAGATGAAATCAAAAATAGCGAAAATGGATGGTATTAGTGAAGTTTTGATTCGTGGCGGTTCGGAAGAGGAGGTTATTGTCAAACTAAACTCCGAAGCAATTTTAGCGTATGGTCTGGATCATACAACTGTTCAAAAAGCCATCTCAAATCTCTCATATATTTTTCCCATCGGAGATATTGAGCAGAGGGGAAACTTTCTATTCGTCTCAACAGCAAACGGCAAAGCAGATGCGGATGAGTATAGAGATGCCATATTAAATATAAACGACAAATATGTAAAACTAGGCGATATTGCGGAAGTAAGCATAGAATATCCGCAAACAGACACTTTAGCTACATACAATGGAAAAAAGGCCGTCTCTTTAAGCATTTCCAAGGGAGCAAGTAATGATGCAATTGTTTTGGCAAAAAAACTTCAAGAAGATGTCAAAAAACTGCAAAAAAATTACGAAGGGGCAGAGTTTACCTTTTATGAAGACAACTCAAAACCGATCCAAGATAGATTAGACATAATCATATCAAACCTTATGCTTGGTCTTGTTTTGGTCTTTGTCTCTATGTATGTTCTTATAAATCTTAGAATTGCGATTATCGTCGCTGTCGGAATACCATTCTCTTTTTTAATCGGGGTTATCTGTCTCTACAATTTGGGATATTCGATAAATGTTGTTTCACTTCTTGGTGCGTTAATTGTTATAGGGCTTGTCGTTGATGATGCCATAGTTGTCGGTGAAAATATCCAGCGGCATATAGATGATGGCATGGATAATTACACTGCGGCAATAAAAGGTACAAAAGAGATGCTTTTGCCGGTTACTTTGGCAACCGTTACAACCGTGGTTGCTTTTTTACCGATATTTATGATGCAAGGAGAGACGGCACTTTTTATTATGCTTATCCCCCTTACGGTAATTATTATCCTGCTGGGTTCACTTTTAGAGAGTTTTTTATTCTTGCCGCTTCATGCACACGATTTTTTGAAAAAAAGCAACAATATGGTAAGTTGGGTGCCTTTGCAGAATTTTTACGAGAGGGTAATTTTACGCTTTTTGCACTACAAAAAGATATCGCTTTTCTTTTTCTTGATTTTGGTTCCGCTCTCAACTGTCTTTGTGGCAAAATCTATGAAGTTTCAATTTTTTCCGAATTATGACGGAAACTTTATCTATATTTCCGGAAAGATAAATATAAATACCCCTCTTGAAGATACCTATAAAGCTTCAAAAGAGATAGAAGCAGAACTTGTAAAACATAAAGAGGAATTTTCGTTAAAGGCCATCTCATCCGTTGTCGGATATAGACGAAGTATGGCCGGTGAGACACAAAGAAACAGTGGTGTTTTTATGATTACCATGGAGCTCTACGATAGGCAAGACAGCAACTTTGTAGACAAATATATCAATCCTGTTTTAAATTTTAGTTTCGATTTTAACAACCCGCAAAAAATGCGAAAAGAGCAGACCTATGAGCTTGCCCCTCGTGCAAAAGAGATTATCGCACTTTTTGAAAAAAAGTATAATATGGAAGATTTAGGCGTGCTAGAGGATAAACCAGGACTTATCAAGAGTGACATTCAGATAAATCTCTCTGGAGCTGATGATGAACTGCTTCAAGAGAGCATAAAAAAATTAGAAAATGAAGTTTCTAAAATAGAGGGCGTCAGGGATTTTAGCGACAACATAAAACTCGGGAAAATGGAATATAAGATTAAGATAAACTCCTATGGAGAGAGCTTGGGCCTTAGCGAAGCATCCGTAGCAAAAACATTGAGTGCCTATTTTTTAGAGCAAAAGCAGGCAAATACTTTTAACGAGAGCGGTGTTATGGAGATAAAAACAGAAGATAGCTCCAAAGACAGTATAGATACATTGTTGAACTTCAGTATAGCGCTTGGCGATGGAAAATACGTAAAACTGACCGATGTCGCACAAATTACACAAATAAGGGATTATGAGAAGATAAATAAGCTTAACGGAAGCATCATTAAAACTTTCTTTGCAAGCATCGACAAGAGAAAAACTACTTCTGGTGAGGTCTTAGATAAGTTGGAAGCAACACTAGATGAGATTAGAAGCAGCGGTGTTGAGGTTGTACTTCTGGGTGAAAAAGAGAAAAAAGAGCAACTTAAAGATGATATGCAAAAAGCCATTTTGCTGGCACTGTTTTTGATATTTTTATCTCTTTTGCTAATATTTTCAAAAGCAAAATATGCATTTATGGTTATGAGTGTAATACCGCTCTCTGTTTTAGGGGCACTTCTTGGGCATAAACTACTCGGCATTAATCTATCTATGACTTCCATCATAGGAATTTTGGGGCTTGCAGGAGTTGTTGTAAACGATGGAATAATTATGCTTGATTTTTTGCATGGAACTCATAAATTGGAAGAGTTTTTAGAGCGTGCAAAGCTTAGACTACGCCCGATAATTATTACATCGCTGACAACATTTTTAGGATTTTTCACTCTTATTTTTTACGCGTCAGGTCAAGCTGTGATACTGCAGCCAATTGCGGTGTCAATAGGGTTTGGTCTGGCTTGGGGGACAGTTTTAAATCTAATATATTTACCAACGCTATATGCGATGGTAAATAAAATTGAACCAAAAAAAGAGCTTTAGTGTGCCTGGTATGGCAAGATAGGCAGTTTTAGTTGTTTCGCATAAACTATGCCGCTTTTGATGTTGATTACATCGTAGTTCAGCTTTTGCGATAAAAAAGGTGCTAAAACGCTTGTTCTGCTTCCCGTTCTGCATATAATTGCAAATGGTTTTTTTGTATCAACAGCGCCGTTTAGTTTTTCTAAAAAATCTTTGAGATCATAGTTGCCTTTTTCATCAAAAAGCATTATAGGGATAGATCCCTTTAAAAGCCCCGTTTCTTTCCACTCGCCAGGCGTTCTGATGTCAACTATCGGTATCTTTGAGTTGATTAGATTTTGCGACGCTTCCTCGTTCGTTATTGCAGCAAAAAGCGAAGCGGATACCATTAAGAGCGATAACACTATTTTTTTCAATACATTCCCCTGTCTTAAATTAAGGGTATAATTATATCAATAAATAAATAAACAACAGGTAAAGAATGGCATCTCAAAAAGCGATAGACAACTCACTTAGACTCAGATACATAAGAGCATTGGAGAGGTTTCACAAAAGTATTATTTCATACCTCTCAAGCACATCTAATCTTTCTAAAGAGGGATATGATAAAAAAATAGACAGCAGTTTAAAAGTGTTGCAAAAAGTGGACGAAATAGCGCTTTATAAAGGGGATTTGCAAGAGTTGCAGAAGTTAGTTAAAAAAATAATCAGTTATAAAGAGAGTGATAAAGGTGTAGAGGAGATAAAGGAGGAGATTTTATATAGCTCTAACCAGCTTGATAAAACAAAAAACGCAAGGCGGTATAAAAAAGAGAAACACTCCCAGTCAATGTACGAGGACTGGGAGTAAAAAAGAGCAGTAAAACCTACTCTTTTAGCATTTTATCAAGCAATACGAAGACTTCGGAAGATACATCTTCCATATCATCAAAGTTTTTAATAATCTTATCCGCATTTTTAAGGGTCTCATTCTCGGCATCTTTTTCAAGGTAGCTGAGATTTTCATGAACTTTTCTGCTAACCATTATACGAGGCGCATCTAGTTTAGGGAAAGAGTCAGTGTTGGCAAATCTTATTTTGCCCTCTTCAGAGCACCACTCGCCAAGACGGCACTTCTCACCTGCTTTTGAAGGCACGACATTTTTTAGAGATATTATGGAGTTATATGCACGGGATTTAAAGAGTATCTGATCTAACTTTGCAAGTACGATAAATACGCTATTTTCCATTCTGTACGAGTAGTTAACAATTTTTGAAGAGTTGTCGCTTAACTCGATTAGCGTATTCTCAAATCCGCTGATTTTCTCCGTTGAGCCTTCGACTGTTTTTTTCATATTGTCAGAGCTTGTTTGAATCTCGCTCATATTTTGTTGCAGTGATTTTATAGAAACAGAGATTTCCCCTGTTGCTTTATGTGTTCTCTCCGCAAGTTTTCTTACCTCGTCTGCAACAACAGCAAATCCGCGGCCGTGCTCACCTGCACGGGCAGCTTCAATAGCAGCATTTAGTGCTAGAAGGTTTGTCTGGTCTGCAATGTCCGTGATTAGCTGAATTACGGAAGTTATCTCATTTGCCTGACTTGCTATCTGGCCAATACTGTCGTTGTTAATGTTTACCTGCTCATTTAGTGCATTTAGCTCATTTGTAATATCTGTAATATCGTTGCGTGAGTCGGTAGCAAGTTCAGAAGCATCTCTTGTCGCGGATGTTATTGCCTTTAGATCATGAAGATTTCCGTCCAAATCGGAGATTATCATAGAGAGCGATTCAGAAACCTTCACGCTTCTTGTGCTGATTTTAGAGTTAAATATATCTCTTTGTGCTTTGGCATGCTGAGTTTTCATAAACTCTATACTTTTTCCAACGCTCTCGATAGCATCCACAAACTCACCGCTCATCCCCTCAGATGAGATACGGCGGTCAAAGATACCTTTTGAAGCATCGGTAATTGTCGTGTTGATTTGGTTTATAAGGTCTTGTGTATGTTTGATAAGTTGCGATAGCTCATGCCCCATAATACCAAGTTCGGTGCGAGTGTCTGTTGTAGTTGCTTTATGGCTAAAATCACCTTTGGAAACAAAACTGATTAGAGATGTGAAATCATTTATCCCGCTTGTGATGGATTTTCTAATCATTGTTGCAAACAGAAGCACAATGATACCGACAACTATGCCTGCAACCAAAGCTAAATATTTAAAAAAGATTATCTTGTTTCCTAGGTTGACAGAATCTTTTTCTAGTTCCTGAGATTTCAAATCTACAAGTTTTTTGAATGATTCTCTAGATGCATTGGCAAAAGGCGTTAAATCTTTTTTGTAAGTCTCATATATCGCATCTTTATTATTTTTAATATCTTGCGGATTAAGAGATTTCATCATTGTAAGAGAGTTATTTAAAAACAGCATTGTAGAGTTTTTAGCTTCAATCACTATGTCCAGTGATTTGTCATTCTTCATAAGCTTCTCTAGCAGCTCAAAATGTCCGCTGATATCTTCAATCGTGGAGGCAAGGTTTGCAATATTTTTGTCATAACTTCCGCCAAGTATAATGTCTCGCGATAATCTGCTTATAAAGTTTAGATTTTTTTCTATATCAAGTGTAGTGAGTGCGCTTGTCATTGAATTTTGGTGCAGGTGGTCATATTTAGATTCAATGTGGCCAAGTGCCAAAAATATAGATATTGCAGCAGAGAAAACGGACACCGTTACCATTGCAATGAAGTAGTTCATCTTCTTATGAATACTCAAATTTTTAAACATTACAATCCCTCAGTATTATTTTTACTGAATGATAACATATTATTTGTGATTATTTTGTAATTTAATTATAAATGTATCTCAATTGTCAATTTTTAGAGATACATAAATTGAGACAAGAGGATAATTATGACAACTAGACTAAAAGGAAAAAAGTGGCTTTTGAAGAGCCATGGGTTTATCTTGAAAAGTTTTTGATTTATCCCTCTAAGTCCAAGCCAAGAGCCTAAAAATGCCTTTATTGCAAGAAGAGTTTGAAAATGCGACAATGAAGAGCCTTCAATCTTGCCAAAAACCTGAGAGATTAGATAAAGCCCGCTTGCAACTGCCACCATCAGAGCATACGGAACAACTTTTCTGACATGCATCATAATAGCTTCTCTTGCTTTTTTATGTTCGTCATCGCTTAGAGTTTGATTCATTTTGGACAAAAACAGGACATCTACAAATAGAAATCCGCCATAAATAAAGACTGAAAAAATATGGATAGTATGAATAAATGTGTAAGTGATAGCCAATCCTTTTTTTGTGGATTTTATCATAAGTTGCTATAAACAAATTTGTTTTATATCAATAGCATAACCATATATTTAGACTTTTTAGATAAAATCACAAACCAAAAAAATCAATACAAAGAATTAATATAATGCAAAATACAAAAGCCAGAGCTAATATTTACGCACTGCTATCTCGCGTACTGCTGCAAGAGTTAGATGAGAAGATGCTTCAAACAATCAAAAATGATGAGAATATTTTAGATTTTTTTCCAACCCTAAAAGAGTGGGTGCCCTTTAATGAAGTTGAAAATAGCAAGCTTTTAGAAGAGTATTTAAATCCTGATTTTGTAAATTTATCTCTTTTGCACCTTATACCTTATGAGACATTCTATACAAGAGAAGACCAAAAGATTGAAACAGGCGGAGCAAATCCGGTAACAGATATGTACAGCGCATATAATTTTATGGTTGATTATGAAGCAGCCCGCACTGTTGCCGCTGATCACATTGGGATAGAAATGGAGTTTATGCATCATTTAGTTGCTGCCGAATTAAAAGCTTTGGAAGATGGCGACAAAGATGCTGTGAAAGCACTTCAGGAGATAGAAAAAGAGTTTTTAAACAAACACCTTTTACAGTGGGCGCCGCTCTATCTGATAAATGTAAAATATGAGGCTAGAACGCCGCTTTATTATGATGTTGCGGATATGGCTTTAGAGTTTATCCTCAGCGATAATGAATATCTGGTTAAAGAGCTGAATATTTAAATGATACAACTAAAAGCCAGCCGTTGTGTCCGCTCGCTTTCAAAAGAGAGTGAGTGCAACAAGTGTGAACTCATCTGCCCAACGGAAGCTATCGTAGTAGCTAACAACCCGCTTCCGAGCATCAACTTCTCCGCGTGTGTTGAGTGCGGAGCTTGCGATGCGATATGCCCAAATGAGGCACTTTCTCTAGATGATTTTAGTTCTACTGACTTCTTTTTTAGTTTTATGGAAGATAAAGAGAGTCTAATCTCATGCAGAAAAAATGTTCCCTGCATTGCGGCTCTTAATATAGAAAATATTATTTCAATGGCACTGCTTAAAAAAGAGATAGTTTTTGATATGGGGCACTGCGATGGGTGCGCAATAGCTCATAAATGTAAGGCTGAGATAGAGAAGAACTACGAAGAGGCTTCTTACATGTTAGAAGCTATGGAGAGTGAAGCTGTCATAAAACTTGAAAATATCAAGTACGAAAAAGCAGAGACAGGCGAAGAAAATATAGCAAACAGAAGAGAGTTTTTTAGCAAAATAAATCTAAAAAATATGGTTAAGACAAAAATAGAGTTTGAAAAAGAGATACAAAAAGCGACAGATGAACTGGTTGAACACACTCTTCAAAAAAGCGATATAGCGCTTCTGAAGCAAAAGCGTATAACAGATAGAAGAAAGCTCTTTTTTACGGCTCTAAAGAGGGTTGACAAACCATCTGTTTATCATATAATAGAAGCAGGTGAGCTGTCGTTCACTTCAATGAAGCTGCTAAACGGCGATACGTGTACGGCATGTCAGATGTGTTACAGAGTCTGCCCTACCGGCGCGCTTAGCTCAGACGTTAAAAATTCCAAGATAGATTTTGACCCGTTTTTGTGTATAAAATGCAGTGTCTGCCATGATGTGTGTGAACCGGAAGCTATAACGCTCTCGTCCTCTTACAGGGTAAAAGAGTTCTTTGAGCCTGAAGTTCAAAATCTTATCTCTTTTAATGTAAGAAGATGTAATGAATGCAGTGTGATTTTTAGTACAAACTCCAGCGAAAAGCTCTGTTACAGATGCAAGGCAGAAGATGAAGAAGCTAGAGAACTTTGGGGTATAAGAGGAGATATGTAATATGATGAACAACGGCAATGAGATATCTCATCACACAAAACTTTACGGCTTTATAGGCGAGTATACTGGGCAGAGCAGCATGTCGGCAACGCTGAACAAGCTCTTTAAAGCCCAAAATAGAGATGCCATGATGATTCCGATGAATATACGTGAGGATGATTTCTATTTTACGGTGGCAAATATGAAAAAATCACATGTAAACGGCGCACTGATATCTAACGAGTATGTAAAAAATGTAGTTGATATAGTTGATGAGGCGAGTGAAGCTGTTAAGCGTTCCGGAATGTGCGACATCTTGATAAGAGATGAGCAGAGGCTAATCGGCGACGTTTTGGGTGTGAGAGTGTTGGCAAATTTTTTAAAAGATAAAGGTGTTAAAAAAGTGGCTCTAATAGGAGTTGGCTCAAGAGCAAAGGCATTTAGTTTTTTTGTCAATGGTTTTGATGTAAGCTATTTTTATGACGATTTAGAGAGGCTGATGGGTTTTACTAAAGAGATGGGTATTCTAAATGCAGATATAAACCGCATGGCAGACTGTATGAACATAGATTTCTCTTCTTATGATGCAGTAGTGGATTTTTCTGATTTTAATGCTCTAAATATGGCAACTAAACTTAGCAATATAAATGTTGATATGAAGCAAAAAAAAGAGTTTTCACCGCTCAAGGCAAGGGCAAATGAACTAGGCGCCTCTTATCTCGGTTATGATGATATGTTGAATGAGATAAGCAGCGCTGTTTTTGAGTTTTTAAAAGAGAAGAGACATTTAGAGCACGATAAAAGCGATATGAGATTTTAACTTTAGTGCCGTAGCGGCTAGCGAAGTCAAGGGGACGAGTTCCTTTGATGGACAAATAGATGAAGGGTTTCCTTCATTTTTTGCAAAAAAATTAAGGAAAAGAAATGAACACACATGATTTAAGTGATTTAAGAGCAGAGTTTGACAAGTTTGTAAACAATAGTTGCCCATCAGGCGAGATGGAGCAAAGAGACCAAAATGTCGGAGATAAAGAGGATGAAGAGCCTGTTCCTCAGTTTGTAGATGCACTGACGTCTAAACTTTTGGCTCCGGCGCTTAGCGGGGTTTATCTCTCAAGACTTGATATAAAGAGGATTGCCGAGGCAATAGATGAGTCTATTCCGATAAAAGAGCGCATCAGAATGGTTAGGTCTCTCTTTAGACATACGAACTCAAAAGATTACCTAAGAGGCGCTTTTGACGAGATAAACAAGCATATAAACGGGCGGGTTTTAATCTATCAAGAGCTTAGTGAAGCATTTCCGGCCTCAAAAGCGATATTTGACGAACATGCAAGCAAGGCAAAAAAAATTATGAATATGTTTGAGCAGATTATAGAAGATTTTGAAGAGATAGAGCCAACTGATGACCCAATGTTTATCTAAAACAAAAATAGCGAAGCATTTGCTTCGTTGCTATACTCGTCACATACTTTAAGTATGCTTCCTCATTATGCGCATCGCAACTACATCACTCTTTTGGTTTTAAAAGTGATAGCTTGATACCGTTTTTATTTTCATACTTATAAAAGTTCTTTTGATGCTAGAAAATTTACAAGGCTAAATAATATTTTGAATCTGCAGCCATCCCTGCCAAATAACGGCGCTTAAAATTCCCGCAACAAATCCGGCAACTATGTCGTCAGCCACGACGCCGACTCCGCCTTTGGCTTCACGGTCAAGTCTTCCTATGATTGACGGCTTTGTAATATCAAAGTATCTAAAGAGCACAAAAGAGAGCAGACTTTGAACTAAAAAGCCGTTTTGCAAATCCGCAACTTCGCTTAAGCCCACGCTTATTGCAGGTGCAACGCTAAGCGCAAACCACATACCCGCAAGCTCGTCTATAACAATGCGTTTGTCGTCATGTATGCTACTTTTTGCCTCATACTTGTTTATCTCGCGAATAGCGACTACTGATATTAAAACGGTTGCCAAAAATAGAGTTTGGGCGCCAAAATAGATAAGTATCAACATTCCAAGAGGAAGTGAAACAAGAGTTCCAACTGTTCCCGGAGCTTTTGGAGAGAGCCCGCTGTAGCCTAGTGTTATAAAAAACCAATTCATTTCTTTTCCTTTGTAGTGAAAAAAACAGAAGATGAGAACTTTGTAAGCGGTTCTAAAAATCAAAAGATAAAACACGATGTTTTATTGATTTTTAGCCTCGGAAAAATTACAAGGATGTAATTTTGAGAATGAGCTTACAAGGTTTTCATCTTAAGTTAGTGATGTCGTTTGATAAAGCTTCATAAGCTCCAAGTAAAAATCATTCTCAGTATGCTCTTCTAAAAGCCCCTCAGTTGGGAGTATGTCATAGTAGAGTTTCTCCAGATTTTTAAATCTGTTTGGATGCAGCTTTGATAAAATTACTGCTGAAATCTCTTTTCTCATAAGAATAGTCGGCGGCAGAATACCGAGTTCAAGAAGCTCTAAAATAGAGTTTGAGTGATACGATATTTGATGGTGCTGACCGTGCGGACATGTGTTTTTACTTACAAGTGTTGTGCATTTATCGCAGTAAACATACTCGCTTGCCACTGTAATCTCTATGTCTATGCCGATAACTTTGTCAATGATTGATTTGTTTGAGTTACAGTCATAAAACATACCGAGACCTGCATGGTTTCGCCCGATTGTCAGTTTGTCGCAGCCGTAATTTTTTGCAACTATTGCGTCAAGTATTATCTCGTTGTATCCTGCAAAAATATAGCTATTTTCCAAAGGAACCACTACAACATGATTTTTTGTCAGAAAGTTGTTTATAAAAAAGTCAAGTGCTTTTTTTCTTATATCATATGAGAGATTTGATTCTGTATATGGTTTTAGTAAAAATATAACAAGCAAGTCGGTATTTTCAAGAGTTTGGCGAATAAGTCTCTCATGCGCCCTATGAAGAGGATTTGCAGCCATTACAAGAGCTGTTGTGTGCTTTGCGTTTATGAGTTTTTTTGCGTCTTCTATTACTTTTTTATTTGTACTGCTCGATTCATTTAAGAGTGTATATTCTCCGCTAACGGCAAGAGAACCCAATCTGTATAGCGTTGCCAGCACACCTGGATGAGAGATGTCGTCCGTACCGTATATCTGTTTTATTCTATCGCTTGGGTCAACATGAAAAACTTCATCAACAATCAGGGAAGCAAATGGTTTCTTTTCAAAAAGAATTATAATCTCTTCGCCTTTTTTAAGCGAAGAGAGCACCTCTGCATTCATTTTTCCGGCAGGAGCCAAAATAAAAGGAAAAGGAAATGATTTGCCGTCAATAAGACCTGTCTTTAAAACACTTTTGCTCTCTTTTTCGCCCATCAATGATTTAACGGGAGATAGAAGCCCGTCTTTTAGGAGTTCAAGAGCGTACGCCGCCTCTTTGTCTATAAGAAGAGTTTTATTTTTTCTTGACGATGTCATATTTCTTCCGCTTTTCCCATAAATTTTTACGGCTGATTCCCAGTTTTTTAGATAACTCAGTATCTGGAAATTTGTGTTGATAACTTAAAACTATAAACTTTACATAATCTTCGATAGGAAGAATCTCTCCCTGGTCAAAAATATTGTTTTCGCTTTTAATCTCTACTATCTCGTACTCATCATCTTCTATCTTGTCGGTGCTGGAGATTATTGCTTTTTTGTTTTCTATCATTGCATAGAGAGCTTTTCTATCGCCTTTTTTGAGAGTTTGAAAATCTATAATGTATATAAGTGAATTTCCTGTGATAGACTCTATTTCGCTCATTGCTTTTGCATCGCTAAGCGTTATAAAGTGAAGCGGTAGATTTTTCTTTTTTGCATATTCAAAGGCAAAAGAGTCTGCATGTTTTTGATAAGCGGATGATATGAAAAGGGGGAGCTCTACATTTTCGAAGTTGTGCTCGTTTGAGAGCGATGCAAATGTGTGTGTCAGATATTTGTCATATGCGGCATTTCTCTTCTTTAATTTTTCATAATCTTGATAATGGTTTATTTTTCTAATGAGCTCTTCAATCATAAAAGGTTTTAGTATGTAGTCTTTGGCGCCGGCTGAGAGAGGCTTGGAGACAGTGTCGTTGCTGATGTATGAAACCATTAGAATAATTATTGATTTTTTAAATGTTTCAATAACCGGATTAAAGTCTTGACCGTTAATGTTGGTTGAGAGCAAAACAACGTCATAGTTATTGCTTTTTATTGCATCCCTTGTTGATGTGCACATTTCACAAATATGACCTAGTTCGCTCAATTTCGTAGCGATACTCTGGGCTAAATAAACTTCGTTTTCTATAATTAGTATCTTCAAATTTTTGTCCAATCAAAATATTTTAAATTTGCATTTGCAATTACGCCTACACCTTCGCCTCTGCCGATAAAACCAAGCTTCTCGGTTGTTGTCGCCTTTATGTTTACCCTGCTGGCGTCTATTTTTAAAATAGCGCTGAGAGTTTTTCTCATGGCAAGTTTATAGTTGCCCAGTTTTGGCTTCTCTGCCGCTATCGTCAAATCTACATTTACAATAACAAAACCAAAATCGTTAAGTTTTGTAACGACTCTTTTTAAGAGCTCTTTTGAGTCTATATTTTTGTATATGTCACTGCTGTCTGGAAACATCATGCCGACATCTCCCATCCCTGCAGCACCGAGCAGGGCATCTATAAGTGCGTGAATCGCTACGTCCCCGTCGCTGTGGGCAATAAACCCATAATCAGACTCTATCTTCACGCCGCCAAGATACATGTCGCCTTTTGTATCAAAAGCGTGGACATCAAATCCTACTCCGCTAAGAGTATCGTTTGATGGCGGAGTAAGACAGGCAAGCCCTTTTAAGTCCTCTATGTGGGTTATCTTGTGGGCACTCTCTTCGCCCAAAATAAACTCTCTTTTTCCTCCGTTTGCAGCAATGGCACTGCTCTCATCCGTAAACTCCTCATTTAAAAGAAGAGCATCTTTCAGTGCAGATGAGCGTGAGAGCTGCGGAGTTTGAATTCTCATCACCTTCTCTCTGTCTATGGTTTTAGACTCATAAACAATAGTGTCCGTAACTTTTAAATAAGGAACTATACAATCGCTCCTGCCAACATGAGAGATAATGCTTTTTAAAAACTCATCACTGATGCAAGAACGCGCTATATCGCTGACTAAAACATACTCCGTATCTACATGCAAAAGAGCGTTTTTTAGAGATTGCTGTCTGGTGGCACCACCCTCAACAAAAGTATAAGAGGCATAGTTTTTCATAGACGCTATATCATCGGCAGACGAGGTGATAATTATTTTATTAAAATAGTCGGTTTTTTCAAATTTGGCTGCTACAAATTGCCACAATGGATAACTTCCAACTCTGAGCCACTGCTTTTTAACACCTAGTCCAAAGCGCGATGAACTACCTGCTGCAAGCAAAATAAGTGTCAAATTAGACAATCATACTCCTGAAATCTTTAAGTGTTACGAAATTATACACGCCGAAAGCTTTTTTTTATCTTGAACTTGTAAATTATCTCTGCAAAATATTCAAACAATATATAAATTATTAAATCAAATAATCAACTTAATATTATATTAACTTTATTTGATTATATTTCCAGTACTTTAAATATATATTATATATAATTTTTATAGGAGAGAGTGATGAGGACATCATGGGTAAAAGAGCGTCAAAACGATCCTGTTAGAACACAGATGTATTACGCTAAAAAGGGCATAATAACCGAAGAGATGGAGTATGTCGCAAAAATAGAAGAGCTCTCTGCGGAGCTGATTCGCAGTGAGATTGCAAGAGGGCGATTGATTATTCCTGCAAATATAAACCACACCTCTCTTGAGCCTATGGCAATCGGAATCGCCGCAAAGTGCAAGATAAATGCAAATATCGGCTCATCTGCAATAGCATCAGACGTGCAGGGCGAGGTTGAGAAGATGCAGGTATCTCAGCACTATAAAGCTGATACCGCAATGGACTTATCGACCGGCGGGGATTTGGATGAAATCCGCAAAGCGGTAATCGCATCTTCTAAAATTCCAATCGGAACGGTACCTATATATCAAATCCTTCATGACGTCGGAAACAAGATAGAGGACTTAAGCATAGAGGTAATGCTTGAAGTTTTAGAGCGTCAGGCAAAGCAGGGCGTTAGCTACTTTACGATTCATGCCGGCTTTTTGCTGGAGACCATGCCAAAAATTGCTAAAAGAAAGATGGGAATTGTAAGCCGCGGCGGAAGTCTAATGGCTGCATGGATGATGCACTACCATAGAGAAAATCCGTTTTATACGGCATTTGATGATATTTTAGATATCTGTGCAAAGTATGATGTCGCACTCTCTCTTGGTGATTCACTTCGTCCTGGATGTTTGGCTGATGCGAGCGATGATGCGCAACTCGGAGAGCTTAAGGTTTTGGGTGATTTGACTCTTCGTGCTTGGGAAAAAAATGTTCAGGTCATGATAGAGGGCCCGGGGCATGTGCCCTTAAATCAAATTGAGCGCAATATGAAGCTTCAACGCGAACTTTGCCATGAAGCTCCTTTTTATATACTAGGACCATTGGTTACTGATATCGCTGCAGGTTATGACCATATAAGTTCAGCCATCGGCGCAGCAGTCGGCGGATGGCATGGTGCCAGCATGCTCTGCTATGTTACGCCAAAAGAGCATTTAGGTTTGCCAAATGCGAATGATGTAAGAGAGGGAATTATCGCTTACAAGATAGCAGCTCATGCAGCAGATATTGCAAGAGGCCGCAAAGGTGCAAGAGATATTGACGATGAGATGAGTGACGCAAGATATAGTTTTAACTGGGAGAGACAGTTTGAACTAGCGCTTGATAGCGAGAGAGCTCGTGAATATCATGATGAAACGCTACCTCAAGATGTATTTAAAGAAGCAGAATTCTGTTCAATGTGCGGACCAAAATTTTGCTCTTATAAAATAACTCAAACAATTATGGACAATCCTGAAGCTATTGAAAAAATCGCACAGGAAGTAAAAGAGAGAGATGCTAAAGAGGCATTGGAAGCTCTTGGAGCTTAAAAAAGATAATTAATTGATATAGGATAATTTTTGTCTTATTTAATTATGGTAGAGTTACAAAAAATAAAATTTATGAAGGAAATAAAGATAAATGACTAAAGATATTGTAAATTCAGCACTATCAAAAGTTTTGTATCCTGGTTTTACCAAGGATATTGTAACTTTTGGTTTTGTAAATAGTATAGAAATAAACGGAAGTGATGTCAGTTTTAACGTGGACATTACATCAAGTGCGCCTGAAGTTGCACAGCAGATTATAGACGATGCAACGGCAGAGTTAAAAGCAGTAGGTGCCGGTAATGTTGCTGTAAATATAAAAGCTCCAAAAATGCCGGAAGCTCCAAAACCAAAAAGCAAAAACATAGCGCCACACATCAAAAACTTTTTAATGGTTAGCTCTGGCAAGGGCGGGGTTGGTAAATCAACAACATCCGTAAACATTGCTATCGCTCTTGCAGCTCAAGGTAAAAAAGTTGGCTTGCTTGATGCCGACATATACGGACCAAATATCCCTCGTATGTTGGGAATAGCAAACGTTAAACCTGAAGTAACTGGAAACAAAGTTCTCCCCATTAAAGCTTATGGATTAGAGGTTATGTCTATGGGCTCTCTTATGGAAGACGGACAGTCGCTTATGTGGCGCGGTGCTATGATTATGAAGGCAATTGAACAGTTCTTGAGAGATATTTTATGGAGCGACTTAGATGTTTTAGTTATCGATATGCCTCCTGGAACTGGTGACGCTCAGCTTACATTGGCTCAAAGCGTGCCTGTAACTGCAGGACTAACAGTTACAACTCCTCAGGCGGTATCTCTTGATGACTCTCGCCGCTCGCTTGATATGTTTAAAAAATTAAATATCCCAATAGCGGGAATTGTTGAGAATATGAGCGGATTTATAGCACCAGATACAGGTGTGGAGTATGACATCTTTGGAAAAGGAACTTCACAGCCTATGGCGGATGAGTTTGGTACTAAAATAATTGCGGAGATTCCGATTGAGCAAAGCATAAGAACCGGCGGGGATGAGGGTAAACCTATTACATTCGTAAATCCAACCAGCGAGAGTGCAAAGCGTTATATGGCTGCTGCAGCGTCTATTTGGGCTACAATTGAAGAGGTAAATGCAAAAGGCGGAGCTAGCAATGAGAGCGTTCAGCCCACAACTCCTCCGGGTGTTTCTGCTTGCAGCACTAAACATTAATTAAAATCAAAATAGCGACGCACCTTCTGCGTCGTTACACCCCAAGAACACTTCTTCCTTTTATTCAACTTTTGATTTATATAGTTCCTTGATACTTTTTTAAAAAAGTATCCAAAAATCGTGACACAAGTTGGTTTTTTAAGGATTTTTATCATAAATTTCTAAAAACTAAAAACTCACTTCGTTCAAACAGTTTAGTTTTTTTAACGAAATTTACTCAAAAAATCTATTTCTTAAAAAACCAAAGTGTCACAAAAAGAGAAAATAATCGTCTAAAACTCTTCACCGCTTTTAAACATCTCAGGTGTAAACTCTACTATCTTATTTCTTCCTGTATGTTTAGCTTCATACAGAGCAGTATCGGCATACTTGATACATTTCCAGATAGTATCTCCGTCTGTAGGAAATTTTGCTATACCTATACTTAATGTCTTTTTCAAACTTTCTGTCGAGCCGACATCAAAAGATAGTGCGCCAAATGCAGAGTGGATTTTCCCAGCAACCTGCATTGCACCCTCGTTTGTTGCATTGCAAAGCATAATTAAAAACTCTTCTCCTCCGTAACGGATTGCCAAATCAGATTCACGAATATTGTTTTTTAGGACTTTTGAGAGTGCAACAATAACCTTGTCTCCGACGTCATGGCCATAGGTGTCGTTTACCATTTTAAAGAAGTCAACGTCAAGCATCATAATTATGTATGTATCCTTATGTCTATTCGCCTTGCTCATTATTTTGTCTATTATCTCTTCTAAGAATCTTCTGTTGTACAATCCTGTCATACCGTCGCGAAGAGATGTGTCTTTTAGTTTTTCCATTAAAATTTGGCTCTCTATAACAGGTTTAGCTGCTTCAAGATAGTGTCTGATGCTTGAGATATTTTTCTTCATAAGTTCAACTTCATCTCTATTTTGAGATGTCATTGAAACAGTCAGAGAAATATCATGATTTATGTTGAAAGGGATACAAACATAGTTTATATCCAGTGCAATACACGCTTGACATAGATTTGGAAACTCCGTAGAGACGGTTACGCTGTTTGTTCTATATGCTCTGCACTCTAACGCATTTTTGTTTGTTTTTTCAAAGCAGATGGTATCCTCTTCCGTGCTGTAGATTAGCTTTCTCTCCGAAGTGACATTATTTACCTCATAAAATGCAAAGTGCCCGACATGATATTTTAATTTTAATATATCAATAATTCTTGTATAGACTTCATCCTTTGAAGCATCAAGTTCTATCGTTTTTTTGAATTTATATATATCTGAGAGTTCGCTGATAATTGTTTTTGCTTCATATAATGGGTCGCTAGAAGAGACACAGCCTTGAGGTATAAATGTTGCAAGATTATATTTTATATCTCCAAATGTCTCCTGCATTTTTCTAAATAGGGAGTTCATCTGTTCCACGACATTTTTAGCATCGCCGCCGACTTTTGAGAAAAATTGGTGCGTGAAATCCCCGCTATATGCCTTTTTAATGCCGCTTTGCATATTTGAGAATAGGTTCAGATACGGAGTAACATAGTAGTTTATTAAAGCAAGTACAACAACTATAAATAGCAGATTTATGCCTAAAATTTTAAGGATTGTCATCATTCCGCTGCTTCTCATTTCGCTGATGTCAAACTCCATGCTGATTATGCCAAGCGTGTCTCCTCTGTTTACATTGTGGCAAGATATACAGTTTGTGTTGTCAATAGGAGTTGAAGCTTTATAAGGGATAGTAACTCTAAGAGTGCTATTTTTCGCATTTTCCGTGATTTTTTGTATACTCTCCCCTGTTCTTAAGACCTCTCTGTCTATAGAGTCTCTAATTGTTTCTGTATATAAGCCTTCACCGTATTGAGCTATAACCTTATCTCCTCTTGCAATCCAGAGTGATTTTATATTGTTGCTGGTTGCAATCTTGTCTAAAAAGTACTGTCTTTTATCCATTATGCCGTTAACCATATGAGCAGTCAATCCGTCTTTTACAATGTTTGCCGCCATCTGTGATTTTTCAACTGCGCTGTTTATGCTGTACTCTCTAAAGTTAAGAGAAATATTGACTATTGTCGCTGCGGTAAGTCCAAGAAGCATAATGGTAACTATAAGCAAGAGTCTAGATTTTGTTGTCATGAGAAATCACTTTATGGTAATTTTTTTTTAATAGTATCTAAGAAAATATAAATTTAGTTTGAAATTACAATTTGTTATTCAACAGTTACGCTTTTTGCCAAATTTCTAGGCATATCGACATCATTTCCTAATCTTACAGATATCTCTAAAGATAACAGCTGTAAAACTACCATCATCTCAAAAAATTCTAACATGTAGTGTCTGCACTCTGAAATCTCTATAAAATCATCAGCTTTGTCAAACTCTATTTGACTGATAGCGCATATAGTTGAATCTCTCGCACTTAGCTCTTCAACATTGCTTTTTGATTTTTCGTAGTGGAGATGTTTTGGCAATAGTGCTATTGTAAAGAGTTCAGGATCCGCAAGCGCAATAGGACCGTGTTTCATCTCTCCGGCCGGATAACCCTCAGCGTGGAGGTAAGATATCTCTTTTAGTTTTAACGCTCCCTCAAGTGCGAGAGGATAGAAAATATCTCTGCCGATAAAGAAAAAGCCGTGACCGTGAAGATATCTTTTTGACAATCTTTTTATACGTTCATGCATATCATCAGTAACTTTTACATGAGATGGGAGTTCGCGAAGAAGTGAGATATGAGAAGCTATTTCGTCTGCACTAAGAGAGTTTTTTAATTTTGCAATAAAAAGAGAGAGCATCCAAAAAACCGTAACCTGCGTTGCAAAAGCTTTAGTGGAAGCCACACCTTTTTCTATGCCGGCTCTTGTTAGTATTGTTGCATCGGCCAATCTTACCATTGAGGAGTTGTCAACATTGCAGATAACCAAAGTTTTGAGTCCAGCTGTTTTTGCCATTTTCAGCGTTTCAAGCGTATCCGCAGTTTCGCCGCTTTGAGAGATTACTACAAAAAGAGTATCTTTGCTCATAATCGGCTCTCTATATCTAAACTCACTTGCAATCTCTAGCGAAGTTCTTATTTTAGAGTAGCGTTCAAGCAGGTATGATGCGCTCATGGCAGAGTGGTATGAAGTTCCGCATGCGCAAAGTTTTATCTCATTTATACCGTCAAAAAGATTTTTGTCGAGTTCGTCAAAGAGAATCTCGCTCTCACCGAGTCTTCCCATCATGGTGTCCGACATTACGACGCTCTGCTCATAAATCTCTTTTTCCATAAAAAATCTAAAACCGTCTTTTTGAGCCAGCAGTTTGTTTTGTGAAAGCGGTGAAAACTTAGCCTCTTTTTTAACGCCGTTTTTGTCAAAGATAGCTATCTCTTTTGGCGTTACATACCCGTAGTCTCCGTCTTCAAAATAGTTTACGCTTTGGCAATGGCCGATTAACGGAGTGTCTGAGGATGCAAAATATTTCTCATTCTCGCCGTTAATTCCAACAAGCATCGGTGAGCCGTGTTTTGCAAAAAAGATTGTCTCAGGCTCTGTTTTTGTGATTAGTAAAATAGCATAGGCGCCGTGGAGCTGTGATACTGTTTTTGCAAAAGCTTCAAAACTGTTTTTTGCGTTTTTTTGATTTTTTTCAAACTGATGAACAATAACTTCTGTGTCCGTCTGGCTTAAAAAAGTAACACCGCTTGTCTGAAGCTCTTTTTTTAGAGTTGCGTAGTTTTCAATGATTCCGTTGTGAACGACATAAGAGCTCTCTCCTAAGTGCGGGTGGGCGTTTATCTCCGTTGGCTTTCCGTGCGTTGCCCATCTTGTGTGACCGATTCCGATTGCAAAACTCTTTGTTTTAAAATCTTTTGTTTTCTCTTCAAGGTTGACTAGCTTTCCGACTGCTTTAAAGTTTGAAAACTCTCCGTCTTCTAAAACTGCAATTCCGGCCGAGTCATAGCCACGATACTCTAACTCTTTAAGCCCATCTAATAAAATCTGTTTTGTATTTTTTTTGCCTATATATCCAACAATTCCGCACATTATTTGCCCTTAGTTATTAATAGTTCGTATATTTTCTCGACATTATTACATATATCGTTTTGTTTTTCAATTAAGAAGCTGTCTCTAACCTTATGTTTGGTGCTGTGAATCTTTGCGGTTACGATATTTATCTTGAGCTCTTCAAAGCACTCCATAATATAAGCCAGCAGACCCTTCTGATTTTGCGTACTGATTGTTACTTCGGCATGTGTAAGCGAGTGTTCACAATCTATGCTTATCTCATCCTTGTATATGGTTACATCTTTTAACTTTATGTGTTTGTTCATATCAAAAGCATTGTTGACAATATCTTCTATGCGAAGCGCCTCATTTTCGTCAACATGTTCGATGAACTCTATCTTAAAATACTTTACACCGTCAAACAGTGTAAAAATCTCCATTGATGCCACGTCAAGATGGCTAAGCATTGCAAGCAAATAACCGATGTTTAGCGGAATTTTTCTATATATTTCGATACTTAGGGATTTGTCTGCATTTATGGAGTAGATATACTCTTTTGTCTCTTTGGCTTTTTTTGCAATTTCTATTATATCTGTCGGGGTATGTTTAAAAAAGAAGAGATTTGATTCTACCCTAAGAAGTTTATTTTGTAAAAGTTTTGGCAACTCGCTAAATTCAGGTAATTTAATGACTCGTTTTTCTATATTTATTCTTTTTGTCGCATCATTTATTCTTCCGAAGTTTTCAGCCACCTCAAGTGAGCCGGTGTAGAGTTCATAAAGAAGATTTGAGCTAAATGAGTTAAATACACCCTCTCCGACACCATTTATATCAGCGTATGTCAGAACATATAGAAGCTTTAGATTTTTAACATCTTCGATATTTGACATAAATTTATAGAGTGTTTTTTCGTTATGGATGTTCTCTTTAAAAGCGACGTTGCTCATAGTTACATGCTGCTTGACTAAAGTTACGCATCTTTGTATATCTTCATCTTTTAACTTCATCTTCTTTACAAAAGGCGCTATCAGTTTTGCACCGACTTCACTGTGGTCTTGAACTCTTCCCTTTCCTGTGTCATGAAAGAGGGTTACAATTTTTAGCAGCAGTTTTTCATCATCGCTAAATTCATCATAAAGTTTTTTAATAAACGGCTCTTTAATGTTTTCTAACGCTTCAACGCATTTGATTGAGTGGATATCTACCGGATAGTGATGATAGCCGTCAAACTGAGGCATATGGAGCACTTTTTTGAAGTTATGAAAGAGATGATGAAGTATTCCCGCATCATAAAACAGCTTTAAAAATGAGTACATGCATCTTTTTTTAAAAAGCTCTTTTAAAAGCGCGTAAGTTTTTACTTGCAGCGGATATGATATTTTTGTGTAGGTAAATTGACGTAAAAATCCAGCGTCAAAATGGTACGATTTATCCGGCAGTGACACCAGAATCTCCAAAAGTCTGTTCAGAGGCTGAATCTCTAGGTTGTAGGAAGCGTAAACTCTGCCATTTAGTTCATAAATGCCTCTGCTAAGACGGTTTTTTCTAAACTTGGCAATATTTGACATGTCAATAATGTACGCTCTGGTCATTTTTTTAACAAATATTTGAGTGAAGTTGCTTATGCGCCACTGCGCTTCAAGAACTTTTGTCACCATTTTTTGCTGGTTATTAAAGCCAAGAAGAAGACTGACTTCCGGGATGAACTCCAAAAGAAGTCTATCTTCTTGTTTTTTAGCGGTTAGGTGCAGAGCGCTTCTGAGCCGAAAAAGCAGCTCTAGCGCCATTCTGTACTCTTTATACTCCTCATCGGAAAAAAGAATTCCGGTTAAATCTTTTAGAGTTGTAACGCCATAGATGGTTTGAGCAATCCAAAATATAAGGTTGGAGTCGCGAAGTCCGCCGACGCTCTCCTTGATATTTGGCTGCATCGAGTTCGGATACTTTTTACGTCTGCTCTGAGCCTCTTCTATTTTTGCAAGAATAAACTCTTTTTGATTATAAAGCCTTATCCTGTTCAGCTCTCTGCCTGTTGCATGCCAAGTCAGAGTTGAGCCGGTTACAAATCTGGCTTCCATAAGTGAAGTTCTGATTGTAATATCCTCGCCGCTTGCACGAAAGAGATCATTTACCTCATGCACTCTATGTCCAAGTTTGAGACCGGCATCGAGTGCCAGATAGAAAAACTTTTCTATTATCAGCTCACTGTTAAAACCATCAATTTTTTCATAAACTATGAGCAGGTCTATATCGCTGTGAACGCAGAGCTGCTCTCTGCCGTAGCTGCCGAGTGCGACAATGGCTATTGGGATGGAACTTCTCATAGGGAGGTAGTTTCCAAAGATTTGTCTTAGAACCGTTTTGTACATTAAAGAGATTATGGAGTCTAACTGCTTTGTGTGGCGGACTAAAAAATCTTTGCCTTGGCTCTTTTGAAATAGCTCGCTCAGAGAGGTTTTGTACTCGTTTATAAAAGCTTTAAAGAGTTTTGAGAGCTCAAAATCACTTCCGTTTTTCTCTATAATATCTTCAATATTTAGAACTAAGTCCAATGTTGACATCCTAATTTTTTTAATATTATATTCTAATTAGATATAATCCTCAGATTAAAATTTAACCACCTCGGGGAAGAAATAGATATGACGATAACAAAGAAAGTAACATTTATAGCCAAAAAAAATGGCGTAGAGAAGATGAAAGAGCTTCTAAGTGCTATGGTTGAGCCTTCAAAGGCTGAGGACGGATGTATATTTTACGATATTTTTCAGTGCAAGGATAGACCTGAGAAGTTTTTTGCAGTAGAGACTTGGAGAGACGAAGCGGCACTTGAAGGACATAAATCAACCGAGCATTATAAAATCTATAAGTCAAGTTACGAGCAGTACTGCGAAGACAAATACAGCGATGAGCTGGAAGTTTTGGGGTAAATAAAGGCTTTACCTCCACTTTAGTTTCTAAGATAACTATTCCAAACTTCTATACTACAACTGAGAATAAGATGAAGTAAAGATTTACTTCTGTGTGAGGAACTTTTTGTTTAATAAAAGTTGCAAAATATCGGCTGATACACATCGTTTTTTATTTAGATTTTCTTCTTCCCATCCATACCACTACCAAACCTATTGAGATAAAAAAAGTACCTTCTAAGATTACCAAAGGAGCATAAGCCTTTGTTGAAGTATCTGAGGCAATATCTATGTAGCCTACAACTGTATAAATAGACGATACCAAAGAAATACCCCATCCCACTAATTTAACTATATTTCTATTGTGATTAGTTGACATTTTAAGAGTCCTTTTTTGTTATCGGTGTTCATTAATATATGAATAATAGCACATATTCGTTGTATTTTTTTTGCATCACCAAAATAAAACATGTGATATAATCTTCAAAAACTTGGCGGGGTATGTGATAAAGCAGGCGAAGCAAATCGCTACAAAGTTACAATCATAGCTGCCGTATATTGCCAAAATAACACAGACAAAAAAAGATACCGAATTTTAGATTTTAGGAAAGAATGAGATGAAATACTTAATGGCGATAGATGCCGGAACTGGGAGTGTGCGAGCCGTAATATTTGATACTTTGGGTAATCAGATAAGCGTAGCTCAGCAGGAGTGGAGACATCTAGAAGAAGAGGGAGTGCCAAACTCCATGAGCTTTGATTTTGTTACAAACTGGCTTCTTACATGTAGATGTATAAAAGAGTCACTTGAAGCCGCAAACCTAAGCGGCGAGGATATAGCGGCTCTTAGTGCAACGAGTATGAGAGAGGGAATTGTTCTTTACGACAAAGACGGCAGAGAGCTTTGGGCGGTTGCAAATGTCGATGCAAGGGCGGACAGAGAGGTTAAGTATCTAAAAGAGAACTTCAAAGGCATAGAAGAGGAGTTTTACAAAGAGTCGGGGCAGACTTTTGCACTCGGAGCAATTCCTAGAATTTTGTGGCTTAAAAACAATAAGCCTGAGATTTACGAGCGTGTTGCAAAAATCTCTATGATTGGGGATTGGATTTTGGCACGACTTTGCGGAGTGATTGCAACTGACCCTAGCAATGGCGGAACAACAGGGATATTCTCTTTGAAAAACCGTGACTGGATGCCTGACATGGCTAAAAAAGTCGGACTTAAAGATGATATATTTCCAAAAACTCTAGAAGTCGGAACACTTATGGGAAGCGTTACGGAGAAGGCTTCAAAAGAGAGCGGATTGTCGCAAAACACAAAAGTAGTCATGGGCGGCGGAGATGTTCAGCTCGGTTCAGCAGGACTTGGAGTTGTTGAGGTTGGTCAGGTAGCAATTCTAGGCGGCTCTTTTTGGCAGCAGGTTGTAAATATAGATAAAAATACACCGCCGCCAAAAGATATGAACATAAGAGTAAATCCGCATGTAATCCCAAACCTCTCTCAAGCGGAGGGAATTACCTTTTTTAGCGGACTTGTTATGCGCTGGTTTAGGGATGCTTTTTGCGATATGGAGAAGATAGAGGCAAAAGAGCAGGGCGTGGACGTTTACGCGCTCTTGGAAGAAAAAGCCGCTAAAGTTCCCCTCGGTTCATACGGCATTCTGCCAATATTCTCCGACAGCATGAAGTATGGCAAATGGTATCACGCAGCTCCCAGTTTTTTAAACCTCAGCATAAATCCAGAGATTTGCAACCGCGCATCAATGTTTAGAAGTTTGCAAGAAAATGCTGCTATAGTCTCAAGCATAAATCTCGATAAAATAAGAGAGTTTACAAATATAAAAATAGAGACAATAGTCTTTGCCGGAGGAGCCAGCAAAGGCAGACTTTGGCCTCAAATAGTTGCAGATGTAAGCGGGTGCAGAGTCAAGATTCCAAAAGTTACCGAAGCAACAGCGCTAGGGGCTGCAATGGCCGCCGGAGTTGGTGTGGGAGTATATAAAGATATGGCAAGTGCGGCAAAAGAGCTGGTTGTTTGGGACAGAGTTTATGAGCCAGATTTAGATAACAAAAAAATATATGATGAGATAAAAATAAAATTTCAAAAAGCTTACGAAGTGCAATTAAAGTTAGTTGATGATAATATTACAACTTCAATGTGGAAAGCGCCTGGCTTAGTAATATAAGCCAAAACTAAACGGTGTTTTTCAAACTAGTTTGCAAGGTGAGAGTCTTGCGGGCTGATAATAACCCAAGGAAAAAAATAGATGTATCTTTTTACAAGTGAAGTAGTTAGTCCGGGACATCCGGATAAGTGTGCGGATATTATAGCGGACAGTATAGTTGACAGACTAATAATCGGAGACCCAAAGTCAAGAGTTGCGTCAGAGGTTTTTGTTGCAGGA
>DAIDMU010000093.1 GCA_027448805.1 Sulfurimonas sp. | reverse complement strand
GTCACAGGAGCTTCAGTTGCAGGTGCTTCTGTTATCGGTGCTTCAGTTGTTGGTGCCTCTGTTGCTGGTGCTTCAGTCACAGGCGCTTCAGTCACAGGAGCTTCTGTTATCGGTGCTTCTGTTATCGGTGCTTCAGTTGTTGGTGCCTCTGTTGCTGGTGCTTCAGTCACAGGCGCTTCAGTCACAGGCGCTTCAGTTGTTGGTGCTTCTGTTATCAAAATTTCTGCTGAAGATTTAAATGGCTGATCTTCAAAAATTCTATCTCTAAGGTCTGCACTTATGTCCGTGCTTGCGTTGTTTGCTTGTGCAAACGCTGCCTCTCCGCCTTCAGTAGATTCAGCAGTCGCCACTTCACCAGCGGCAGTTTCCAAATCATCAATATTCTCAATGTCCCCATTTGCTTCTAACATTGCAAGAATAGAATCTTTATTGGTAACAGTCTCCTCTTTCGCAAATTCTTCAACAGAGAGAGAAGCATCAAAAAGTTGCTTCTCTTGTCCAAGAACAACAATATCGGAACCGTCCTTCATTGAAACTACTATATTATCTGAAGGATTGTTGCTTTGACTGCCAATAACTATCTCACCCTCATAAATTGTATCGCCTTTTGAGATTTGACGTGTAGAACCATCCAACCCTTTTGCCTGAAAAACACCCTCTAACACAACTACTTTTCCAACGCTTACTGACATGTGAAGCTCCGACTATAATTTAATTGAAACATAATATGATAAATCTAAAAAGAAGTATATTGTACTTGAGTACAGAGTGCAGCTGATAAGTTTTAGTTTTGATTATTTAAAAATATGTTACCTATTTCAGTTTATACACGTCTGTTGCGAAGACACAAAAGATGTCTGTAGTCGCTTTTGCCTGGTTATAACTTATTTTGTACTCGATATCAGTTTTTTTGCAAAATTCTTCAATTTTTTGTATTGTATCTTGATTACTGGAACTAAATCTCAAAAGTGCATCGCCTTTGTAGCCTATTTTGCACTCTAACCCCGATATATCCAGCTCTACACCATATTTAATAAGTAATTTCATCTCTTTAACAAACATGCTATTGCCTTAATATTTATTTAATTTTTTAATTTTCACAACTATACCTTAATTTAATAAATTCATTATATTGATTTAAGTAGTTTTTTATATTTTTATCTAAATTAAACTACTTTGCTACTGCCTTTTCGTGCTGTAAAAGGCTTAAAAAACACCACTAAAAGCGGTGAGAAAAGAAGGTCTGAAACGATTGCCACAAGTAAAACAACAACGGTCAAAAGGCCGAAAATAAGCGTTGGAATAAAATTAGAGGTTACCAATACCAAAAAGCCTACAATAGTTGCAAGCGAATAGTAAAACATTCCAAAAGCAATGGTCGCATGGGCCCGGTGCATCGAGGCAATATAATCCCCGTCTCGCGCAAGCTCCTCTCGGAAGCGGTAGAAGTAGTGAATGGTATTGTCAACCGTAATTCCAAGCGCTATTGAGGCTATAGTGATGCTCATAATGTCCAAAGGTATGCCTGTAACACCCATAATGCCAAAAATTACACTGATTGGCACCATATTGACGGTTAGGGCTACAATTGCTATTTTTAAAGAGCGAAACAAAAACAGAAACATTGCTCCAAGCGAAAGAAGAGCAAGCCCAAGCGTCGATATCTGTGAGTCAAAGAGTGATTGAAGCATGTTGTTATAAAGCACCATCATACCGACAAGTTTGAAATTTTCCGGCTCAAGCCCTACTTTGGTTTGAAGCTCTTTTTGAATCTTTTTAAGCAACTCGTCACGTCTAAGCTCCTTGTTTGAGTCCACTATTCGAACAACGAAACGCGCTTCGTTATACTCCGTATTTACATATGGCGAGAGAAGAATTTTTTTAAACTCAAGCGGCAACTCATTGTACATAAGCGCCAACTCAACACCGTCAAAATCTTTACCCTCTTTTAATATACGCCCGACTTTTGACAGTGTTCCAAGAGAAGAGACATTGCCTATTTCAGGCAAGGATTCGAGATAGTCATGCACCCGAAGAATTGTCTGCATTTTTTCTGCCGTAAACCAGTATTGCGCATCATTCTCCTTCTCTGCAAATTCGTCCGCAAAACTATCAAGCTCATCCGAATCCGAGCTCTCAGTGTTTTTTACATTCTCTTTAGATTCAACTTTAGGAAATGTCACTACTATTTCCAGAGGTGTCGTGCCTCCTAAATTGTTGTCGATTTTTTGCATACCTTGATAAATTTCCGTGCTCTTTTTAAAGTAATTGATAAAGCTGTTTTCAACTTTAAGCTGTGTAACGCCAAAAAGACTAAACCCTAGTATTGCAACTACTATCACAATTATTTTTCTGCCGTGATGTTCAACAATATTCGCAAATATGGTGTTAAGCGTAAAGGCTTTATCAAATGTAAGTACTGGCTCTTTTTTGGAAAACAGCATCATCATGGATGGAAAAAGAAGGTATGTGGCTATTAGCGAAACGGTTACTCCGATGTTCATCATCGTACCCAAATCAATAATCGGCAAAATATCGCATGTCATCAGGGAACCAAACCCTGCAACGGAAGTAAGGATAACAAAAACAGACGGGATAGACATGCGCCTTAGGGTAACCTCAATGAGCTCTTTTTGTGAATAATTTGGATAAAGAGCATACTCTTCACGGTAGCTTACAATAAGGTGAATAACCAAGGAGAGCGTGGTTATGAGTTGCATTGCAACATAATTTGAGGAGACCACCGTCACTTCAAGACCAACAAGCGCATTGACTCCTGTCGTGATAATTACTGCACAAAATGAGATTAAAATAGGCATAACCACAAAGCGCATCTGTCTAAAAATAACCCAAAGTATCATAATCATTATAAGCAAAATAGCTGTTCCGTAGATGACAATATCACTCTTAACAAAAGTTATCATATCGTCCGCAATCATCTCAACGCCGCCCAAGAAAAGTTCGCCCTCATTACGGTATGGAACTAAAACAGAGCGCACTTTTTCAATAAGATAATGAACTTCATTCTTAGTGCTATCACGGTACTCTTTAAATGCCCGTTTTGAAGATTCGTACTGTTTTCTTTCTTCGCCACTAAGCGCTCTTGTCCGTTGCAGTTCCACAAAAACATTACGCGCTTTAAGAAGTTTGGTATAAGTAGCGTCCTCTTTGAGATTTACTAAAATAGATGTTGTTTTAAAATCTTCGCTTACGAGATTTTTAGCGTATAGAGGGCTTGTTGTAAGCTCTTTTTGAACCATAGTTTTGTTTATGTCAGAAGATGAGAACGTGCGCACATTTTTTACAACTTCTGAAATTTCCATCGGCGGACTCTCAAGCAACGGAACATCTAAAAAAGTCGTAACGCTCTCTACTCCATCAACGTGCAACAAAGACTCTTTAAGTGCTCGCAAGGTGCCAATTGTTGCATCAGAGAGCATATGCTCTTTAGGGCTAAAAGCAACCACTAGATAATCAGGGCTGATATAACGCCCATGAACTTCACGTGTCAGCTTCAAATCAATATCATTCTCCAGTAAAAGAGTCTCAGCCGAAGCATTAAGGCTTAAGAATTGTGCATAATAGCCAAAAACTACGGTTGCAACCGCAACCAAAACCATAACTGTTTTAAAATAATCTGTAACAAAATTAATATATCGTTGTAAAAACATAGTGCAGCTTTCGTGAAAAATTTATTTTACTTTTAAAAACAAAATTATAGCTATTCATTTATAAATCGCCCTGTTTTTTTACATGTAAGTTCAAATCAGAGACTAAACATGATGCTTTCTTGGAAAAAATTTGTAAATGTATTCTAAATTTATAAGCAGTTTTTGATTTCATGGTAAGTGAGGGATTTTTTGTTTTTCTTGAAGGGCTTTAAAAGTCCATAAAATAGGGCTTTGTGGTGGACAGAGAGGGATTTGAACCCTCGGTACAGTTACCCGTACGCATCCTTAGCAGGGATGTGGTTTCAGCCGCTCACCCATCTATCCTTTGAAGATTGCAATTATAGTCATATATAGATAATTTATAGCTTAAAACTCTATTTTGTTAATTTTTTTGTTTTTATAATCAATACCGCTAAAAGCAATAAATTCATCCATTGTTTTTATTTTGCCCAGCCCGTAAATACTGTTTTTCATACCATCGCCGTACAAAAGTCTGTTTACTCTTTTTACTGTTCTCTCTTTGAGATGAGCGGAGCTTAATACCCTTTTGTCATCTACACTTTTATGCCAGTGCTGCGATACATATTCAACTTTTTTATTTTTATATTGATGATAAATCGGTATCCAAATCGGATGATATATATCCCACCCTCTTGTGTATGCCCTTATTGAAAGGCTTTGCTCTTCTCCCACAAAATACAAAAACGGATCATATGGAATCTCTTCTATAAAATTTGAACTAGTAAAAATAAATCCGCCGGCAATATGGCACCCCAAAACCGGAGCGTCTGTATATTTGTGTTCCGCCCTAAATCTTATAATTGCACTATTTTCTTCAAGCGGGGTATCAGGGTGGGGTCTTAATACTAAAACAGTTCTTCCCGATGGTTTGATAAATGTTGGCGTATTATTCTCATCGAAAGAAAAATCATACGGGTATGTCGTAATTATTGGTTTTTGTGAAATCTTTTTTAAATCATTGTAGTGATTAAGCAGTGTCGTGTCCCAATCCTTTTCAAACAACATGTGAGAGTCTATCTGAAGCAGAAATTCTTCGCCGTCCCAAAGCGAAAAAGCTATATTTCTTGCCCATGAAACACCAAGTGTATCGATGTTGTTAATATAGACGTATTTAATTTGATTTTTAAAATCAAGTTTCTCTATTTCTACTCTTTGCGTTGCAATATTTTGGTCAACAATGCCAAAAAAAATATTTTCCGGTCTGCTCGCTTTGTCCATACAATCTTTTATTGTAAAGAAGAGCAGCTCATCACAGTAGGAAGCAATAGTGACAAAAATCTTCATGACACTCTTTTTAATTTTTCAATATTTTACACAAAAAGCAAAAAATAAACGACTAAATATTTTCTAATTCTTAAAATTGTGGACCGCCTTATGCTACAAAATAGTAATTGAATAAAAATCAGCGCTAAGGCTATATTTTGAAAATATCTATATTTTTGTTGCAATTTTCTATTCTCTATGCTTCTAACTACCCTGATTTTCAAAATTATGAGATAGATGAGATTGAAGAAAATTTCGGCAAAATAGCCAAGAATAGGATAGTTGATTACTCTCAGACATTAGAGTTGTTAAAAACATTACCGCAAGATGAACAACTGCTCAGGGTCAATTTTTACCTAAATCAGATGCCGTTCAAACCAGACATACTCAACCATAAAAACAGTGACTACTGGGAAACTCCAAAAGAGTTTTTAACATGCGGGTATGGGGATTGTGAGGATTACGCAATTATAAAGTATTTTACGCTGCTAAAACTAGGGTTTGAAAAAGAGAAACTCTTTATAACTACCTCACATGAAAAATATTCAAATCAAGCCCACATGGTACTTAGCTATTTCAAATCAAAAAACGAGCCGCCTCTAATTCTTGACAGCATAAGCTACAAAGTCCTGGATTTGGAAAAAAGAGTAGATTTGGAAGCAAAAATATTTATAAACGAAGACGGCAGCTATAAAATAGATGGTAACAACAATCTTGTAAAAGTAGGCGATGCGCCCGAGAAATTTAAGGAGCTGCTTAAAAAGGTAAAGAGGGAGGGTTAAATCTCCTCTAAAATCTTTTTGACAACAGACGCTGGATTTTGCGCTTTATAAATCGGACGACCGACTACTATAAAATCAACATGTGCGCTCTTCGCATATGCAACATCCGCAACTCTCTGCTGATCTGCGGCATCTTCGCCAAACGGGCGAATTCCAGGAGTCAGTGTCATAAACTTTTTATCTGTAATCTTTTTGATTGATTCACTCTCGTAAGCGGAGCATACAACACCGTCAAGACCGCTATCATAGGCATCTTTTGCAAACTGGTCGGCTTTTTGAGCGATTGAGCCCTCGTATACTGCGGCAAACTCCTCTTCGTTAAACGAAGTAAGAGCGGTAACAGCCAAAACTATCGGGCGGTTTTCATACTTTTTCAGCCTGTCCATAACCTCTTGCATAGCTCGTTTTCCGGCACTTGCATGAACATTGAACATATCAACGCCAAGCCCTATGATAGACTCTGCGGCATCAGCCATAGTATTTGGTATGTCATAAAGCTTTAGGTCTAAAAATATCTTAAAATCTGGATTTATCTTTTTAATATCTTTTAAAAACTCTTCGCCGTCGCGGATATAGCTGCGAAGTCCGACTTTTAGCCAGACATCGTACTCTTTTATTTTATGAACAAGCTCTAAGTTCTCTTCTTTTGTGGGTAAATCGAGGGCAACGCATAATTCCATCATTTCTCTCTTTGTTTTAATGATGAAATTATAGCATTTAAAACTATTTAACCAAACTCTTGATAGTCGCAACAATACTTGGGTCTTCAAGAGTTGAGATATCCTGCGTAATCTCTTCGCCTTTTGCAATCGAACGAAGGATGCGTCTCATAATCTTGCCTGAGCGGGTTTTAGGAAGTCCCGGAACAAAAACGATATCATCGCAAAGGGCAATATTTCCAATCTCTTTTTTTATCATCTCGTTAAGCTCCTGCTCTATCGCTTCATAACTCTCAAAACGGCTCTCCTCCAGCGAATGTTTCATTACGACATATGCAAAAATACCCTCGCCTTTTATAGGATGAGGCTTTCCTACAACCGCAACTTCAGCTACTTCATCCTCTTTTGCCAATGCCGCTTCAACCTCGGCAGTACCCATTCTGTGTCCTGAGACGTTAATAACGTCATCCGTACGGCCTGTAATTGTTATGTATCCGTCTTCATCGTAGTTAGCGCCGTCACCGGTGAAGTAGACTCCTCTGCCGTTTTGTTTTACATCTCCGAAGTAAGATTTTACAAATCGCTCTTTATCTCCCCATATTCCTCTTATCATTGCTGGCCAAGGGCGTGTTATACACATAAACCCTGTCTCGTGAGGCTCTTTTTTATTGCCCTCTTTATCTACTATCTCCGCAATAATTCCCGGAAGCGGCAGCGTTGCACATCCCGGCTTAATAGGAGTTGCCCCAGGCAGAGGAGAGATAACATGACCTCCTGTCTCCGTCTGCCAGTATGTATCCACGATAGGGCATCTGCTCCCTCCAACCTCTTCATAGTACCATTTCCATGCAGCAGGGTCAATCGGCTCGCCGACCGTTCCTAAAACTTTAAGGCTTGAGAGGTCATACTTTAGAGGCTCATGCTCTCCCATCTTGTGAAGCACACGAATAGCAGTCGGAGCCGTATAGAACTGGTTTATCTTGTAATCTTGAACCATCTTCCATGCACGACCTGCATCAGGATAAGTAGGAACACCCTCAAACATAACTGTTGTTGCACCCATCGCCAGAGGTCCGTAAACTATGTAGGTATGCCCCGTAATCCAGCCGATATCCGCCGTACACCAGTAAGTGTCATTCTCTTTTACGTCAAACACCCACTCCATAGTCATTTGAGCCCAAAGAATATATCCCGCCTGATTATGCTGAACACCTTTTGGCTTGCCTGTGCTTCCTGAAGTGTAGAGCAGAAAAAGAGGGTCTTCAGCGTCCATCGGCTCTGCATCGCACTGATTTGACTGACTTTTGATTAGTTTGTTATAGGAAAAGTCTCTCCCCTCATGCCACTCAATCTTCTCGTTGTTTCTCTCAACTACCAAAACCTTCTCTACGGGAGACTCACCAGTTATAGCCTCATCGACTACCGGCTTTAACATGTAAGGCTTATCTTTTCTATACGCTCCATCAGCCGTAATGACAACCTTTGCGTTGGCATCTTGAATTCTGTCTCTTAGAGCCTCTGCCGAAAAGCCGCCAAATACGATAGAGTGGATTGCTCCGATACGGGCACATGCAAGCATCGCATAGGCAGCCTCAGGAATCATCGGCATATAGATTACGACTCTCTCGCCTTTTTGTACTTTAAACTCATTTTTAAGCAGGTTTGCAAAGCGGTTTACATTGTTATATAGATCAAGATAGGTAATAGTCTGCTTGTCGCCTCTGTCGCCCTCAAACAAAATAGCCGCTTTGTTTTTACGACTACCCAAATGGCGGTCTATACATTGCGTTGAAACATTTAGTTTTCCGCCATCAAACCACTTCACAAATGGAAAATCGCTCTCATCCAACACATTTGTAAAAGGCTCTATCCAATCAATCTTCTCTTTTGCGTATCTTCCCCAAAAACCCTCATAATCTCTCATTGCTTCATCTTGCAACTCCTGATACTCACACATATTTTTTATTCTTGCATCTTTTGCAAACTCTGGGTTTGGCTTAAAAATCTCTTTTATCACTGCACTTCCTTTGTTGGTTTTCAATATATTATAAGCTTCATCATTGCATTGTTAATAACACAATTTTTCAAGATTGTATCAAATCGTAAATCAATATTTCCTTGTAAAATTAATGAAATAGTATTATCAAACTATATTTCAGATAGTTAAATTATTATCTGCGGGTTGTTCTTCACCCGTTTGTGATTCACCGCTTTGCTCGCTTGACTCAATTGAACTATTCTCCTCCGTTGGCTCTTCCAAAACCGCCTCTTCTTCTTTTTTAGGAGTCATCACCTCTTGATAAACAGACTGAATTGCACCTCTTTTTTCCATAGTTTTATAAATTACATTGGCACGGTTTTTTACATATTTTTGATTGCCGTTAGGGTCGTATCTAATAGGATTTGGAAGAACCGACGCAAGCCTTGATGCTTCAAGGGCAGTCAGGTTTTTGGCACTTTTATGATAGTAGTGACGTGCGGCAGCTTCTATACCGAAAACCCCGTCTCCCCACTCCGCAATATTTAGATAAATCTCTAAAATACGGCGTTTTGACAATGTTTTCTCAATTCTGTATGTAATAATAGCCTCTTTGATTTTTCTTATCGGATTTTTGCTGGGAGAGAGATACAGATTTTTTGAGAGCTGTTGTGAGATGGTGCTTCCGCCCGCTAAAGTTCCTCTTTTAATGCTTCTCTCAATGGCATTTTCCATCCCCTTGATATCAAATCCGTCATGATTGTAAAAACCGTCATCTTCTGCGATTAAAACTGCTTTTATGATATTTGGAGAGATGTTACCTATTTTAACCCAAGTGTGATTCATCTTTATGTTGCGATTTTCATCTGCCCACTGCTCCTTGCGAAACTCCATAAAAGCGGTGGGAATCGGGTTTGTTTCTTTAAGTGCATTGACATCTGGATATACAAAATAGCGGCCGATATCGACTGCTCCCAATGCTAAAATTATTAGAGCTAGTTTAAAAAATTTGTTCATAAAAGTACCGTTTCAATATTAAATGCAACATTATATCAGCGTTGTGACAACTTCAAACTTAGGATTATATTAGGATTTATTTTTACCAAAACATCTGTTTAAAATATTTCACTATAATTCCGAAAATTTTTAAAATAAAAGGATAAAAACATGTTTGGAAGAAACTTAAAAACATACGATTTAAGTGCAGAAGAGTTAAGCAAACTTCAATGGGCAAAAATATCAACAAGCAAAGGCGACATCTGGATAAAACTGTTTCCGGAGGAGGCTCCAAACACTGTTGCAAACTTTGCACACCTGGCAACTTCAGGTTTTTACAATAATTTAAGTTTTCACCGCGTAATCCCTGGTTTTATGGCTCAGGGCGGTTGTCCGCACGGAACAGGCACAGGCGGACCTGACTGGGCAATTCCATGTGAGACTAAGAAAAACAAGTCCAAGCACACAAGAGGAGCATTATCAATGGCTCATGCAGGACCAAACACTGGCGGAAGCCAGTTTTTCATCACATTCGTTGCAACTCCTCACTTAGACGGTGTTCACACTGTTTTTGGTGCTATACAAAAAGATGATGCAGAGAGTTTTGCGGTTCTTGATAGCATTAAAGGTCAAGACGCAATCAACTCTGTCGAGATTTTTGAAAATCATTAATGAAAAAAAATCTCACCGACAAGCGTAGCTTTAGTGAGAGGAATTACAAGATAGCTTTGCTATTTTGTAAGAAGAAATAAATGTTAGTACATATCTGCTGCAGCGTAGATTCACACTTTTTCTTAGAAAAACTACAACGCGACTACCCACAGGAGAAGCTTATAGGCTTCTTCGACGACCCAAACATACACCCATATTCAGAGTATCAGCTTCGCCTTCTTGATGTTAAACGCTCATGCAAAAAGCTCGGTATTGAACTGCTTGAAGGCGAGTATGATTTTCTTGCTTGGATGGAAGCGGTAAGAGGGTTGGAAAACGAGCCTGAAAAAGGCAAAAGATGTGAAGTCTGCTTTGACAGACGGTTTGAAGTAAGTGCAAAGAAAGCACTCTCCCTAGGCGAAAAAAGCATAACCACCACACTGCTTGTCAGCCCGCTTAAATCACAAGAGCAGCTAAAGAGAAGCGGCGACATATTTTTTCAAAAATACGGAGTTGAGTTTATTGCTTACGATTATCGGACAAATGGCGGAACACAGGAGCAGAGCCGTGTGACAAAAGAGGAGCAACTCTACCGCCAAGACTACTGCGGTTGCATATACGGACTTACCATGCAGCGCGAGCAGCAAGAGCGTCTGATGGATGAGATGTTCTCTCCCATCTCAAACAAAATATTGCCGGCTTCCATTGAAGAGAGACTTGAGATGTACAGTTATCGCAACGAGCTTGAAGATCAAAATATTGCCTATAAAATTATTAGAGAGAAATTTTTAAACTACCGTCAATTAAATTTTAAAGTTATTTCCGATAAAAGCAATGTTGTTCCCGCTCACGCTCTATCCTACTCTGCTCTGCCAAGAAAAAAAGCACAAGGGTCGGTAGAGTTTTCAGATAAAAACATAGGCTACTTTACCCGTGAAGAGATAAAATTTGTCACTTTGGAGTTTTTCAACTCTGCGTGTAATTCTAAATATAAAACCGTAAATGAGCTAATATTTAACCCGCCGAGTTTTGATGAGGAGCTAAAGTTTAGAACTATTTTAACATCTTCAAATTACGATTTAAGCCCTATTATTATTGTTGATAAAATCCCTCAAACAAAGCTTACCGTAGAGCTTGATGCAAAAATTTATGAAGATATCAGAGAAAAACTAATCATTCTATAATCTTTTTTTTGGTAGAATAGCCGAAATTATTATAAAGGCTTTTGTATTATGATTATGGATGTTATGGAAATTCAAAAAATTATACCTCACCGTTACCCTTTTTTACTTTTAGACAGAGTTACCGATATTAAAGAGAACGAATCTCTAATCGGGTTTAAAAATGTAACAATCGGCGATAACGTTTTCCAAGGCCACTTTCCAGGTCACCCAATCTATCCAGGAGTTATGATACTAGAAGGAATGGCTCAAGCCGGCGGAATATTGGCATTTAAGAGCATGGGCGATATGACGGAGGAGCAGGCTGCGACAAAAGTTGTATATTTTATGAGCATAGATAAAGCAAAATTTCGCGCTCCCGTAAAACCCGGCGACAGACTTGAGTACCGCATAAGTGTTATTAAAAACAAAGGTCAAATCTGGGTACTGGACGGCAAAGCATATGTTGATAATGTTCTAGTCTCAGAAGCTGAACTAAAAGCAATGATTGTAGACAAATAATGAGCAAAATTTCCCTCTGCCATACAAAACGGCGGAACATCCTGAGCTAAGGCAGATGCGCCCGCAATCATCGCATACTCGCCTATATGAACAAATTGATGAATAGGTGTCATTCCGCCGATTACTGCATAGTCTCCCATCTCGACATGTCCTGCA
>DAIDMU010000092.1 GCA_027448805.1 Sulfurimonas sp. | reverse complement strand
CCGCACTCAAGAGAGGGAAGCATAGAAGGGATGGGGTTTATTGAGCTTACAAAACTCATAGCCGAGAAGGTCTCTCAAAAAGATGAGCAGCTTCTAAAAAATGCCGATGAGATAGAGAGCTTTTTAAACCACAAAGAGCACCCAAAAGAGGCAACGGTTTTAAAAGAGGATTTTATCAAAAACTTTATGCTTCAGGTAAAAAACAACTACGACACGCTCTACGGCGGCTTCTCAGTCGCTCCGAAATTTCCGCATGCAAGCACGCTTGGCACGCTTCTGGTTATAGACAAACTAGAGGGCGACAAAGCGGCCAAAGCTATGCTTTTAAATACTCTGCAAAATATGAAAAAAGGAGGCATGTATGATTTGGTTGAGAGCGGATTTTGCCGTTACAGCGTTGATGATAAGTGGCTTGTTCCGCACTTTGAAAAGATGCTATACGACAACGCCCTGCTCTGCGAAATATACACCAATGCCTACCTCGCGTACAAGGACGAGAGTTTTTTACATGTAGCAAAAGAAATTGCGGACTTTTGGCATAACCATATGAGCGAAGACGCCCTATTTTACAGTGCAAGCGATGCAGACAGCGAGGGCGAAGAGGGAACATACTTTACATACGGTTATGATGAAGTTTACAAGCTTCTCTCAGACAACGGATACACAAATATTGATAAGATTTTAGATATGCTCAGCATCACCGAAGAGGGCAACTTTGAGGGAAAAAATATTATAAGATTCAAAGATGAACAACCAAAAGATTTTGAAAATATAAAGTTTCTGCTAAGAGGACTAAGGGCTGGGAGGGAGTATCCTTTTATTGATAAAAAAATCCAGACCTCGTGGTCAAGCATGATGATAAAAGCTCTTTTTAACCTCGGCAAGATTGATAAAAGTTACGAACAAAGGGCCAAAAAAAGCCTTGACACGCTGCTTGACACTATGTTCATTGATGGCAAGCTCTACCATACGACTTTGATTCATAAAACTCCAAAAGTAGAAGCATTTTTGGAAGATTATGCTTTTTTGGCTCAAGCTCTTGTTGAGGCTTTTAACTCTACGCAGGATGAACTCTATCTCATCCGCGCACAGCACTTTGCAAATATGGCACTAGAGAGATTTTACGATAGAGGAACATGGAAGTTCAGCATTGGAGAGTTTGAGACAAAAGCTGAAATCTCGGACAATACATATACAAGTCCGGTCTCTATTATGGTGGATGTTCTGCTCTCGCTTAGCACACTCCTAGAAGACGACAAATACAGCCACTTCGCGTTTAAAACTATGGAGTACAACTCTTATGAGCTTGGCAGACGTCCCGTCATTTATCCATACATGCTTAGAGGGATGCTTAGATATCTAAAGGGTGAGAGAGTCGTAAAATCAAACCAAAAAAACCTAGAAACCAACGCACTTGAGCTTGCCTCTCTAGAGTATCCGTTTATCCAAAAAAAAGCCTCCGATAATGACTTTTTTATGATTTGCGGCGCTAAAAGCTGTTTTGCCACAACCAAAGAGTCTAATGAAATCAATGATATAATCAAAAAAACACTTTAGGAAAAATATAATGAGTAGTATGAAACTTGGCGTAAACATCGACCATGTGGCGGTTTTAAGAGAGGCAAGACGTGTCAACGACCCTGACATTATAAACGCTCTCTACGTTGCGTGTCAAAACGGGGCCGACCAGATAACCATTCATCTAAGAGAAGACAGACGCCATATTCAAGACGTCGATGCCTACAACATTATGAAGCACTCTACCCTTCCCGTCAACCTAGAGTGCTCCATCAACAGAGCTATTTTAAATATAGTGAAAGATTTAAAACCACACCGTGCAACTTTGGTTCCTGAAAAGAGAGAAGAAGTCACAACAGAGGGCGGACTTGATGTCACAGGGCATGAAGATGAGATTGCCTATGCGATAGAGCTTCTGCATGACTACCTTATCCCTGTTTCACTCTTTATCGACCCGACTATCGAAGCGGTTGAGAAGTCAAAGAGGCTCGGTGCCGAGATGGTTGAGCTGCATACGGGAACTTTTGCAAATCTCTATGCGATGCTTAACTCCTCGCTCTCATACTCAAACCATTCAATAAAAGAGCTTGAGCTTCCTAGAAACGAGTTAGCTATCAGGCTTGAAAAATCTATCGCAGAGATTACCGCAGCCGCAAAGCATGCAAAAAAGATAGGGCTAGAAGTTGCCGCGGGACATGGACTAAACTACCACAATGTGCATGAGATGATGAAGATAACAGAGATTACCGAGCTTAACATCGGTCAGAGCATTGTTGCAAAAAGCGTCTTTAGCGGCTTGGCTGAAGCTGTAAAAGAGATGAAGAGACTTACTACAAGATGAAACCGCGTATTGCTATAAGTGTCGGAGATTTAAACGGTGTTGGGATTGAGATAGCCCTTAAAGCCCACAAAGAGGTCTCTAAACTTTGTACTCCAATCTACTGCATAAACTCCTACATGTTAAATCAGGCGTGTGAACTTTTGGATGTAAAAGTTCCATCCGATTTTGCACTGCATGAGGTCGAGGGGAGCTTTAACATAAAAGAGGGGTGTGTTGACAAAAATGCGGGAAGATACTCCTACGACTCATTTTTAAGCGCCATAAAACTTTGCGAGGCAAAAAAGGCAGACGCCGTTGTAACGATGCCGATTCACAAAGAGGCTTGGATGCTCTCAGGTTTGCGCTACAAAGGGCATACGGACATGCTTCGAGATTATTTCAAAAGAGATGCCATTATGATGCTTGGTTGCGAGAAGATGTTTGTGGCTCTCTACACCGAGCACATTCCGCTAAAAGATGTAGCTTCCGCAGTACAGTATAAAAAGCTAAAAGAGTTCTTTTTAGCTCTTCATAACTCGATACCAGAAGAGAGTGTTGCTGTTCTTGGACTTAATCCGCATGCGGGTGATAACGGAGTGCTGGGAGATGAGGAGCTGAGAATTACAAAGGCTATCAAGAGTGCTAACAAAAAGATTGGTTTTGAGCAGTTTGTTGGTCCACTGGTTCCTGACACCGCTTTTACGCCGCACGCCAGAGAGAAGTTCAGATACTTCGTGGCGATGTATCACGACCAAGGTCTTGCACCTCTAAAAGCGCTCTACTTTGATGAGAGCATAAATGTCTCACTTAATCTGCCAATCATCAGAACATCGGTAGATCACGGAACTGCATTTGACATAGCCTACAAAGGCAAGGCAAACACTCTTAGCTACATAAATGCAATCAAGAGTGCCATACTGATGTTAAGCACCAAAACGAACTCGTCCGTTTTTGGTGGCAGGGACTAAAGTCCCTACAACCCCCTAAAGCTACCCCTATCTTTCGGATAGGGAAGAAAAACTGACAATTTACGTCTTTTTAACAATTATACAAAGCGAATGATTCTGCAACGGATGGGTCAAATCTAGCAACGCTAGGTTTGGGGCACCCACCGTGAAGCCGTCTACTCTTTTAACGGTTCAACTTTGCAAAGAAGAGCTTCTATCTTAGTTTTAAAAGCTATGCCTGCTTCGCTCCAAGTTTTTCCCTCATGAAGGTCAAAACAAGCCTTATTAAGCGATGAAAGAGCCTTGGAAGCGCTAAAATCCAAAATATCAATAGTTCCTTTTGCCTCAAAAACATCATTGCTGAAGCTGTATGTCATAGGAACTGTTTTTTTAACGCCGTTCATCTCAATCTCCACCTCAACAACGCCTGTTCTTGGAGCATCTTTTACTCTTTTGTCAGCTTTGATATCTACTATCTTTGCATTGATATTTTTGTCACTCATCATACCGAAGAAAAATTTAGCAAGTTTCTCGTCACGCCCCTCATGTTTTGAGTTTACGCTTGAAGTATCTATTACTACCGATGAGCCAACCAGAATTGAGCGAAAATTCTCTCCGCTCTTTGCAACAGGAGTATAAGCTACGCTATCAAAAACCCCGCCTACACCTACTTTTTTCTCGGTTTTGTATCCAGTCCAGCTTACTTCAAGAGCACCTGTCTGAGAGAGTTCGCACCCGCTTTTTTGACTAGCATTTACGCCTGAAGCGACGAAAAGCACCATAAGTGCGGAGATAATTACGTTTTTCATTATTTAATCCTTGACATTATTTTGACAGAGTATAGCCTCTATTTCTTTTTAAACTTCCATCTTTTGAAAAAGAATTATATTTTTAAAGTTATGTTTAACTATTCTAAGTCCGAGTTTATCCGCAAGAAACTCAAATGTGTTTATATTGAAAAATCCTATGTGCGTTATGTCCCTTATATACCACCATTTAAAGAACTCCTCATCGTTATTTGGATGAAAAGCGCTCATAAGCAAAATATAGCCGTTTTTTTCTACATGTAGAAGCAGTTTTTTAAAAATCTCAAGCGGCGATGAGAGATGTTCAAACACCTCTGTTGAGAGGATAATGTCATACTTTTTGCCCTCGTAAACCTTTTTTGGAAAATAGAAGAGATCATATCTGTCGCAGGCAACTCCGCTTCTCTCCAAAACTATCGGCAGCACCTCGCCTTCGCCGCATCCAAAATCAAGCGCGCTATTTATTGCTTCTTTGTGAGGAAGTACAAACTCCTCCACTAAATCCTCAAACATCTTTACATAGCCTAAAGATTCAAGAGTGTTGTGGTGCTTGTCGTAATGCTTTTTTTCTTTTATCTCATCGATATAAAAAGCCTCATCCAAAAAAATATAGCTGCAAGCTGGACATTTATGGTACTTTTTTTGGGTTTTGCTGTCGGTTATCTTGGTTGTATCGCTGTCGCATATTTTACATTTTTTCATTACGCAAATAATACCATTTTCTTTTTGCAATCTATCTTTGATATACTTCTGACATGAACTACCTACTATTTTTTAGCGCCTTTATCGGTGTCTTCGCACTGCTTAACATGTATATATCAAAGAGACTTATAGCCAAGCTTGATATAAGCGATAGAAACAGGCTATATCTGCGCATATTTCTTCTTATAAACCTAATTGGCATATTGTGCTATATGCTAGCAAGATACTATGTAAACACTCCGAGCTGGCTCTATTTTCTCTTCTCCGTTCCCATCGGCGTACTCTTCTTGCTATTTTGGAGTGCGGTTATCTACGATATCTCAAGGGTGCTTCTCTCATTTGCGCCCATCTCAGAGTCAAGAAGAAAATTTTTAAAGAAATCACTTGACATCTCATCGCTGGCAGTCGCTTCAACGCTAAGTTTAAAGGCTATGTACGAGGCAAAATTCGTTAAAATAGAAAAAGTGCAAATAGAGATTAAAAACCTAAAAGAGAGCTACAAAATAGTCCAGCTCAGCGACCTGCACATCGGCGGTTTGATAGATGAAAAGTTTATAAGAGATATCGTGCAAAAAGCTTCCTCTCTTAATCCGGATATTGTAGTAATTACAGGTGATT
>DAIDMU010000091.1 GCA_027448805.1 Sulfurimonas sp. | reverse complement strand
ATCCCCTTTTTAAAGTCGGTATCGTAATCGTTGATACACACCCAACGATTACGAGGAATTTAACTGTTTATGAGTGTGTTAAATCCCTTTGGAACCCCGAAACCTACCCTTGATAGGGGGTTAGTCGAGTTGGACGGGTTTAATCGGTTTAAGTGTCTTTATTGACGGGCGAAAAAATTAAATTATAAAGGACAAAAATGAAAAATTTAACAAATATTATCGATTTCAAAGGTATTCATATTACTGAGGAAGGGTTAATCCACCTTTCTTATACAGGTGACGAGGGTGTTCTGTTCCACGTTTCAATGGATGTAAGTGTTGACGGAGACACCACCACATTCGGTGCGAAAGACTTTGACATTGTTTCAAAAAGTATCCGTAAAAAATACTCTTCAGTGGAGGTTTTGAAATTTATCAAAACAGACCTTCAAGGGTATGGAAAATTATTGAGTCAAATCGTTCTGTCAATCGCTTCATTGGAAGAAAAAACCGGTGAAAAAATTGTATGTATGGACTTACTGCATGGAATCCAAAAATTCTATGACATGGAAGGGGACTCCGTCGCGACCAGTACGAACATACTTGATAAGGATGAATTCGAGTTATACAAAATATTGGAGCAGTTGTTCATGCCTTCATAAGGTTGAACAATCTCTATATTTTCAAGAAAAAAATCATTTTACAAAGGACATACAATGACATATATTGATAACTACAATTTTAAATCCCTATCTGACGGGGGATTTGATGAACAACACCAATTGATTTTGGATCAAATCAACTCTATTAAACAAGAAAAGAATTTACCTGATTTAATTGATATTTTAGAGGTATATACATCTCAAAAAGATATGCCCGTGAATTTGGAATGTATCGAAGTTGATATCCATGAAGAGATAGATGGTTCTTTGGATTTTTTCAATGAAGGATTTGAGCATACACTACAAAATCCTGAGGATGTTTTTAGAATTGATCTTTGGCGGTATTGGACGTTTTGGGTAGGTATCTGTATCTATGTTGTCGACAAATTTAGTTCAAAGAAATGGCTATATCTAATCGAAGATGAAGACGAATTAGATGAGATGTATCGTTATGAAGCAACCTATCCAAACAATGAACCGAGTGCTTTACTTCAGTCTAGTGATCAGGATATGATCGAGGTATTTCTTGTAGGTAAATTGACTTTTATAGAATGAAATAATCTCGTTATGAAAATTGAAAGGACTAAAATGAAAAATTTGTTTTGTTTCGGTTTATACGAGTTGGGAGGGGTTTCATGAATTCCACAACCCAAATGTATGTCGACCTTTTGTATCGCAAATACGGTAAAACCCAATTGACCCGTCAAGAACTTGCGGAGACGTTAGAAATTTCTGTTTCTTCACTTGAAGGGTTGATTTTGAAGGGTGATCTTCCTATCCGTTATAAACGAATTGGGGTGAGTCAAAAAGCCCGTTATGTATTCCCTATTATTGAAGTGGCAAACTTCTTGGCTTTCGCCGACGCCGCTTAACTCATCCTCAAATAAACTTTTTTCCACTGGGTTCGATTCCGATTTAGGGAATTGAATTGACTATTAAATTTATTTCTCCAAATCTTCCAATCCAAAACCATCAACCAATGTTCTGATTCCGTCTTGAGCGATTGACGGACTTAAATGGGCATATCTTTCTGTCATAACAACCGATGAGTGATTCAAAATTTGTGATATGTGCGAAATCGGTATTCCTTGCATGGCTAAATGACTTGCAGAAGTATTTCTGAGGTCTTTGAGCGATAACCAATTAACATAGCGATGTTTATAATTCACCGTATAGTCAAGAATGTTTCCCATAACACGGGGATAACGGTATGGGCGTTCTTTCGTGTAATTGACGAAGAGATAATCATTTCTGTCTCTATCTCCGATAAGTCTCAAAATTTCTTGTTTGATTTCATTCGAGCCGATGAAACCGTTGTACCATTTTTCTGTTTTATGATTCCGAAGATTGATAAATCCATTTTCCAAGTCAATATCGGAGATTCTAATACTTAAAAGAGTCGATTGACGTGCTGCAACGGATAAAGCCAACAAAGCCATCAAAAAGATGTTTTTGTGCTTCGGTTTTTTAGAGATTTCTTTACACTCTTTCAAAAAGTCTTTGATTTCATCCTTTGACATATATCGGTCTTTGATGTTGTCCACCTCGATATAAAGCTTTTTATCCCTTTTTGAGATGACAAACGGATTGGCGAAGGGAGTGATTTTATGAGAATCGATAGAATAGTTGATAGCCGTTAAACATATCTGAAAAATCTCTTTGATGGTTTTTCTTGACAGAAGCCCAATCATCGCCCGTTTATCGTCTTCGGATACGGTTTTATCGTCCCATAGTCGTTTTTTAGCTTCATCATTATTTCTCAGCAGGAGAATTTCATTCTTTTTTTTCAAAAATTCAATTGTATTTTTGCTTCTCCAATCATCATTTACCGCAAGTGTAATGATTTTTTGAAGGTTCATTTGATATTCGGACATTTCTTTTTCTTGGACCGATTTGTTGCGAGTGTTTTCTCCTCTGCGTTTATCGGCTCTTTGAACTTTTTTTCGCTCTATAAAATCGATTAGCTCATGTTTGGTAATAAGTTGAACGGGCTTATTGGCGAACTGTTCATTACGGACGTGATAATCGTATCGATTTTTAAGTTCTTTCATTGTTTTTATGGAGTGGTCGGAAAAATAGAAATCAGCGAGATCGTTCAGTGTTTTGAAGGTTTTAGGAGATGGATTATGCTTTTTTTGAAGAATACTTGGGATGGGGGAGGGGAGTGATGTTGCCGAACCTCGTATAAGACTCCGCTTCGTTTTGATCTCCTTCTTTTTTTCAATCAATAAATCTTTGGCTCTTGTTTTAGTCATATCGGGAGACTCACCGACTTTCAGCTTACGAGAGACATTCATTTCATCTTTGAATTTGATATAGAAAGCTGTGGCACCTGATTGGAGCTTCTGAATCATAATTCCTTTGAAATTTCCACCCAAAGATTCCATTTTTAAGCCTTTTTTAGTATGATTTTGAGACCACTTTAAGACCACTAATTATAAAAAAAAATCCTTTAAGACCACCTTTTTAAACTTTATTATTCCTGAATTATGTTTATTTACGCATATCTAAGCATTTAATAAATCCCATAAAATAGGGGTTTATTCGCAATTTAGGCAAACGGTAATTTTTTTGAAATTTTTTGGACAAAAGTTCAATCCTCCACAGCTCCACCATCAAAAATCTCTTCCATAAAATCATTATTTTCATTTTAACAACTCCTCAGCACTATTTTTGTATAATCGCTTTTAAATTTTCAAATAAGGTATCCCCATGCGCGGTTATAAAATTTTTGCCGGTTCTGCCAGCACTGAATTTGCAAAAGAGGTTTGTCAAATCTTAGATGTTCCATTGGCCAAAGCCGATGTTAAAAAGTTTAGCGACGGTGAAATTTCAGTTCAAATCGCAGAGAGTGTTCGCGGTCGTGATGTGTTTATCATCCAATCAACCGGTGCTCCATCAAATGATAACTTAATGGAACTACTTATCATGACGGATGCTCTTCGCAGATCAAGCTCTTCTAGCATTACAGCCGTTGTTCCGTACTATGGATATGCAAGACAAGACCGCAAAGCCGCTCCCCGTGTTCCCATCACCGCAAGACTTGTTGCAGATATGTATCAAGCAGCAGGAATCGACAGAGTAGTTACAATCGACCTGCATGCAGGGCAGATTCAAGGATTTTTCAATATTCCAGTTGACAACCTTTACGGCTCTGTAACTTTTGAAAACTACATAAGAAGCAAAAATCTTAAAAACCCTATCATAGCTTCTCCTGATATAGGCGGCGTTGCGCGTGCCCGCTACTTTGCTTCACGCATGGGGCTTGAGATGGTAATCGTTGATAAGCGTCGCGAAAAAGCAAACGAGAGCGAAGTTATGAATATCATAGGAAACGTAGAAGGCAAAGATGTCATTATGATTGACGACATGGTAGATACTGCAGGGACTATGATAAAAGCGGCAACTGCCCTTAAAGACAAAGGGGCCGCTTCTGTTATGGCATGCGCCACTCATGCCGTTCTTAGCGGAAAAGCTTATGAAAACTTGGACAAAGGTGAACTTGACGAGCTAATAGTTACAAACACTCTAGAGTCCAAGCCGCATGATAAAATCATAGTTTTAACGGTAGCGCCTCTTTTTGCAGAGGTTATCCGCAGGGTATATCACAACGAGAGTGTAAATTCACTTTTTACTTAGAAAAATATATATTTAGGGAATATTAATTGAAGAATATTAGAAACTTTTCTATCATCGCCCATATCGACCATGGTAAAAGCACTTTGGCCGACCGCATTATTCAAGAGTGCGGTTCGGTAAGTGATAGAGAGCTCGGCAAGCAGATGATGGACACTATGGACATCGAAAAAGAGCGCGGCATCACCATTAAAGCTCAAAGCGTCAGGCTTGACTATGTAAAAGACGGCGAACACTACATACTAAATCTTATCGACACTCCCGGCCACGTCGACTTCTCTTACGAGGTTAGCAAATCTTTAGCTTCAAGCGACGGCGCACTTTTAATCGTTGATGCGGCTCAGGGCGTTGAAGCCCAGACTATCGCAAATGTTTACTTGGCTATGGAGAACAATTTAGAGCTTATCCCAGTCATTAACAAGATAGACTTGCCGGCGGCTGACCCTATAAAAGTTGCAGAAGAGATTGAGACAAGCATTGGCATAGATGCCACCGATGCGGTTTTAGTCTCTGCGAAGACAGGTATCGGGATTCGTGAGCTTATTGACGCTATCGTAGATAGAATTCCTGCTCCCGTCGGAGATTCAAAAGCTCCGACCAAAGCCATAATTTACGACTCATGGTTTGACGCATATCTTGGTGCATTGGCTCTTGTGCGAGTTTTTGACGGCGAGATAAAAATAGGTCAGCATGTTAGACTTATGAGCAATGGAGAAGAGCATCAAGTTCTTGATTTGATGTATCCGCATCCGCTTAGACGCAAAAAAACAAATGTTATAAAAACCGGAGAGATAGGCATAGTCGTACTTGGTTTAAAAGAGGTTCATATTGTAAACGTCGGCGATACAATAACAGACGCAAAAAACCCTACGCTTGAGCCTGTTTTAAAATATGAACCGGCTAAGCCGTTTGTTTTTGCGGGAATCTATCCGATAGACACGGACAAGTTTGAAGATTTGCGTGATGCACTTGACAAACTAAAACTCAATGACTCTTCACTCTCTTATGAGCCTGAGACTTCAATCGCTCTTGGATTTGGGTTTCGTGTCGGTTTTCTTGGAATGCTTCATATGGAAGTTATTAAAGAGCGACTAGAGCGAGAGTTCGACCTTGACCTCATCGCCACAGCTCCGTCTGTTGTTTACAATGTTTATCTTACAAACGGCGATATGGTTGAAGTTCAGAACCCCTCAGAGTTGCCGCCAGTGAACTATATAGACAGAATCGAGGAGCCTTATGTAAAAGCTACTGTTATCACTCCTACAGACTATCTTGGAAATATTATAAATCTTTTGGTGGCAAAAAGAGGCGCGCAAGACAAGATGACTTATCTCAATGAAAACAGAGTAATGCTCGAATACTCGCTTCCTATGAATGAGATTGTAGTTGATTTTTACGACAAGCTAAAGTCAATCTCAAAAGGGTATGCAAGTTTTGACTATGAGCCTATCGGCTTTAGAGAAGGCGACTTGGTTAAGCTTGATGTCGTTGTGGCAGGTGATGTCGTAGACGCGCTTAGCATTATTGTTCATCGTTCGGCTGCGGAGTATCGCGGTCGTGCGCTTGTAAAAAACATGAAAGAGATAGTGCCTCGCCAGCTTTTTGAAGTGGCTATACAAGCCTCACTTGGAAACAGGGTAATTGCTAGAGAGACCGTAAAAAGTATGGGCAAAAATGTTACCGCCAAGTGTTACGGCGGGGATATTACCCGTAAAAGAAAACTGCTAGAGAAACAAAAAGCCGGCAAGAAGAGAATGAAGTCAATAGGAAAAGTGCAGCTTCCGCAAGAGGCGTTTATGTCTGTTTTAAAAATGGACTAAAATGCGCTGTTTGATGTGTGAGGGCTTGTCTCTTTTGCACATCTGCAACTCATGCCAAAAAAAATTTCTAACCCCCTCAATCTACAAAAGAAAAATTCTTGGCAACATAGAAGTTATCTCATTTTACAAATATAGCGAAATCAAAGATTTGCTTCACACCAAACATACCGACTTAGGCTACTACATCTACTCCATTCTCGCCAAAAATTCCATAAAAAAATTCGCGTGCGAATTTGAGTATCCAGAGCCGATAACTTCTATTGCCGTTGATGATTATGTAGCCGAGGGCTACTCTCATACGGCCATTTTGAACAGGGCGCTAAAGAGCAGATACATAACTCCGCAATTTAACAAGCTAAGAGCAAAAAACAGGGTTTCATACTCAGGCAAAAGCAGAGAGTTTAGGTTGCTTAACCCAAGAGCATTTGAGGTAAATGAGTTTAGCTGCAAAAACGTGATTTTGGTAGATGACATTATTACGACAAATTTGACTTTGACTCAAGCAGTTCAAGCTATACAAAAAAGAAATAAAGATGTCCTGTTTTGCCTTACTCTAGCTGATGCAAGTATAAACTAAGCAGAGATTAAATATACTCACTACATAAGAATTTATAATATAGGTGGTTCGTTGATGCGTTTTCTTGTGTCTATATTGCTCTTGTCGGTACTTCTTTTCTCGGAAGAGTTGTCACTTGATAATCTATTAAAGAAGTATGAAAGCTCAGAAGAACTTTACCACAGCACAAAAAAAGAGAGCGCCGGTCATATAACTGTTTTCTCCCGCTCCGACCTCGATAAGATGCAGGCTTACACACTGAACGATGTTTTAAAAACTCTGCGCTTTTTTACACTTCAAACAAGGAAAAACGGGATGACAACGCTTGTAAGAAGCGGTGAATCGCAAATGTCAAGCTCTCCCGTAAAAGTTTACATTAATTCGCATGAACTAAACTCCGCAACTTTAGGGAATGTTTTGGTGCAGTATGGAAAAATGGGACTCTACTTTATAGACCATATAGAGATTTATCAAGCCGGAAACTCTGTAACATTCGGCAATGAACCAGGAACAATGTTAATAAAACTCTACACAAAGGAGCCTTCCCGCGAAAACTCAACATCTGTGCAGAGTTCAGTTGACTCGCGCGGGAGCTTATCTCTGCAGGGAATTGATGCAGAAGCTTTTGATGACTACTCATATTTGGCAAATATAGATTTTAGAAAAAACAACTATAAAAACTACACCATAAACAACTCGGAGCTCTCTAGAGACGGGGCAAGAGGTCAGCTCTATTTTAAATTTTCTAAAAACAGCGATTATGATATAGAAGTCGGCGCCACACAAGAGAGATACGATATATTTAGCGGGCTTGGAATGTCTACAACAGACGGACATACCGGTACGCAAGATATATATGCACATATTACAAAATATTTTGAGAATAAATTAAAAGTGATACTAACGGCATCTCATGAAAGCTTAGAGATTTACGACAAAGACAGCATCGGAATCCCTCTGGCAGACCATACCGTCACAAATCAGCTTGATACCGGCATCGCGACGGAGGTTTATAGTGCCATTATAGAAAAAAAATTTATAAACGGAAACAATGAGCTCTCTTTGGGCGCGCAGTTTAAGCATCAAAAATTTAAAATCAATGAGTACAAAACAGATGGTATTGACAAAGCAATGGTTTGGGGGCCTGAACACTTGGACATATATATGGTGTATGCAGAGAATCTTTATAACATAAATGAGAATCATCTTATATCACTAAGCGCAAAAGTTGATTATTATGACAACTCATTCTCAGAATCATCAACAGAGCATATACTAAGAGCCGGCTATGTGGCACTTCTAAACGAGGAGTGGAAGTTTAAACTTTTCGCTATGGAGAGTTATATGTACCCGACCTTCTTGCAAACAACATATTCACCAAACTATAATATCAACCCAGATTTGGAGAGCAGTGAGATACTCCTCTTAACAGCTGAAGCTATCTATACCAAAAATGATACAACTTTTGGATTTGGTATCGGCAGGAATGAAGCCGACAACGCAATAGCTTTTAATATGTCGCAAAACAAATATGTTAACATTGCCGAAAAAAATAGTTTTGAATTAATCTTTGCCAATATAGAACACAATTTTAACTCTGACAATAAAGTCAGGGCAGAAGCCTTTAGACAATACAGAGACAACTATTACAGCCCGCGTTTGGGTGCTTCAATCCAGCTTTTTAACACAATTGGAGAGTTTGATTTATATAATGAGCTAATATACAGATCTGAATATAGAAGTGTTGACGGTGTTGATATGGATGCAGGGTACGACTACTCACTCGGAGCTATTTATCAACTAAACAAACAAACAGAGCTAAAGCTAAAAGCAGAAAATATTTTAGACAAAGCTTCACAAACCTCAATAAATGGCGTCAGTGTTTCGGCAGTAGATAGACGAGTGCTATTTACTTTGGAGTACACTTTTTAAATGAAAGCAATTATCCTAACACTATTTTTAGCAGTTTTATCATCCGCTTCAGAGAACAACGATGTTATAAGAGCGCAAATTATAGAAAAGATACTCTCAAATATCTCCATAAACGAGGTTATAACAGTGTGGTCAGACAACAAAGAGCTTATTGCCCAGTTTAAAAAAAACAGCAATCTAACCACTACACTCTATTGCGAAAAAGCCACAATAATAGTGATAGAAAATAAAGAAAATTTGCATGGTGACGCTTGTAAAAATAAACCTATTTTTGTGCTTAACTATAATTTACTAAAAGATATTCCAGATAGTTTCGGCGCATTCTTTTGGAAAAAAGGCAGACCCAACATTGTAATAATAGAACCGAGAATAGAGTCACAAGATATTAAAGTTTCCAAAGAGCTGAATGCTTATGTAGAGGAAAAGGTATGGTAAAGAAGAAAGAGTTTATTATATTTTTTCTTCTCTTTTTACTAGCCCTCTTTTTTGTCTATATTTACAGTGATATTACAAAAGCAAAAAATGACATTTTCGACCGTATAGAAAATCATCAAATTGAGCAAATTTCATCTATTTTACAAAATATTGAAAAAGATATAATGGACTCATCTGAAATAAAAACTCCGGATGATCTGCTCTCTTTGTTCAGTAACACAGACATCAGAGAGGGCTATGAGCATATTATCTCTCTAATGCTGACCTCAAATGTAAAATACGCCTATATTTTATACAAAGACGAGAGAGACAGATTTAGATTCTTACTGGATGCTTCAAAGAGTGATAAATCAGAATTTTTTCAAAAATTCGATGTTACTTCTCCCGAATATAACACTGTTTATGAAGAGAAAAAACCTCAGGTTATCAAGCAGCATGACATTGAAAACCTCTATTTGACATATCTATACCCTATACTAAGCAATGGAGATGTTGTGGGGATATTCAGCATTGATATTACTACAAATATTCAAAAAATTATTTTAGAATCAATCAAGCCGCTCGAGACCTTTTTTGCTGTTTTAATTATTTTTATTCTTCTGTTAATGAGCATGACGATTATGCAGATTTTTCACTATTTTGTTACAAGAAAAAAGATATTTACGGACCCGCTTACAAAAACATTTAACAGGAACTATCTCGAAGAGATATCATCCATGATAAACCTTGAACACTACTCTTTGGCAATGCTTGATCTTGATAAATTTAAAATCATAAATGACACATACGGACATAAAGCAGGCGACTATGTGCTCACTTTGGCAAGCAAAATATTTAAAGACTCAATCAGAGACAGCGACATACTTATAAGATATGGAGGAGAGGAGTTTTTGCTTCTTATAAACAACAGAAACAACAACAATACAAATATAGATGTATGCGAAAGATTAAGAGGCAACATAAGCAAAGAGCGCTTTTTTTATGATGGGCACGAGATTAAAGTGCATGTATCTATCGGTCTGCACAAGCACCCATCTTTGGAAAAGAATCTGCAAGAGGCTATAAAAATAGCAGATGAGATGCTGTATGTTGCAAAGAAAAGCGGAAGAAACAGAGTTATAACATATGATGAAAAAGAGCACACAAAAAAATCCTCATCAGCATCTTCCAAGGATATAAGTTTTGTCAAAGAGGCTTTGGATGAAGGGCGTGTATTATGCCATTTTCAGCCTATTTACAACCATAAAAGCGGTGAAATTTTTAAATATGAGGCATTGGTAAGAATTGTCTCGAAAGAGAATGCTATTATCTCACCTATGCAATTTTTGCCACAACTAAAGCATACAAATATGCACTACAAACTGACTCAAAGAATTCTGCTTATCGTATTTGAAAAATTTAAAAACAACCAAAAGCTTGTAAGCATAAACATAAACTTCTCGGACCTTATCAATCCTGACATCGAAGAGACTATTATTAAACATTTAAGCCAGAATCACCATCTTGCGTCTAGGGTCACTTTTGAGATTTTAGAGAGTGACGAGATTGATGATGTAGCGCTTTTCAAACAAAAAATAAGTCTTCTGCATTCACTAAAAGCAAAAGTTTCTATTGATGACTTTGGAAGCGGTTACTCCAACTTTAAAACAATTATTGACGTAGAGGCAAATTTTCTTAAAATAGACGGCTCTCTTATTAAAAACATTGACAAAAACAACAAGGACTTTAAAGTTGTAAAAAGTATTATACACTTTGCAAGACAGAGCAATATGCAGACCATTGCAGAGTTTGTGCACTCCAAAGAGGTTTATGAGAAGCTGCTGCTGCTGGACATCGACTATATGCAGGGCTTCTATATCTCTGCGCCAAAAGCGGCTCTTGTTGATAAAGATGAGCTTTTTAAAGCAACTTTTTAAATAATTTGTTTATCTTCTCGTTTGCTTTTTCTATAACTTTTTTACCGGCCTCTGATTTTAAAAATTTTTCCAAATCTACCCTTACCTTTGGAGAGTCTGTATCTCCGTGTAAATTTGCACTTATGCTGTCTTGTTTTGCCTGAATTGTTATGTCAGAATTCATCTGCTGGGTTTTTGTATTTATTTTTGTATCTTTTGCTTTGATAGAAGCCTCTTTTGAGCGCAAATCAAGAGAGACTAGAAGGTCGTCCCTATCTATCTTTGCTCCAATATCACCATTAAAATTTTCTCTGTACATGTCAAACTTGACATACTCTTTTATTAAGTCAAATGTTTGGTTTTTTGCAAATACCGCATTTACGACATGCCCGTTAAAAACCCCTTTATCCTTAGCCATATTGTAATCTAGTTTGGCATTTAAACTTGAAGCAAAAAGCTCATCATATGTCAGCATGTAGAGGAGCTGCGTAGTTTGTACGTTGCTAAAATCAGCATGTAAATCATCATTGTGGAGTTTTGCATCAATCTTTCCGCCTGCAACTTTTGTATGAAAACTAAAATCTAAATCTTTGGCTTTTGAGAACTCCCCGTTTGCGACCAACGCTCCTCTCATATGTTGGTCAGTTAGAAAATATAATTTCTCCAAATCCGCAACATTAATCACATAATCACTCTTTAATGAGCCCTCTTCTATGTTGTATTTTGCATTTTTTATATCAATATTTGCTATATTTGAATTAAAATCTACTCTTGTATCCACACTGTTGCCGTTTAATGTGCTGGTTGTTGTTGCATTATAGGTTGTTGTCGGCATAGGGGATTTAAACTCATGACTCTTTGTCAGATACTTTGAATTAAGCAGACCTTTTGTTATTGTTGTTGTAATTTTTCCCTCTAGCTTGCCGCTTCGCGCATCTTTTATATCTATATCCGCAAAAAGAACCCCATCGGTATAGTGTGGCTCTTTTAACATGTACAAAAACTTTGCAATGTCAAGATTTGCCACTTCAGCTTTTATTGATGATAGTGCAAAATCTTTTAAAATGGCTTCAAATATCGTATCTGACGAAGCCAAATCGCTCTTACCGCTAAGCACAAGATTCTCTCTGCTTCCTTTTAGTATTCCGCTTACTCTTAATGCCCCTCTGACGTCTGCATCGGTAAGAGGTTTCAGGACTTCCAGCTCTTTAATGTCGAGCGAGTATTTGATGTCTGCACGAAAAGGCTCCGGAAGCACTATACCGGAGCTGCTTATTTTAAATAGGTTTGATGCAAAATCGTAGTTGTACTCTGCCTCATCGCCCTTCAGCTTCGCATCAAGGTTCATAGAAAATGAGGTCTTTGGTATAGTAACATTAAAATCACTCTTCATAAATTCCGGATTTATATTTCCATTCTTAGTGCTTAAAACTATGTCTCCCTCCATCATATGCGGAGTTATATTTTTAAAATTTATATCCAAATCTATATCTGCAGTTGCGTATGGATTTTGGGCACCAAGATATAGCAGTGAAGCCAGTTTTGCGTTTTTCATTTGAGCAACAACGGAGGTCGGATTTAAATCACTCAGCTCTAAATGATAAGAAGTATTGCTCTCGCCGACATCGCTTTTGCCGTTTACCTCAAAAAAAGCCAAATTGCCCTTTGCACTTCCATCTGTATAAAATGCTCCCTTTAACGCGGTTGTTGTAAATGGTTCCAAGCTCTCCAAACTTTTAAAACTGACTTCATAAGAGAGGTCAAAAGTCTTTGAAAATAGAGAATACTCTCCTCTTGCCTTTAAAATATTTTCTCTGTTTATCTCTAAAACTATCTCAAAATCGCTCATACTCAGTAGAAAAGTCTCTAATTTGCTATCCAACTTAGTCTGCTCTTTTAGCTTACTCTCAATAATCGGTTTTAGCAACATGTTGCCAAGCGGCGTGAAAGCAACCACATAAAGAGTCGCCACCAACGTTGCCAGTGTGGCGCCTAGCCAAGCTAAATACTTCATAATATCTCCAATAAATTTGTTTTATAATGATACTATATAAAAATGGGATTGTTAAAGTTTTTTAACCAATTAATAGTTGATATAAATAGACTCAACTTTATTAACAAAAAAAATTTAACTTTCACTTGACATTGTTACACTCAATATGTATAATTATGTCATCTTTTTAGATAAGGAGTATTTTAACAGCTATGTCAAAAGAAAATAAAGAAGAACTTCAGACTGAGCCTCAGGTTAGTAAAGAGGAAAAAGTGGAGTCAAGTGAGGCTACTGCGGAAGCTGAAGCTGTTGAAAATGAGTTTAATCTTTTGCAAGAGGAGCTGGCTTCTCTAAAAGACAAGTATGCTCGCGTGCATGCGGATTTTGATAATATCAAAAAAAGATTAGAAAAAGAGAAATACACGGCAGTTGATTATGCAAACGAGAAATTTGCAAAAGATATGATTCCCGTTATGGATGCGCTTCAAATGGCTCTCTCTTCTGCATCAAATGCAACGAACCAGACAGAGCACCAAGAAAAATTAAAAGAGGGAATCGAGCTCACACTCAAACAGCTAACAACTGCTTTGGAAAAACATGGAGTAACTATGGTTTCTCACGATGAACCGTTTGATCCAAATATCCACAACGCTATACAAAGTGTAGACAGCGACAGTGTTGAGAGCGGGCAGATAGTTCAGACGTTTCAGACAGGTTACAGATATAAAGAGAGACCGCTTCGCGAAGCGATGGTAGTAGTGGCGAATTAACATTCGTTCATATAGTTTTATAAGATAAAAAATCAAATTTGATGCGAAAGTGTCAAACTTTAGTGCCTTAGCGGCTAGCGAAAGCAAAAGGGACTTGTTCATTTTGCGGCAAATAAGATGGAGGTTTCCTTCATTTTATTTTATGAAATAAAATCAAATTAAGGACAAAAATTATGTCAAAAGTAATAGGTATAGATTTAGGAACAACAAATTCATGTGTTGCAGTTTATGAGGGCGGTGAAGCAAAAATCATCCCAAACAAAGAGGGTAAAAACACAACTCCTTCGGTAGTTGCTTTTACGGACAAAGGCGAAGTTTTAGTAGGAGACCCTGCAAAACGTCAGGCAATCACAAACCCAAACAAGACAATCTCTTCAATCAAGAGAATTATGGGTCTTATGATGAATGAGGAGAATGCAAAAGCTGCTCACGACAAAGTAACTTACAACATCGTAAACAAAGACGGTATGGCAGCGGTTGACGTGGCAGGTAAAATCTACACTCCGCAAGAGATTTCAGCTAAAATACTTAGCAAACTAAAAGAGGATGCGGAAGCTTATCTTGGGCAGAGCGTAACAGACGCAGTTATCACGGTTCCTGCGTACTTTAACGATGCACAAAGAAAAGCTACAAAAGATGCGGGAACAATCGCAGGTCTTAACGTTTTGCGTATCATCAACGAACCGACTGCCTCGGCACTTGCTTATGGACTGGACAGCAAAAATGACGAAAACGTACTTGTTTACGACCTTGGCGGCGGAACATTCGATGTTACTGTTTTAGAGATAAGCGACGGTACTTTTGAGGTTCTCTCAACTGACGGAAACGCATTTTTGGGCGGAGACGACTTTGACAACAAAATAGTTGATTATCTAAACAGCGAGTTTAAAAATACACACGGCATCGATCTTAAAAACGACAAGATGGCGCTTCAGAGATTAAAAGATGCTGCTGAAAATGCTAAAAAAGAGCTCTCAAGCTCAACTGAAACAGAGATAAACCTGCCGTTTATCACTATGACGGAAGCTGGACCGCAGCACCTTGTTATCAAACTTACTCGTGCAAAGTTTGAAGGTATGATTGAGACTCTTATAAAAGAGACGATTGACCACATCAAAACTGCTATGAAAGAGTCCGGCTTAGACAACAACGCTATCAAAGAGATTATCATGGTCGGCGGTTCAATCCGTGTTCCTCTTGCTCAAAAAATGGTATCCGACTACTTCGGCGGTAAAACTCTAAACAAGAGCGTAAACCCTGACGAGGTGGTTGCGGCTGGTGCAGCTATTCAGGGTGGAGTTTTAAGAGGAGACGTTAAAGACGTTCTTCTTCTTGACGTTACTCCACTTTCACTTGGAATCGAGACTTTAGGCGGCGTTGCTACTAAGATAATTGAAAAAGGGACAACAATCCCTGTTAAAAAATCTCAAATCTTCTCAACTGCTGAAGATAACCAGCCTGCTGTTAGCATCTCGGTTGTTCAGGGTGAGAGAGAGTTCGCAAAAGACAACAAATCTCTAGGTCTTTTTGAGCTAGGAAATATTGCGGCGGCTCCTCGCGGTGTGCCTCAAATTGAAGTTACTTTTGACATCGACGCAAACGGTATTTTAACTGTAAGCTCAACTGACAAAGGTACCGGCAAGTCTCAGTCAATCACAATCTCCGGAAGTTCAGGGTTAAGCGAAGAGGAGATTAACAAAATGGTTAAAGATGCAGAGCTTCACAAAGCTGAAGACTCAAAAAGAAAAGAGTTAGTTGAGCTTAAAAACCAAGCGGATGCGCTGATTGCACAGACTGAAAAATCTTTAGGCGAAATGGGTGATAAAATCGAAGCTGGCGAGAAGGCTAAGATAGAGAGCGCAATAACCGAACTTAAAGATGTTCTAAAAGACACAAATGCTACAAAAGAGCAGATTGAAGCAAAAGTAAAAACTCTAACTGAAGCTAGTCACAAAATGGCTGAGCAGATGTACAAACAAGAGCAAAGCGGTGAAGCAGGAGCTGCTGATACTTCAAAGAAAAAAAGCGACGATGACGTTATCGACGCTGAGATAGAGTAAACTAAATATACCCCATACAAAACTGTATGGGGATTTTCTCGCAATCACTGTTTTCAAAATTTCTTAACACATTTTTAATATGTTACAATGTAAAATCCCGATTTTAAAACTTCCAAAGGAATCTCGTGCTTAAACACACTCTTTATACCATTCTTCTATCTATCCTCTTTTTTGGATGCAGCGCATCAAAACAAAATGTGTTAAGCAGTGACAAAAAGCCGACTTATACGAGCAAGTACGTCAGTCAAAGCGGCTACTACTTCGCATTGGTTGAAAAGAATAACAACATTTGGAAAATAGTTGATATAAAAGATATGCCGATAGAAAAAAGAGAAAAGGCAAATCAGGAGATTCTTAGAATCAGTGAAACATATAGCGAAGTTCGTCCATATTTTGAAGAAACAAATATTAAATACAATCTCTCTAAATTTACATGCAACAATTTTAACAGCAAAAACAACTACACTCCATGTACAAGCACTTTATCAAGCCCTCTGCCTGACAAAAATATTTTTGGCTTTATAAATTTCAATTCAACTTCTCCTAAATATAAATTTATCGATGAAAAATTAATCAACAATGCCGTAAAAGAAACGAACCTCTTTAACGCCATTGAGAGCAAAAAAAATATTTTTGAATATGAAGAGAGCGAGCGCTCATTTAACCAAGCCTCAACGGCGGAAGAGTTTAATACATTTATAGAAAAATACTCATACCTTAAAAATGCCGAACAGCTTGTGGCACTTGCCGTTCAAAATCGCGATGTTTTGCTTGAGAAAATGAGAGTTGAGGAAGAGAAAAAGAGAGCAGAAGAGGAGCGACTGGCAAAAATTCACGAGCAGAGAACTCAAATACGCGAGAAACAGCTGGAAAAAGAGACTTCGGAGTTGGAAAAAATGGAGCAAAGAGCTATGCAAAATTTTACAAAAAATATCAAAAAATTTAGACAAACTCTAAAAAACGGCGTGGATACCAACTGCGGCACAATCATTGAGATGAAAGACTCATCCGTAAAAGTTCACTATCCTGTGAAAAATCATGGAACAGAGCACTGGATTGATTCAAATAAGATATTTCCAAAGGGACATGGCTGTCGTTTTGTCAACGGCAACTATATCGCGCCGGCTACTTTTTAAAATATCTATCTAATTTGTAGTTTTACGCAATTTCTTCCTGATTTTTTTGCAAGATATAGAGCCTCATCCGCTCTATTTACAACACTTTTTAAATCATCCCCTTCGACAACTCTAGAGACTCCAAAGCTTGCGGTTATGTTTCCTACCTCTTCTACTTTTAAACCTTCTATATGAGTTCTTAATTTTTCCGCCAACAGTGCGGCATTATCTATGTCTGCCGTCGGAAGCAAAATAACAAACTCCTCACCGCCCCATCTGCAGACAATATCTATATTTCTTAAATTTTTTACAAGTGTTTGAGAAATTTGAACAATTACGCTGTCTCCTACGTTATGCCCGTATGTGTCATTGATTTTTTTAAAGTTGTCTACATCTATCATTATAAGCGACATTTCACTTTCTCTCTCTATCATCGCTTCATACGAGGATTGATAAATTTCAGTGAATTTATGGCGGTTATATAGTTTTGTCAGCGAATCCCTATATGCAATCTCTTTATATTTTATATTTTTCTTTACCAGTGCGCTATTTATCTCACTAAGCTCTTTTTGATACTCTTTTGTTAAAATAGCCCATCTCGAATATGTCGTGGCGATTAACTCTTTTTGTGAAATAACACCTGACATTTTGCCATCATCATCGACAACTACAACTCTCTTATAATGTTTTTGCTTTAAAAAATCCAAAGCCTCTTTAACCGAGCAGTTTTTATTTATTGTTTCGACAGGCGTCGACATGTAGCTGCTGATTGGCAAATCAAGCTCTTCGTTTTTTTCAATAATTCTTACAACATCTTTGGTGGTAAATATACCTATGGGTTTAAAATCCTCCATGACAATTACGCTCTCAAATGAATTTTGAGCCATCTCGCAAAGCAGGTCTGCCGTTTTCACATCCTTGCCTATCCACTTTGTTCTTCTGCTAAGTTTTAAGAAATCAAGAAGGCAAAAATTATCCATAAGTGTATCTGGATCGATGCTGCTTATAATGTCGGTGTGAGATATCAATCCATAAAGAGAGCCGTCGTCGTTAGTAACACATATATACTCTACTTCGCAGCTTAAATACTCTAATGTATGTAGAACGTTTTTATCTCTGTTGATTATCGGCGTTACCAAGAGTTCTAAGTCTTTAAGTGAGCTGCTTAAATCTATTTTTTTGGCTTTAATATTTAAAATATCCGAAACTCTTAAGATGCGAAAAACATTGCCGTCTGTAACGATTATATTTCTATGCTCATGCTCAAACATCTTTTTTATAGCGCTTGATATTGAGCTATTTACATCTATTGAAACAACTGTCGTTGTCGCGATGCTTCCTACTACTGGAAATATCATATCTATACCCCTTTTAAATCACGCTTAATGCTTTTTGGATTTTTAACGCTTGAACATGCTCTTTTACATCATGAGCGCGAATAATTGAGGCACCGTTTCTTGCAGCTTCAAGATGCAGAGCCAAAGTTCCCCCGAGTCTCTCATCAACTGATGAAGGAGAGATCTTGTCTATCATTGATTTTCTTGAAGCGCCGACAAGCAGAGGCTTTCCAAGGGTTAAGAAGTGTTCAAGATGTTTTATTAGCATCAAATTATGCTCCAAAGTTTTTCCAAACCCGATTCCGACATCCAAAACTATATCTTTTACGCCCAAAGACTCTGCTTTTTTTATTCTCTGCTCAAAAAAAGAGTAAACATCACTTAGTACATTTTCGTACGTAGGCTTATCCTGCATTGTTTGAGGAGTTCCCTGCATATGCATAATAACTGCTCTGGCGCCGTTGCTCGCGCAAAGTCTAGAAACAGCATCATTAGAGAGTCCGGTAATGTCATTAACGATTCCAAATCCGCTCTTTAGTGCACAAGAGATTACCTCCGGCTCATAGCTGTCTATGCTGAATTTTACTCTGTTATAAAACTTCTCTTTTTTAATTATCTCAAATATAGGTCTTACTCTTCTTAGCTCTTCATCTTTATCTACATATAGAGAAGAAGGAGCAGATGAAACACCGCCGATATCTATAATCGTCGCCCCCTCTTCTATCATCTTCTCTATTGCTTCAATTGCATTTGCATCATTAAATCTAGATGCTGCAAAAAAACTGTCACTATTTGCATTTAAAACACCCATAACCTCGGTACTAAGCGGTTTTTTAATCTTTATGATATCTTGGAGTTTTTTAGCCACATCTTTTAGTCCGAATGGTTGGAGAAGCTCTTTTTTGCTAAGAGTCTGCAGCTGTCTTGTTGTGGCAATGAGTATGCAGTCTACATGCGGCGTCTTTGCGACAACGGTTCCGCGAGGTACGGCCAAATCTGCTCCGATACTAAGAGCATCCTGTTTTAATATATTCGCCGCACCGACATGCAACTCTCTTATGTATACTATATGGTGCGTCGCTTTTGAAGCCAATATGGTTACTCCGCCGCTATCGACGCCCAGCTCTTTTAAATATTTTTCTATATTTAGAGTGCTTGAGAGTAGCTCAATTTGCATTTTTTTCTCCTACGAAACTCATAATAACCATAGCCAAAACGCTTTGCGGTCTTGAGTTTAGCTCTAAAAGTCTGTAAGCTCTGTCAAAATTTTCTAGCTGGGAAGTGGTCAATATAAGCTTGTCTATAACCGTCGCTCTGTGATAAAGTGCTTCTATTAAATCTTTTGCCTCACTTTTTTTGGCTCTTGCATTTGTTTTTAAAAATTCAAAAAACTCAGCGTACTCTATTTTGGCAAGGTTTAGGCTAATCTCTTGAGTGTAGTGGTCTGTTTCACCCTTAAAAATCGGCATTCTTGATCGAACGGTAGGAAGAAGGTTTGATTTTGTAGGAGAGATGATTATGAACTCTATATTTCTAGGAGGCTCTTCTAGGGCTTTAAGAAGCGAATTTTGTGAAACTGCGTTGAAGTTATTGGCGCCGAGTATTAGATACTTTATTTCAGATTCGCTTATGTAAGACTCTGCAACGACCGCTTTTGCATGCTCTATCTTAAACTCATCTTCTATAAAACCGACAACCCTGCTTGGCATAAGCCGCTCTTTTAATCTCTCAAATTCGGCTTCTATATTTGTGGAGATTAGAATATGACTCTTTTTAAAATCATACGCTGACATCAACTTCTCCAAACATCGCCGCATTTAAAGATGCATTAAAAAGGCGGTAGAGTTGCAGCAGTTTTATATCAAGAGCTTTGTCGTAAGACTTTAGGTTAAATGCATTTAGATACTCTTCGTCAAAAATCCAAAAGTAGCTCGTATCTTTTCTTTTGGCTATGTCGGCTCTTTTGTCATCGCCTCTGCCTATGTACCAAAAAAAATAGTCGTCTTTATGCGCCAGGGATATCATATCCTCAACCATATCTATCATCTCTCCGCCGCTGACACTGTTGTAGTGTCTGTATATGCTGTCTATACTGATGATTGGAAGCAGAGGACGGTCCATCGAGGATGTATTCATGAAGTCAAGAATATATCTCTCAAGCCATTTTCTCTTCTCATCCACAATCAGGATGATAGTTTTGCCCTCTAATACCTGCTCAAGTGCTTGAGAAGTGGTTGTAGTCCAGTCAAAGCGCTGCTCTTCCAGCCAGCTGAAACAGCCGCCCTCTTCTCTGATGGCATCCAAACTCCACTGCGCAAACTCTTGCATTGGATTACTTATCTAGTTCGTAAGCGTTATGAAGAGCTCTAACCGCCAACTCTGCATATTTTTCGGCAATTATCATAGATATTTTTATCTCTGACGTTGAAATCATATTTATATTTATATTTTCGCTAGCCATAGTAGAGAACGCTTTTGCTGCAACGCCGGTGTGAGATTTCATACCGACACCCACAATTGAAACCTTGCAGATATTCTCATCGTAAGATACCTCATCAACTTCAGACTCCTTTACAAAAACATCCATTACTCTCTTTGCATCGTTTAAATCGCTAACAGGAACTGTAAAGTCAATATTTGCTTTGCCGTCATGTCCTACGTTTTGAATAATCATGTCGATATTTACATTATTGTTTGAGAGTTTTGTAAATATATCCGATGCAATTCCCGGTCTGTCTTTTACGCCCACCAATGAGACGCGAGCCTGATTTTTGTCTAATGCGATTCCACTTACTAACGGTTTTTCCATGATATTTTCTTCCTTAGTTATTAATGTTCCCTCTTCATCGGAGAAGCTTGTTCTTGTTACTAGATTTACGTTTAATTTTTTTGCCAGCTCTACAGAGCGGTTTTGAAGCACTTTTGCGCCTAGCGATGCAAGTTCAAGCATCTCATCATAGGAGATATGTTCAAGTTTTTTTGCTTTTGGTTCGATTCTAGGATCAGTTGTAAAAATCCCGCTGACATCTGTATATATTTCACACAAATCAGCTTTTAACGCTCCTGCCACTGCAACAGCGGAGAGGTCGCTTCCCCCGCGCCCAAGAGTAGTTACATTCCCATCTTGAGACACACCTTGGAAGCCTGCAACTACGACTATTTTGCCCTCTTTTATAGCCTCTTGCATTACTGAGGGATTTATCTCTTCAATGCGAGCTTTTGTATGGATATTGTCAGTTACTATCCCTGCTTTTCTTCCAGTCATTGAGACTGCCGGAATTCCCATCTCAGTTAGCGCAATGGCTAAAAGAGATGCCGTCACTCTCTCTCCCGAACTTAGAAGCATATCAACCTCTGCACGTGATGGGTTTTTAGAGAAGTGTTCCGCGTAAGCGACAAGCTTGTTCGTCTCTCCACTCATAGCAGAAACAACTACGACAACATCATTTCCGGCTTTTTTTGTTTTGGCTACACGATTAGCCACATTTTGTATGCGTTCTAAATCACCAACGCTTGTTCCGCCAAATTTTTGAACTATCAACATCTACAATAATCCCTCTTCTTTGAAATAATTTATCACACTCTTATAAACATCTTTTTTAAAGCTGGCACTCAGAGCCAGAGCTTCATCAGCAGTTACAAACTTATAGTCGCTAAACTCCGGCACATGAGTATTGATATTTATCGTTGCTTCTTCATGCAGCTTAACCAAAAAATATCTCTGCGTCTGACCGATGAAAGGCTTCATGGTCTCGGCAATTCTTGGAGGAAAATCATAAGATATCCACTCTGGAAATTCAGCAATTACCTCTACTTTATCAGTACCTATCTCTTCCAAAAGTTCGCGAAAAAGTGCCTCTGTAACTTCTTCTCCCTCATCTATCCCGCCTTGGGGAAACTGCCATACATCACTCATGTCATTTCTTTGTGCTAAAAAAATCTCTTTTGTCTGCGGATAACAGCTCGAGACGATAATCATCGCGACATTTGGGCGATATAAATCTTTTTTGCTCATAGTTTCACTTCGTTTAATATTGATGCGATTATACAAAAACTGCTATTAAATTAAGCTAATTTAGAGAAATTTTTTGTTTTTAATATGTTACAATTGTGACACAATTCAAAGAAAGAGTTTTATAATGAAAGAGTATGTCCTAAAGAGTGATGATTTTCTTGTTTCACAGACTGATGCAAAAGGTATTATACTTTTTGCCAACGATGACTTTTGTAAGATCGCTGGATATACTATTGATGAGCTAGTCGGCAAGCCTCACAACATAGTCCGTCACAGAGATATGCCAAAAGCCGCATTTAAAGATTTATGGGAGACTGTAAAGAGTGGGAAAATCTGGACAGGCTATGTGAAAAACAGCACAAAAGACGGCGGGTTTTACTGGGTATATGCTACTGTCTACCCGATGTACGACGAGACAAGACAGGCTCAAACATACCTCTCATGCAGAAGAAAGCCTTCTTCTCAAGAGATTCAAGAAGCAGAAGCACTCTATAAAACATTAAGATAGGACATAAAAATGAACAACAATTTAAAAAACATAATAATAGCTATTGCGTTTGCACTTCTTATCGGTTCTCTGTTTTTAACTGAGTCGACTATAATACAGGCTATTTTAGCTGTTGCAACCTTTATAGTTACTTTTGCACTGAATATGCAAAACGGCGGCAAAAAATCTAAAGTTCTTGAGCAAAAAAGATTAGAGCTGATTGAGATGATGGAGTTTAAAAGAAACAAAGTCAGTGTAGATGAAGGCAGCAACGATGAGGCTGAGACAAGCTTCAATAAAATTGTTGCAACTTATCAAAAATCTATTTTGGATGACACAAAAGTTGCCGGAGAGATGGTTCTGCTTACCGACAAGGTCTCAAAAGGACACTACTCGTGCAGAGTTCAGGCTGATTCAAAGACTCCTTATGTCCATGTGCTTAGAAACTCTCTAAACAACATGCTAAGCTCTTCTGAAAAAAATCTTGACAATGCAATAGCGACACTCAAAAAGTTTTCCGAAGGCTCATTTGAAACAAGAAGCGAGATTAAAGTAGAGGCTAAAATGGCTGAGCTGCTTACAAATATCAACACTCTTGGCCAAGCGCTTCAAGACATGGAAGAGAAAAACAAAGAGCATCAAAACACTATTGTTGAATCTTCAGACAAACTAAACAAAACTATATCAACAATTACCAACTCTACAATCAAAGAGCTAAAAGAGATGATTAACGACGCTGTAAACAGAATTCACAACGTCGCTAAAAAAGAGGACGATATGGTTGAGAATCTTCAAACTCTTGTATCAAACGCACATGAGACTAAAACCATTTTAGCAACAATAGGCGACATAGCAGAACAGACAAATCTTTTGGCACTTAATGCGGCTATTGAGGCGGCACGCGCAGGTGAGCACGGAAGAGGTTTTGCAGTTGTTGCGGATGAAGTGCGTAAACTGGCAGAGAGAACGCAAAAGAGTTTGGCTGAGACATCTGCCACTACAAATGTTCTTATTCAGTCAATATCTGAGAGCTCCGATGCACTAAACAGAAATGCCAGCGAGGTTAACGACATCTCAGATGAGATTAGTCTAATCAGCACTAAAATGGATGAGATTATTCATACCCTAAGCAGCCTCTCTAAGTAAGGGACAGATGTCCCTACAACCCCCTAAAGCTACAAAACGAAGTTTCTTTAGAAAAAACAAATTTTTCGAGACAAGTAGCAAAAGCGGACGCTAAAGATTGTAAAATTTAGCGTCTTTAGGCTCTCCGTGGTAGTAGCCTTGAATATAATCCACACCGAGCTCCTTAACGCACTCCGAGAGCTCTTTTGAACTCACAAACTCCGCAATCGTTTTTATGTTTATATTTTTTGCAAAATGAATCAATCCCTGAACCATCAATCTTGCTTTCTCATCACTGAGCAATTTTGTTATCAGCAAGCCGTCAATCTTGATAAAGTCAATATTTAATTTTACAAGGTTTGTAAAATTGGAGTAGCCAGAGCCAAAGTCATCTATGGATATTTTACACCCATACTCTTTTATCATCATGATAAAACTCTCAACAACTTCATAATCATCAATCTCTTCGGTTTCGACTATCTCAAAGGTGATTCTCTCTCCGCCGTATTTCTGGAGCCTGTTTTTTATGTAATCTAGCATTGTCTTTGACTTTATATTTTCATATGTCAAGTTCATAGATATCTCTGCTGATGTATTATCATAAATATTAAAAACTTTTTGCATCATCTGTCTTGTAAAAAACTCAAATGTTTTGTCCTCTAGCGCCACGTTTAAAAAGTGATAAGGCGCTATAACGGTGCCATCTGGAAGGAGAAGTCTTGCAAGCGCCTCATACTTCATAACAGAATCGTCTCTTGCATCTATTATTGGCTGAAAGTAAGGGACAACATAGCCCTCGTGCAACGCATCTTTATAGACTTTATGTTTATTCATTGTCATCTTTTTTACAATTGCGCATTTTGGAACAGCGTCATATATTTTATAGTTCTCTTTTGATATCGTCGCCTCTTGAAGCGCTACGTTTGCGGTGTGGTGAAGATGCTCCATGCCGTATGCCACCCCCGCAGTGAAGTCTGTTATTATATCTTCTCCGTCCTCGCCGCAGTATTTGCAGTTATCCATATTATTAAAAATAGAAAATTGCAAAATAGAGAGATACTTATCAAAAAGTGTTCTCTCTTTTACCAAGATAGCGAATTTTTGGAGATTTATGCTGTACAGAGTTGCTTCTGTTTCTTTAATTAAATGTCCCAGCTTTTCACTCTTGTCAACTATCACTTTTTTCGCAATTTCAAAGCCGTAGAGCTGTTTTACGGCCTCTATCTGATTCATGTGAAGTATGATTAGCATCGCCTCGTTTTCAAGATGAGAGATATCCTCCATAAGAGCCTCTCTGTTTGGCAGGTTTGTTGTTTTTTCTATTTTGTTTGGATTTAAAAAATTATTTGGAAGCTCTTTTTGGCCTATAATATTTTCTAAAGACGAGGCTATAACGGCTTTTTGCTCTTCATCGCCACTGACATATAGCCTCTCAATTTCACTTAGGCACTCTTGTACTTTATCTAAATAATTCAACAATCTACCGGCCTTTGCTATAAATAAAATTGATATAACTTTATCACATATTGCTTTAATCAAGATTAATCACTTTAGTTTAAAAAGAGAAATAAAGTTATAATTCCACTCTTTAGCTCAGGAGAGTAGATTTGTTACTTTATATTCATATTCCATTTTGTGACTCCAAGTGTTCATACTGCGCCTTTAACTCATACGTTGACAAGTTTCATCTAAAAGAAGCGTATATGGGGGCTCTTTGCACTCAACTTAAGTTTGAGCTAGAGAGATTTAAAGTCGGGCAAAAAGAGATAGAATCGCTCTTTGTCGGCGGCGGAACACCATCAACGGTAGCACCGAAACTGTATGAAAAACTTTTTGACATGTTAAAACCGTATCTTGGCGAAAATATCGAGATAACAAGCGAAGCAAATCCAAACAGCGCAAGCTATGAGTGGCTCTATGGGATGCGCAAGCTTGGCGTCAACCGCATAAGTTTCGGTGTGCAGAGTTTTGACAAAGAGAAGCTTAAGCTTCTTAACCGCGCGCATACTGCTCTTCAAGCAAAAGAGGCTATTTTAAATGCTAAAGAGATAGGATTTGAAAATTTGTCTCTTGATTTGATATATGCAACACTCGGCGACACAAAAGAGCTTTTAGAAGATGACTTGCAAACTGCCTTCTCTCTTCCCATAAACCACCTGAGCGCTTACGCCCTGACTATTGAAGAGGGTACGCCGTTTGAGTCAAAACCGCATATGTCAAAAGAGAGATTAGGACTGACATCTTGGCTTTTCAAAAAAATAGGCGATGCCGGTTTTACGCAGTATGAAATAAGCAACTTTGGCTCATACAGGAGTAAACACAATCTTGGATATTGGGAGCACAAAGATTACATAGGCTTAGGCAGCGGAGCAGTCGGCAAGCTGGATTTAGAGAGATACTACCCGACAAACAGCGTTGAGGAGTATATAAAAAATCCGCTAAACATCAAAACAGAATCGCTGACTGCTGAAGATAAAAAAATGGAGCAGATTTTTTTGGGACTTCGTTCTTGTGTCGGTGTCTCTAAAACAATTTTAAATATAGATGAGTTAAAAAAAGCCTCTCTTTTAGTTCAAGAAAAAAAATTAATAATAAAAAATGATACTTTTTATAACATTGACTATCTTTTAGCAGATGAGATTGCACTCTTTATATCATAAATTAATTATTTTTTAGTTAGAATCATCGTTCATTATAATTTAAGGATTTTTTATGTTTGGTATGGGTTTTACTGAAATAGTCGTTATTGCTATTATTGCTATTTTATTTCTTGGTCCGGATAAACTGCCAAGTACAATGGTTCAAATAGCTAAATTTTTTAAAAGCACTAAAGAAGTTATTGGCAACATGAAAGATAGCTTCGAAGAAGAGATGAATGTCAAAAGCATGAAAGAGGAGGCTCTGGCGTACAAAAAAGAGCTGACAGATGCAGGAAATAAAGTAAAAGATGCAACAGATATTAAAAAAATGGCAGCAAAACTTACAACACTAGAGGATGACTCTTTCTCTTACGAGGAGTTGTTTGAGGGACCAAAACAAACAATCAAACCAGAAAACAAGCCAGAGGAAGTAACGCTTAAAAAAAGTGACACCGCACTCTCGGCAAAAAAAATAGAAGAAGACAGTAAAAATGTTTGATGAAATAAGACCGCACTTAATTGAACTAAGAAAAAGGCTGGCAATATCTGTCGGCACGCTTATTGTAATGTTTTTTGTTATGTTCTACTTCCACGAACCGCTTTTGGCATGGATAGTAGCTCCTTTAAAAACAGCTCTTTTAGAGGTAGGTAAAATCTCCGTTAATGCCGCAGAGGGAATGGTTACCACAAATCAAGTCGGCGGAGCATTTTTTGTAGCCCTTAAAGTTTCCTTTTTTGCGGCAATCTTAGGTTCTTTGCCTATTATTCTCGCTCAAATATGGGCATTTGTAGCTCCTGCCCTATATGCGAACGAGAAAAAAATGGTTATTCCCTTTATCCTAGGCGGAACCATTATGTTTGGCGTCGGCGTTTTGTTCGCCTACTATCTTGTTACCCCTTTGGGATTTGCATTTCTTATTGAATTCGGTAGTTTTAAATTTACTCCGCTTATAAATATAGAGGAGTATGTAGGCTTTTTCACAAAAATTTTATTTGGTTTTGGAATTGCTTTTGAGCTCCCTGTTTTTGCATATACGTTAGCACTTCTTGGCATGATAAACGATAGAAATATGATAGATTTCTTTAGATACGCCATTGTAATTATCTTTATAGTTGCTGCGATTCTTACTCCTCCGGATGTTTTAACACAGCTTCTTATGGCTATTCCGCTAACTTTCTTATATGCCGTTTCCATTCTAATTGTTAGAGCAGTAAATCCAGCTCCTCCGCTCGAGGAAGAGGAAGAAGATGAAGAGATTGATAACGACATTAAAAAAATAGAGAATTGATGTGAGTGCCGATGCGCTGCTCACATCCAGCTATGACTTTTTACTTCCCAAAGAGCTTATAGCTACTCATCCCGCAAGCCCAAGAGACAGCGCAAAACTTCTTATTTACAACAGAAAAACAGATGAGATTCTGCATGTTAAATTTTCAGACTTTGAAAAATTTATACCAAAAAAGTGCGCACTTATCTTCAATGATACAAAAGTCATAAAAGCCAGACTCTTTGGAAAAAAAGAGAGTGGCGCAAATATAGAGCTTCTTATAAACAGAGCCTTAAATGCTTATGATGTTAATGTATATATCAGAGGCAAAATGAAAATTGGCACTAAAATTTTCTTTGCTTATGAAGATAAAAATTTAGTCGCTGTTGTAAAAGAGCTGCATGAGGATGGAAGCAGAGTCGTAAACTTTTATGTAAGCGAAAATCTTTTAAGGTTTGAAGATATTCTACCTATTATAGACAAAATAGGACATGTCCCGCTACCTCCGTACATTCAAAGAGAAGATGCTAAAGAGGATGAGAGCGAATATCAAAGCGTATTTGCCAAAGAAGAGGGCGCCGTTGCGGCTCCAACTGCATCTCTGCACTTTACAAAAGAGCAGCATGAGAGAATTTGCAGCAGTTTTGCACATGCCTATGTTACTCTGCATGTGGGAAGCGGAACATTTAAGCCTGTCGAGTGCGATATTATAACCCAGCATCCAATGCACTCGGAATATTATGAGATTTCGGATGAGGCAAAGAAACTACTAGAGTCTGACACTCCCATACTTAGCATCGGAACAACTTCTACAAGAACCGTAGAGTTTTATGTAAGAAACAAAAATTTACAAAAAGGCGAAGCAAACCTATTTTTGCATCCAAACAACAAACCATTAAGAGTAAATCATCTGCTTACAAATTTTCATCTGCCAAAATCAACACTTCTGATGCTTGTAGCCTCTTTTACCGGATTAGAAAAAGCACAGGAACTATATAAAACAGCCATTGAAGAAAAGTACAGATTCTACTCTTACGGCGACGCCATGCTTATACTATAATTTTACAACTCTGCCGTTTTGTATCTTTATTTCACCGCTTAGTTCAGCTTCAAAAACTCTGTTTGGATAGTTTGCCAAAGCCTCGTCATAAGTCGGATTTGTACTGCAAAACTTTGTAAAATCATCCTCATTTTTGAGTTGAATATTTCTAGATGTAGAAAATCTTGCGACAAACTCATCTATATCATAAATCGCTTTTGCCCTGCCCTCTTTAAGAAGCTGGTTTGTACCGCCGCTCTCGCCAAGACGCTGCGGAAGCACAAAAATCTCTTTTCCCATAGCGAGTGCAAACTCCGCACTTCGCATTGTTCCGCTATCTAAATCTGCCTCGCCGACCACTAGCACCTCTCCAAGAGCCACCACTAGCTCATTTCTGACAACAAAACTCCACGGTGTTGCGCTGTATAGAGCCTCAAACTGGCTAAGCAAAAGCCCTTTTTTTTGTATATCGTTTAAAAGATTTTTGTTTACTGCCGGATAACGCATATCAATACCGCACGGCAAGACCGAAATGGTGTTTGATGCTCCTGCGCCTGCATGCGCGGTTGCATCTATTCCCATTGCGCCGCCGCTTACAACACGGATTCCGCTGTTTGACAAAGATGATGAGAGTTTTTGAATGAATTGACGGGAATATTGTGTCGGTTTTCTGCTTCCGACTATCGAAATTTTTGTCCCATTTAAGAGCTCAAGATTTCCATCATAAGAGAGCTGCTTCGGGTAGTTTTTCATGCTCAAGAGTTCAGGAATTTCGTACTGAACCAAACCCATTTTACTAGAGCCCCTCTACCAAAACCAGTTCAACGTCCGCAAAAAGTTTTTTTGATTCATTAATAGCTAATATAGTGTTTGCATGCGGGTGCCCTATGGCGATTGCACTTCCATGCGTCTTGGCAATTTCAATAGCTTTTTTTATTTGCGAGAGTATGTACGGTTTATCCATCTGGTGGTCCAAAAAGACGTCTCTGCCGATGTAGTTGAGACCGTACTTCTTAGATACTTTTGACGCTTTTGAATTACCGGTAGTTCTGCTGTCCACAAAAGTTATATTTTGGCTCTTTAGTGTGGATATTAGCTTGTCCATTGCAGGCTCATTTGCAGTAAATTTACTTCCCGTATGATTATTTATATAGCCTACGCGCGGAAATAATGTTTTTAATTCAACAATTCTTTGCGATATTTTTAGCTGCGAATCATCTATCTTCAGAGTAAGCGGCTCCTCTGCTTTAAAACTTTGAGCTTCCATCGGCAGGTGAACCATGTAAAACTCCTCTTTGGCAGCCAAAGTATGAGAGTTTGGTCGAGATTTGCTCGGCGGCAGAAAAGACATTGTGATTGGGAGGTGAAGCCCTTTTATGGCACTGACATGTGATTGAACACTTACATCATCTATGATAATTGCCAGTTTTGGTCTAGCAGAACTTTTTACAATTTCACGTTTTGGAGGCTTTGGCAAAACAGCACCATCAACCTCATGCGAAGCATCCTCGTACTCTTTTGCCGCCTCTTCGCTAACTTCAGCCGTCTTGCTCTCTTTTACCGGTTTAGCTTCTTCACTCAGCTTGCTCTCTTTAGTTGGCTTAGTCTCTTTTGCAGGTTTGCTCTCTTGTGCAGGCTTAATCTCCTCAGCGCCATCAACAGGCTTGCTCTCTTTTTTCAGCACCTCTTTAAGTCTGTTATTTACACTCAACTCATCTTTTTTAGCGCTTTCATCCTCAAGCTTTTTAACAACCGACAATCTTTTTTGCTCTTTGGAGCTCTCTTTTTTGAGCGCATCTTTTTTTGCATTTTCATATCCCAGATAGTATCCAACAGCCACAGAACCCATAATAACTACTATAAAAACTAAAATCCAAGCTATATAAGTTAAAATATTTGACTGTTTTTTAGGAGCAGATTTTTTTCTTCTTGACATATATTCTCCATTAATAATTGATAAAACTATATCCTAAAAAAATAAAATAGATATTATTTATATCTATATTGCAACAATACTAAATAGCACTCTATTGTTTTTTTTAAGTATATTTTTTGTATAATCCCGCGTTCCTTTCTCTTTGTATCGATTATTTTTTCGATATATATACATCCGAAAGGGAAACAAAAGCCTATTTTTAGGCGAAATACCAAAGGGAGATTATACTCTATGAGAAATTACGAAAACCTAGTAATCGTAAAACCAACATTAACGGCAGAAGAGATTCAAGCTAGCATTGCTGCTATCGAAGAAGTTATCACTTCTAACGGTGGCGAAATAGCTGCTAGAGACACTATGGGTATGAGAAAATTAGCATACCCAGTTAACAAAAACGAACGTGGTTACTTCTACGTTATTTACTACTCAATTGCTCCTTCGGCAATTAGTGAGATTGAAAGACGTTTCCGTATTAACGAAAACCTTCTTCGTTTTGTAACTATCAAATACGACACAAATCGTGAAGTTATAGCTTGGAATCAGTTAGTAATAAAAGCTAATAAAAAAGCTTCATTACCTGCTGGAGAAGCAAAAGTTGAAGAAGTTGTAATACCTGCAGCGCTTGAAGAAGAAGCTGAGGAAGCAGCAGAGTAATTGGCTAAAGCCTAAACAAACAAGGAAAATTCATGTATAACAAAGTTATTTTGGTTGGAAATTTAACTCGAGATATCGAGCTCAGATACACTCAGGGCGGAATGGGCATAGCAAACAGCTCTATTGCTACAAGCCGCAAATTCACTGTGAATGGCGAAAAAAAAGAGGAAGTATGTTTTGTTGACATTACTTTCTTTGCCAGAAGTGCTGAGATTGCCAACCAATACCTTAGAAAAGGGAGTAAAATCCTGGTAGAGGGTAGACTTAACTTTGACCAATGGGTAGATCAAAACGGACAGAAACGCTCCAAGCACTCTGTTGTTGTTGAAACAATGCAGATGCTAGACTCTAAAGGCGGCAACCAAGGTTCAGCGGATGAATATCCTGCTCAACAATCCGCTCAGCAAGATTATCAGCAGCCTAGCTATCAACCGCAGAAACCGCAAAGCTATCAAAAGCCGAGTGCACAGCAGATACCTAGCAGCAACTCTATTCCTGTAATCGACATTGATGAAGATGAAATTCCGTTTTAGAAAATAGATAAAAAAAGGAAACAACATGGCAGAAAGAAGAAAGTACAAAAAAAGATTTTGTAAATATTGCGAAGCAAAAGTAGATTTCATGGACTATAAAGATGTAGGGGCTCTTCGCTTCTCTCTTTCAGAAAGATACAAAATAATGCCTCGCCGTTTAACTGGTAACTGTAAACGTCACCAAGATATGATTGCAACAGTTATCAAAAGAGCTCGCGCTGCGGCATTAGTTCCATATACTGTAACTAGAAAAACAGTTGTAACTGCTCCATTTGAAAATTTAAGATAGGTTTTATTAAATGCCTGCGGGCATTTAGTAGCCTGTTTTAGGTTTTTTGGTGCTTTTGCACCACACCTCCTTACCCCGTCTTTTTTTTATACAAATTTAGGAATATTTTTTGCTACATGTATAGTAAAAAAGTAGCAATATGCACCATATCCTAATAACTATCTTACTTATATCTTCTCTATACGCAAAAACAACAGATTTCTCAATTGTAATAAATGAGCCGTTTAACAATGCGCTTCTTGGCGTTACTGAGGATTATGACCGCTCAATAAGTGCCGTCGGATTTATTAAAACATATAAAGAAAACTCCTCCAAGCCAGATGCCACCTACACAAACGCTTTTGATTACTTATCATCCCTCTCAAGCCCTCACGGCTCGCAAATACATCTGGTGAAAGTGGATAATCAGGCCGATATAACTCTTAGAAAATCAATAAACCTGCCAAATTTCAGCGAAGCGGTGGGAGTGGTAAAAACTCCAGAAAATGGCTATTTTGTCGGTGGATACACACTTGAAGGCTCGCTTGTAGTTTTAAAACTTGACTCAAATGCAAACACAATCTTTAAAGAGATATTCGGAACACAAAATCAAGACAAAATGAATAAAATAATTCTGCTTCGAGACGGCGGAATTTTAACAATCGGTTCATCAACAACATCAAAACCGTATAGCGACAATATTTTTAACGGCGGACTTGGTTTGAATGATATATATTTAGCAAGATTTTCAAGCAATGGAACTAAGTTGTGGAGCAAGAAGTACGGTACAAGCTACGATGATGTCGGAGTTGATGCTGCGGAGGCAGACGACGGCTCTATTATGGTTTTGGGCCAGACAAATAGCGGAAAATCAAAAAATATATCCATAATGCGGATTACTCAAAACGGTGACAAAATATGGATTAAAGAGTTTGAAAATAAAAAAAATATTACTCCGCATAAAATTATTAGACTAAGAGACAACAGTTTTGCTTTATCACTCTCTGAAGAGGATGAGAGAGATAGAGAGCAGATAAAATTGCTTAAGATAGATTTGCAAAAAAATATTTTACAAGAGAAGATAGTAAATACAACCTATGCGAGTGCATTAAAAGATATAAAGGAGTTTAGCGACGGCAAGATTGTGGGGGTCGGATATGTTAATGACAACTACAACACAGACGGCCTTGCTATGCTGCTTGATAATAAATTTTCTATGCTGACGCAAGAGCACTATGGGTCGGATGAGCATGACACCTTTAATGCCCTAACAGTGCTCCATAATTCGCAAATAGGCGTTGTGGGGGTTTATACAAATGCCGGTTCACAAGAGACTAACATGTGGATTGTAAAACTAAACAGAAATCTATCTATGGCTCAAACGTCAAAGGCCGAGGCGCCAAAGAGTAAAACATCGAACAACTCAACAAATCTTTATAATGAGTTATTAAAGATATTTAAAGAAGAGATAGCAGCAAATAAAATCACTATAAAAGAGGATTTGTCTATAAATCTGGTAGATAAAAATTTATATTTTAAAGTTGCAGAGTATGAGCTTACCGATAAACAAAAAGAGTTTTTACAAAAGTTTAGCACTAAGCTTTTGCCATTTTTACATAAAAACAGGCAGAGCATAGGTACGCTTGAGATTAGCGGTCATACCTCAAGCGAGTGGGGAACAACAGACTTTTCGCAAAGATACATAAACAACGAAGAGCTCTCGATGAAACGCTCATTTGCAACACTTAGCCATATTTTCAACAATCAAAACAAAGAGAGCCAAAAACTGCTTAGTGAAGTAATAAAGGGAAGCGGGTTAAACTTTGCTAAAAAAGTAATAGTTGATAAAAACGAAGATAAAGAAAAATCAAGAAGGGTCTCCTTCAAGATTATCTTGTCTAATTGATGTTACACACTAAAACAAACACGTCCGTTTTAGTCGGTAAAATCTTCTGTATTTCCTTCTCTAAAACTCAAACGGACTTTGTCCTGCTTTAGCTTTTTGTAGAGTTTAAATTTAGCTTTTTCCAGCTCTTCATCATTGCATGAAAATTCAGATTTTATTTTTTCATCGCCCAAATTTGCACTATCCATTGCAAAAAGCTTTAGCTCTCTTTTTGTCAATTTCGTCTTAAGCGCATTATATAAAGCTTTGTCATCTTCTATAAGATCAATCTCGTTTAATTTACAAAATTTAGCCAATAAGCTTCTAAAACTATTCTCGCTGTTATACTGTCTCCAGATACTGTTTTCTAACATTAAATTTTTCCTAATATTTGTGTTAAGTCTTTTGTCTCAATTACTATATTTGCTTCTTTGCGTAAAATTTCTCTTGCGCAAAAAGCAACTCTTGTCCCAGCGTGAGCAAACATTGAGAGGTCATTTGCCCCGTCTCCGCACACCAACGTCTCATTTTCACATACACCAAGCAGACCCTGCAAACGAACTAACATGTCGCCTTTGGAGTAGTTAAACATCATATCTCCGCCGACAAGGCCGGTAAGTATCTGATTTTTGTGGTGCAGCACATTTGAGAAATCTGCATCATAACCCAAAATATTTTTTGCGTGTCCTGTGGCACTTCTAAAACCGCCGCTAAAACAGACTACTTTCATACCCCTGCTCTTTAGCTCTGCGATTGTCTCCTTGGCACCCTTCATATATGGCAAATTTTTGCTAATTCTTTCAACTACGCTGTACTCAAGACCTTTTAAAAGTCCCACTCTCTGCTGAAGCGACTCAAAAAAATCAAGCTCTCCGCTCATTGCAGCTTCAGTGATTTTACTAACCTGCTCTCCAAGACCAAGCTCTTCGGCAAAAAAATCTATTGTCTCGCCGTCCATAAGCGTAGAATCAAAATCAAAAACGGCCAATTTCAACATATATTCGTTCCCTATCTGTTATAATTATGCAATTATACCCATTTAGGATGCTTTTTGTTTGATGAACTGATAAATAAACTAAAGAACGATACATATATTACACTGGAGACAACGCCGTCTCACTCTCCGATATTTTCTCCTATACTTGAGACTATTGCCGAGCTTGGACTTGATAAACTGGTAGACGGTTTTACAACCACCGACAACCCTCTTGCAAAGCTAAAATATAACTCTCTCTTTGCGGCAAAAATGCTCCAAGATAGATTTAACAAACCGGTAATCGCAACTATGAGTATGCGCGATAGAAACAAAATCGCCCTGCAATCAGACCTTCTAGGGGCAAACGAGGCAGATATTCGAGCAATACTTGCACTAACGGGCGACCCGGCAACAATATCCGACCAGCCTCATACAAAAGGAGTTTTTGAGTCATACAGCTCTCTTTTGCTGGACATTATCTCCTGTTTTAACAGCGGCATTGACTATGCAGGCAAGCCTCTTGCGCATAAACCAAAAGAGATATACCCTTTTGCCGTTGTAAACTCTTATGCAAAAAATCCAAGAACTCTCCAAAAAAAGATGCTAAAGAAGATAAAACATGGGGCGCTTGGGATTATAACTCAGCCTGTTTATGACCTCCAGAGCGCAAAACTCCTCCTTGAGCTTAAAGAGTCTGCAAACCAAGAGTGCCAGAGCGAGAACAAAAGCGCAGAGCTTATACTTGGCATTTTCCCAATTACTAAACTAAGAACTGCACAGTTTCTCTCCGCGCATGTTCCTGGGATAAATGTGCCTGAAGAGTGGATAGAAGCCCTAAGAGCTGCAAATGAAAAAGGAGCAGAAGAGGAGTACAGAGTTGGATTTGAACTTAGCAAAAATCTATTTTTGGAGTTAAAAGCGCTGCATCCAAAAATTCATCTAATGACTGCGAATCAGTTTGGATTGGCTAAAGATATACTGTCATAATAGCTTAAACTGATTTGCCCTCGCCCTTAAAATCTCTAATAAACTCTCTAAACTTCTCTATTTTTAGAGGCTTGCTAAAGTAGTATCCCTGAATCTTATAGCAGTGCAAAAATTTAAGTGCGTCAATATGCCCATCAGTCTCTGAACCCTCTGCAACAACGTCCTTGCCAAGGGATCTTGCCATTGCAATTATTGCCGCAACAATTGAGCGGTCATCCTCATCTTTGTCAATATCAAGCACAAAACTGCGGTCAATTTTAATCGTTTGCACCGGCAATTTCTTCAGATAACTAAGAGAGGAGTAGCCAGTTCCAAAATCATCAATAGAGAGTTTAAAACCTCTTTTGTACAGTGCATTTAAAATAGAGAGCGATTTGTCAACATTTTTCATGATATGGCTCTCCGTAATCTCTAACTCAATATAACTTTTATCGAGCCCAATATCATCAGCAATGGCACAAATATCGTTGATAAAAGCGTCATCATTTAATTGCTTGCTTGATACATTTATTGATATGATTAGTCTATTTCCCTCATCATGAAGTGCTTTTGCATCGCTAATCGCCTGTTTCGCCACCCATAAACCTATCTGCGATATCTGTCCCGTCTCTTCGGATATGCCGATAAACTTGTCGGGCCGTATGAGACCTACCCCTGGATGGTTCCAGCGAATCAGCGCCTCCATCCCATATACACTCTTTGTTTCCAGATTTATTTTTGGCTGATACTCTAAAAATAGCTCATGTTTATTAATAGCGCTGCGCAAATCGTTCTCTATAAGCGAGCGCTCTGTTATCTTCTCATTCATTGATTGTGTAAAAAATTGATAACTGTTTTTTCCGCTCTCCTTTACCTGATACATTGCGGTATCGGCAGCTTTAACAAGCTCTTCATAAGTTGTTCCGTCATCGGGATAGATGCTAATACCGATACTTGCTCCGGTATAAAACTCTCTGCCGTCTATTATTATCGGTGCTTTAAACCTCTCAATTATTTTCTCTGCTACAAAAGCTATGTCTAAAACGGATTCCGCATCTTCAAGTATTACCGTAAACTCGTCACCGCCAAGCCGAGCTAAAGTATCTTGTTCGCGAAGAATATCTTTAATCGATTTTGCCACTTCAATCAAAAACTTATCTCCTGTAAAGTGCCCAAATGTGTCATTTATATTTTTAAAATTATCCATATCTATAAAAAAGAGCGCCATTTTTTTTGAGTTTCTATGCAGTGCCGGTATCTTATTCATAACGCGTTCTTGAAACAAAACCCTGTTTGGAAGACTTGTAAGCGCGTCAAAATAGGCGAGATTATGAATCAAACTCTCTTTTTGTTTCTTCTCGCTTATATCATTGACTATGGAGATATAGTTTGTCAATTTGCCGTCTTTGTTGTGCATGGCGATAATAGTAAGTTCAGCAGTGTATAACTCGCCGTTTTTTCTGCGGTCAATTATCTCCCCGTTCCACTGGCCATTTTGATTGAGTTCACTCCACATGTTTTGATAAAAAGCTTTGTCATGCCAGCCTGAACTAAATGTATTTGGCGTTTTTCCCCTAATCTCTTCAATAGAATAACCTGATATCTCCATGTATGCGCTGTTTATGGTAACTATTTGCTGCTTCTCATCGGTAATAAGAACACCGTCATTCATCTTTTCAAAAACAGCAGAAGCCAGTATAAGCTCATTTTCAGCGTTTTTTCGTCTTGTTATATCATGAACGGTGCCTATTGATTTTATAGGGTTTCCACTACTGTCAAACTCATGCTCACATCTCTCTTCAACAAACCCAATTTTGCCATTTTCACGAACAATACGATGCTCGACGTAATAGCCATGCTTCTCCCTGAGAGATGACATGTAAATATTATTTACCATATCAACATCCTCTGGATGCACATACTTTAAAAACGATTCATAGGTTGCGCTAAACTCCTGCGGCTCTAAACCAAATATGCGATAAACCTCATCAGACCAGTAGAGACTGTTCTTGATTAGATCAAGCTCCCAGTGCCCGATATGAGCAAGAGCTTGGGCCTGCATAAGACCGGATTGTAGTTTTTTATAGTAGAGCTCTTCCTCTTTTTCATTTGTTATATCCCAAAAAATTCCCAAAATTGCAACTACTTCTCCGCCTATATAGAGAGGTTTTTTAATTGTTCGTATTACTCTTGTTTGTCCGTTAGATACTATGCTCTCTTCTACGTCTATTGTTTTTTTGCTTTCCAAAATAAATATATCATCATCTCTGTATTTTTGAGCTATCTCTTTTGGAAAAAAATCAAAGTCGCTCTTTCCTATAATTTGTGAATCTTTTGCACCCATTAAATCAGCACATGATTTGTTAACGAAAAGAAATAGATGATTCAAGTCTTTTATAAAAATATTTTGTTCTAACGCATCAAGGATTATTCTACTGTTAAAGGGTAATTGCATGTTATAAATCAATCTCCAGTGCAAAATGTCTCTTAAAAAGCTGTATTCTATCATACCTCCACCATAATATGCTTAAATAGTTTATTTTGATATAATTTCACCACTTATTTTTTAGGATAACTATGATTGATTTAAAATTACTGCAAAAAGATTTTGGGGGCGTTAGCGCAAAACTTATGCGCAAAGGCGTGGATGTTAAACTTCTTGATGAATTGAAGAAAAAAAATGAAGAACTAAAGGCAGCAAAAGCTGATTACGAGACTCTTCAAGCAGCACAAAATGCGATGAGCAAAGAGTTCGGTATTTACAAAAAAGAGGGTAGAGACGTAAACGAACTAAAAGCAAAAGTTGATGCCAACAAGATAAAAATAGCAGAAGCGCTAGAGATTCAAAGAGTAAAGCAAGAGGAGTTAGAGTCCATTGCTATGTCTATTCCAAACATACCAGACGATGATGTTCCGGACGGTGCAGATGAGAGCGAAAATGTAGAGATTAAAAAAGTTTTAAATCCAAGAGAGTTTGGCTTTACTCCAAAAGAGCACTGGGAGTTGGCTGAGAAAAACGGATGGATAGATTTTGAGAGAGGCGTAAAACTGGCAACCAGCCGCTTTAGCGTCTCTTTTGGAATGGGTGCAAAACTCGAACGCGCACTTATTAACTTTATGCTGAATTTCAACTCAAAAAGAGGTTTTGAAGAGGTAAGCGTGCCATCTCTTGTAAACAGAGCAGCGTTAGAAGGAACAGGACAGCTTCCAAAATTTGAAGATGATTTATACAAAGTGCAAGACCAAGAGCTTTTCCTAATCCCGACCGCGGAAGTTCCTGTTACAAACCTCTACCAAGATGAGATTTTAGCTCCTTCTCAGTTGCCGATAAAAATGACGGCATATACATCATGCTTTAGAAAAGAGGCAGGTGCCGCAGGAAGAGATACAAGAGGTATGATACGCCAGCATCAATTTCACAAAGTCGAGCTTGTAAGCATAACAAAACCAGAAGACAGCGATAAGATTTTTGATGAGATGGTTCAAACTGCTTCTGATTTGCTAAGCGCGCTTGAGCTTCCTCACCGCCTTGTAACTCTTTGTGCCGGAGATTTAGGTTTTGGTGCAGCAAAAACAGTTGATTTGGAAGTGTGGCTGCCTGGACAAAATAGCTACAGAGAAATAAGTTCAGTCTCTAACACCAGAGAGTTTCAGGCAAGGCGTGCAAAAATAAGATACAAAGACGGAGATAAAAACTCTTTTGTTCATACGCTCAACGGCTCTTCTTTGGCTGTTGGCAGAACAATGGTGGCAATTATGGAAAATTTCCAAAACGAAGATGGAACTATCACGATTCCAAAGGCGCTTGAGCCCTACATAAACTAATTTTATGGTACCTTTTTTGCTTTAAGTAGGAAACAATAACAAGGCAAATAATGGCAGATGGATTAGAAGAAGAGATAATAATTATTGAAGACAGTGACGCTGCCTATGATAGTGCCTCTTCGGGCAAGCCGGCAACGGACGAAGGCTCGTCGTCTAAAAATAAAAAAAAGCTGCTGTTTATTGGGGTTGGTGTCGCAGCTCTCTTAATAATAACAGTTGCCTCAGTTCTGCTTCTTAAATCACCGAAAAAGCCTGCTGAAATCTCCATGGATGATGCACAAGAGAAGTTGGAAAAGGAGCCTCTAGAGCCGGTGGAACCCAGCAAAATAGAAAATATGATAGCTAAAGCCGACTATCTCTACTCAACCGGCTCTAAAAGTGAGGCTCTGACTCTGTATGAGAAGATAGCACACTACAGTGAAGCCGTATCAGCATATAACCTCGGTGTTGCACAACTTAAAGATGCCCAGTATGAAACAGCTTTGAGCACCTTTCAAAAAGCGATACAAAATAATGAAAAAAGATGTGTAAGCGCTATTAATGCAGCTGTCTGCTCACTCTACCTAGGAAACGAAAAAAGTTTTAAATACTATATTGATTTGGCTTATGCTTATCTTCCGCAAGAAAGGCAGTCGCCGCTCTACTCTTACTACTACACGCTTATTAACTACTACAACGGCAACTATCTTGAAGCTCTTAGCGCTCTTAAAAATCCAACTACTGATGAGTACGCAAACGTACAAAACAACTTAAATTCAAAAATAAATGCTCTTTTTGATAATGATCAAAAGGCTATAGAGAGCCTTGTAAAAAATGAATCCCCTGCAAACAGTTTTAGCTTGGGATTGCTTTACGCAAGAGTCGGAGATTTAACGCTGGCAAAAGAGCATTTACGGGACTCAATTAAAAGCGGCATTAAACCTATGGAAGCCCAGCTTGCAATTGGATATATAAATCTAAAAGCCGGTCAAATTCAAGAAGCAGCAAAGGAGATAGAGAATGTAACGGATCTCTTTGGGGAAGAGGTTTATAAACCTTATCCTATTACCGTAGAACTAAAAGATTCTCTCTTTGATTCAGAGCGTGCTCAAAAACGATACAGAAATGTTATCAGCAGCTCAAAAGAGATAAATTATCAAAAAATATTCTACTTTTCACCGTATAAAATTTTTAATGCAAATCAAACAATAGACTATATACGAAAAGGAACTGCAAATATTTTTATCGACAATATAGATTCTGCAAAAGAGTATTTGGAAAAAAGCTCTTCATCTTCAAGCGTAAATATAGGAATCGTAAAAGCAATCAAAAACGCACTCTCATTTAAACTAAGAGAAGCAAATGAGTTATTGCAACAACTAGTTGAGATTCAGCCTAAGCACTCAATTCTGCACTACAATCTGGCTCTTACATATGCACAAATGGGAAATATGGTTGATGCGCATAAGCACTTTGTACGTTCCTATAATCTTGATGCAAAAAATTATACATCCGGAATATATGCGGTTATGTGTTCTCAGCTTATCAATAAAGAGAGCCCTAAGTTGTTATCGATTATTAAAGATGCCATCTCGCAGGAGAAGTCTTCTGAAGATATGGAGCTCTATAAAACTCTTCTTCAGATTAGCGAAGATAACTTTATGGCGGCAGCTGACTGGCTTGAAAAAGATTATAAGCAGCGACCTCTCTATTTGGCTCTAGATATAATAATAGCTCTAAAACAAAACAATGTAGAGGCGGCAAAAAAATCAGCAAATAAACTCACTATCATGCTTCCTAATGAAATAGTGCCCCATATGATGTACATAGATGCACATTTCAACAAACACATTCCAATAAAGTATGCGAGCGAAGTTATGAACTATCTTAAAGTACAAAAATTTAATTTTAACGATCTATATTTTGGCGCACATATAACAAGATATCTATATATTCAACAAAATCTGATAACAGGAAAACTATACTATCTAAGAGAGCAGTTAAAGCAGGCTCTGGCATCAACAACTGCTCAAACGCATGAATTAACAAGCGCACTGGCACTTGCCTCACTCTACGACGGAGCTTACGAGGAGTCATATACACTCTACAACAATCTAATTGACAATCTAAAAGTAAGAGATTCTCAAACTCTGTTTTTGGGTGCCGTTGCTTCTACTGCGGCAAATCACCACGCCAATGCGATAGCTCTTTTAGAACTCTCTAAGATGAAAAATCCTGATTTTTTAGAGAGCAGATATGCGCTTGGTCTTCTCTATCTTGAGGCAAAAAACAACAAGGGCGCAGTAGTTCAGCTCTCTAAAATAAATAAAAACAATTTTAATTCCGGATATTTCAACTTTAGCATTGATGTTGATAAACTAATGCACGAAAAAAGTCAGCCTCAAAACTGAAATTTACTTCTTGCTCTCGCTTGTAAAATAACCGATCAGAGTCTCAGAAGCTACAAGCTCACTGCCTATGCCGACATTTAATCTAAAATTATTTGGTAAATATATCGTTGTTACTCCGTCTATCATAAGACCGTATCTTGTGCCCTGTAATAAATTTTGAGCTTTAATGATGCTAATATCAATAGTTTCAAAACTTTGTTTTAGCTTATGTACAATTTTTATTTTATTTAATGATTTTGTATCACTAAAAATCAATTCTGCATTTTCATTGATACTCTTTGAGAGTGGACTTAACGCAGAGAGTCTTGCACCTCTTCGTATCTCTATATTTTCCAATGTTGATGTAAAGGGAACCCTTAGCAGAGATACATTCAGGTAACTCCCCTCTATCTCTACCTTGTAGCCGCTGTTTTCTTCGTCGTGCAGCTCTTCGATAGAGATGACGGTTCCATCAACTGGACTCACTATGCTGTTTTCTTGGTAAAGCATACTTTGTCTCTCTGGATTTCTAAACACAAAGATGAAAAACAGTGTTGCTGCAAAAGCCAAAAACTGTAAAAATTCAAAGTTGAAAAATCCAAAAACCAATAATAAAACAATAGAGCCAATCAGGTAGTTCCAACCCTCTCTTGCAATCGGTAAAAGATTAGTTTTCATCTGATTCCTCTTTATTCTGCTTTGTATTTTTGTCACCCTCTGCCATCTTAGCATCAGCTTTTAACTCTTCTTCTATATCGTCGACAACTATATTTACCTTAGAGACCAAGTTGTTCTCTTTTTCAAATGCAATAATAATATCTCTAACTTCTTCGCCGGTTATATTCTCTTTTTTGTAAAGAAGCTTCACTATGCTCTCTATTGCAGGCTTATACTCTTGAAGTCTTTGTACAACATTTTTATATCTTTCGAGAAGTGATGATTTAATAAATTCATCCATATTCTCCGCCATTTTGTCGCTATACTCTCTAGTAGTTTGACCCATTCCGCCCAAAAACGAGTGTCTGCTTTTTTCTAAAACCATAAGTCCGGCTACATCGCTCATTCCATAAGTCTGAACCATTGATTTAATAATATCAGTAGCGCGCTCCAAATCATTTCCGGCACCTGTTGAGATTTCACCTATAAACACCTCTTCAGCCGCACGTCCTCCGAGAAGAACATCTACTTCTGCCCAAAGCTCATGACGCTGCATCATAAACTTATTTTCCTCAGGTGCATTGAGAGTATAGCCCAAAGCTGCCAAACCACGAGAAACAATGGAAACTTTTGAAACTTTTTTAGCGCCCTTGGTTGTCTCAGCTAAAAGTGCATGTCCGCTCTCATGATACGCTACAATTTTTTTCTCTTTGGGATTAATACGGCGAGATTTTTTAGCAAGTCCTGCTAAAGCCCGCTCCACCGACTCG
>DAIDMU010000090.1 GCA_027448805.1 Sulfurimonas sp. | reverse complement strand
GGGGGCCTTTATGGACAGGGCTGTTATGGAGAGCGACCCGCACAGAGTGCTTGAGGGAATGGCGATCGCGGGTTATGCCTGCGGTGCTAACAAGGGTTATATCTATGTTCGCGCTGAATACCCCATAGCAGTTGAGAAGCTTGGCAGAGCCATAAAACAGGCAACTAGGCTTGGGGTTTTGGGAGAAAATATCGCTCATAGCGGTTTTAATTTCAACATTGAGATAAGACTTGGTGCAGGAGCGTTTGTCTGCGGAGAGGCGACAGCGCTTATAGCTTCCATCGAGGGAGGACGAGGACATCCAAGGCAGAAACCGCCTCATCTGAGTGCACGAAAAAGTGAAAAGTATCCGCCGTGACCAATATAATCCTCTATATCGTCAGGGTCGATAAGCCCTTCGTTTTCAAGAACGATTCTTCTCTGTTTTGTATAAAAAGCAGAATTTCGCTCAATGCCAATCTCTCTTGGATTTTTTGCATTCTCTTCTCTTTTCTTGCTTGAGAGCTCTTGTAACTCCGCAATCGTCGTAATCACTTTATCATCTCCTCAATCTCGTACAAAGAGCTCTCAAGCGTCGTTTTTGGCTTTATCACATCGTCACAAACTATAACGGGAGCAAGAGCGCATGAACCGAAACATCGAGCGGTTAAAATTGAGAGAGCCCCATCTGATGTCGTTTCGCCCGCTTTAATGCCGTATCTTTTTTCTATATTTTCAAGGATTTTGTTAGAGCCCTTGATGTAGCAGGCAGTTCCCAAACAGACGACGACATTATGTTTGCCTTTTGGTTTTAGCCTGAAGTAGTTGTAAAATGTAGCAACACCGTAGACCTTTGAGTATGGGAGTTTTAATCTTGAAGCAATAAATTTAAGCGTGTCGACACCCAGATAGCCGAATGTCTCTTGAGCAGTGTGAAGAATCTCAATAAGTGCGCTCTTATCGTAAGAGAGTTTTTTTATGCTCTTTTCAAGCGTGTTGTATCTGTCGTCTGTTGATATTGACATGTAAAAATACCCCTCATAAGAAACTTTCTCTATTATAAGAAACAATTGATTAAAATAGTCTAATCTTTAGAAAATAGGAATAAAACAAAGTAGGTACAATTTTTGCTTTGATGTGAGATATAAGTAAATTTCTATCAAGGGACAATGTAGAATGATAAGAGTGTTTTGGTTGTTGATGCTGTTGATGTTTAGCGCGCAAGCTGCCACAAATATGTGGATTCGCACAGGAGAAGCGTATGGAATTGAGCCAAGACTTCTCTACGCCATTTCAAAGGTGGAGAGCAATCTTGACCCGCTGGTAGTCTCCGTTAACTATACAAAACTGACAAAAATTCAGCGTGATAAACTCTATATAATGTTGCAAAACAGTAGAATCCCTTATAACACCTATACGAAAGTAGTAGAAATTCACAGCAAAAACACTCTTCAGGCCAAAGGGGTAATTGATTTCTTAGACTACCACCGCTATCCGAGCTTTGATATTGGGCTGATGCAGATAAATAATATGCATAAAGATGTGCTTAAGGGGATGAATGTATCACTTCATGGACTTTTAAATGAGAGTACAAATCTTAACGTCGCAGCCGGAATTTTATGGGAGTGCTACAAAAAACACCGTTCCAACGATAAAGCAATTAATGCCTACAACGGCGCTTTAGTCGGAAATTCGTACTACAGCAAAGTTTCTGCGGAGCTTCAAAAACTCCTTCTTCCGCACGAAAACGATTCAAAACGCCTCTTTTACCGAATAATATAATTTTTATTTTACTCGTAAGAATCAGCCGTTTTTAATTATTCCTGCAGGGACTGTTTTTGGGTTTTTTATGCGAAGTTGCTTGTTAACATTCATACGTCCATATACTACCACGATGTCAGAAGCTGAAACTCCAAACTCTTTTGCCAAGAATTTGACCATATGGTCAGTTGCCTTTCCTCCCACCGGTTCAGCGGTAACACTTACTTTTAGCTGATTTCCTTTAACTTTTCCGATTGCGTCGCGTTTTGCGCTTGGTGCGCCTAAAATATTTAGCACAAGAGTGTCGTCTTCCCATTGATAAAAGATATTGGCAAGATTTTTACTTTTCAAAATAGAGTCCTTGGAAAAAACAGATAAAGAGCAATTTTACCACACTTTACAGCCTATCGGCACTCAGCTATCAAACTTCCAAGGGGCCAGCTGCAATGTCGGAAAAAACTAAAAAAAGTAACTAAAAAAATATGTGGATTAACTCTTAAGAGATATCCTTAAGCACTTTTTATGTAAAATTCAAGAAAATATTTTGCAAGGTGTATTTATGGCAACTGTCGGAATGAGTGATATTAAAAAAGGTGTTCGTCTTATTATAGGCGAAGTTCCATACAGGGTAGTAGAATTTCAACATGTTAAACCGGGAAAAGGTGCGGCATTTGTTCGTATGAAAGTTAAAAGTTTTTTAAATGGCAAAGTTGTTGATAAAACTGTTCACGCAGGCGACAAATTTGAAGTTCCTGAGATAACTTACAAAACTATGCAGTATCTATATGACGACGGCGAGCAGTATCAGTTTATGGACCAAGAGTCATATGAGCAGATGGGGCTAAGTTACGAACAGTGTGATGATGCTTCTAAGTGGTTCAAAGATGGGATTAACGTTGATATGGTTTTCTATAAAGGAAATGCTATAACGGTAAGCGCCCCTGAGGTTATGGAACTTGTTATCACTGACACTCCTCCAAACTTTAAGGGTGACACTTCAAGCGGAAGCAAAAAACCTGCAACACTAGAGACTGGTGCAGTTGTTCAAGTGCCTTACCATGTGCTTGAAGGCGATACAATCAGAGTAAATACAGTTGACTGCGAGTATTTAGAAAAAGTTAAATAAATTCTGCATTTAACTATATTGACATGTAAAAACTACATGTCAATGAATTAAAGGTAACTTATGAAAAGATTTGTTTCTTTGTTTTTTATCTTCGCTTTTATATTGCCCTTCGCTTTAAATGCCATATCTACGTTTAATGGCCAGTTAATTTATTTGAAACAATGCAGAGTCTGCCACCTGAGCAGTAAAATATTTGTAACTACTCACACTGCTGATGAGTGGAATAAAATATTGGACAGTGACGGCACACTGCTCTCAAATATTCATCTAAACAAAAATGAAGTATATGTAGATAGCAAAGAGGGAATCCGTAAAAGCTCTCATGCGTACTTTAAGAATGATGAGTATAAGCATAAATATGGAGAGCTTAGAGCATTTATTATAGAGTCCGCAAAAAATAACGAGAGGAACTAATCTTTAATTTTAGGGATTTTTTCTAAGATTGTTATCCAGTGTTCATCCCAACAGCAATTATGTGTAAATTCTTTGAATATTTTATAATCAACTTTAGTGCTATCTTTAAAGTGGCTTTTGTAGGAAATAAAAACAGATTTATCTATTATTTTGTCTTTTTCACCGATAAGGTGGTATTGATCAATTTTGCTTAACTTATCTGAAAAATCAGCTGGATTTAACGAACCAAAAAGTGGTTCTAAATGATGTTGGTTGCTCCAATATCGTGTATCAAGATTTCCTGCAATAGTGACAAATTGTCTTACATCATTCCTTTGAGCACTCAAAAGAGCGACAACGGAACCGCCTCCTGAATATCCAAATAGGCTAAAAGAGCTAGTATTATTATTTTTTATCTCATTTAATATTTCATTGTAGCTTTCAATAACTTCCGGTGCATATCTATGGCTTGTCCAATATTTTTGCTCACATTTTTCACTATTAATATATTGGCAAGGTCTGCTTAGATAAGCAACACATGGATTAGCGTCTTGTAGTGCAAGTTTTAGAGCCAAGGGATTAACAGGGGTGGGATTGTCTGAAACTCTTTGTGAAGATATCCACGCCAGACCGTCACCCTCAACATAGATATGTATATTTTTATCGCTGCATGATGCCAAGTCGGTAGTGTACGCTGTAATTTCAAACAGTGATGTTGTGTAAATATGTTTAGATAAATTTGAAAATTTTGTTAAATTTTGAATATTTTGTGCTCTTTCTTGGGGTGTGGGTATTGTGTATCCACACCCAATAAACAAAAAAGAAGACAGAAACGTAAAAGAGAGTAAAAAGTATCTACGCATTCAGCAAACTGGTTCTAAAATTTCCAGTTGACTTTTGCCGATACGGTATGATTTTTGAAATCACTTCCTCTTCCATCCAAATCGTACCCTGCGCTTACAGAAAGATTATTTTGCAGTTCTTGCGCAATCTCTATTCCAGTTTTATAAGCCCAAGGACCATTGTCAATTCCACTGGTAGTAAAAGAAGTTCCGCTTGCACCATAATAACTAGCCAATACATTCTGATTTGTATCGCCAAAATCATATCCAAGCGCTATATTTAACAGTAAATCTGTACCATCTGTAATAGAGTACTTCAAACTCTCTTCAATGCCAAATACTAAAGATGTAGTATTAAAACCCTGAACATTAAGGTTAAGTCCTCCTGCTCCAGATTCACTGTATGAAGGATTTTTATAATAAACATATGTTCCAAAAAGTTGATTTGAAAGATTTAAAGTGTTGTTTATAGAAGTGTCCCGTGCTAATTTGATGTTGGCAAATAAAGTCTTTGCATTATAATCAGCCTTAGCAGTTAATGCAGGAGCTGTTATGTTGCGAGTGGAGCTTGTTTGTTGAATACCCATACCAAGTTGATAAAATAAATTTGTTGAATTATCTATAATTGGAAGGTTGCCATATACGATTAGATTAAATATATCTAATTTTGTATTTTGACTTACACTATTGGCGTCCACATCTGATTGAGTGTAGAAAACGGCTAAACCAACACGCTGGTTATTTTCGTATTCTCCATCAACTCCAATCCCGACTCCTTTTGAATGAGCACTAAACCCATTAAGTCCATCTTTGTTATTTTGCTTACTGTATGAGCCAAAAGGTTTAATCCATAAATTTTTATCGCCAAGCACAACATCTCCGGAGTTCATTCCTGTTGGGTTATTTTGATGTGACTGAACAATGGAACCTATATTATTGTAAAATTGTGTGCTTATATTTGAAAGAACAGTTGTAGTTGTTGGAGTTGTCTCTAAAATAGCCTGAGCAACTTCTTCTTCTGTTTCAAGGGTATTTAGCGAACTTATAAAAGTAGTTAAGTCTGAATCATCTCCTGCATACTCTTCAAGTACACTTGCTGCTCCATATGCTCCTACAACTCCACTATTTTGAGTGGCGTCAAGTATTGAAACACCTTTTACTACATCCAAGTCCAATGTTGCGCCATCTACGACAGGGGTAAAATTTAGCAATGCTGATGTATCTGTTACATTAAGTGTTGACGCATCTGCTATTAGTGTTGTAGCTGAAATAACGTCAGTTAGTTGCTGCCCTATAAGTAAATTTTGATAATCCGTTGAAGTTTGTACATTAACATTGAGCGTGGTACCTGAGTTAAGTGTTGCTACACCGTTTGCAGACAATTTTGAATACTGAGCTATCCCGTCTGCACCGCTGTTAAGCCTGATTTCAAGTACCCCGCCTGCGCTTTGAGTAAAATTATTGACGTTAGAAGTATTGGTAGAGGCTAAATTGATGGTTCCGTCATTTTGAACATTGGCATTTCCAGCCTGTATATCACCGTTAATGACCCCAGAAGAGGTGTTTTCAACGGTTCCGCTGTTTGTAAGAGAAAGAGCAATAGGCGCCGTAATAGTTCCGCTATTAGTAAGGGCGGCATTCGAAAAATCATTGCTGTATATACCGTACGCATTATTATTGGTTGAATCGACAATGATGCTTCCGCTGTTAGTGATTACACTGTCGGTGGCATTGTCGATATAGATACCATAAGCATTACCGTCTGTTGTTCCTATATTAATCTCTCCACCATTGGCAATCGTGTGAGGGCTTAAACTGGAACTGGCGCGGATACCGTACGCATCATTGTAAACGGAATCAGCATAAATAATTGAATTATTTGTGATGGTTCCATCATTACTGCCGGAAATGTCAATTCCAATAGCGGAGCCGTTTTCTGAATCAATATTAATAGTCCCGTTATTAGTAATTATGCCTGTACTTTGATTATTTCCGGAATAAATACCGATAGCATCACCATTGGTTGAAGTAGCGATAATAGAATCGTTGGCATTAATGTTTCCACTGTTATCGCTATCGATATAAATACCTACGGTGCTTCCATTTACCGAGTGGGCATCGATACTTCCATCCACCGTAACAGTTCCGCTATTACTTGACATATAGATGCCATACGCCGTGCCATCATCTGTTGTTGATGCTTCTATGGTTCCGCTATGAGTTATAGTACCGTCATTGGTATTGCTGTAAATTCCATATGTATCACTGCGCCCTTCAGCGGTAATGCTTCCGATATTGGCAATAATTGCGTCAACATGATTGTAATCAGTAGAAATTCCAACCGCACTTCCATTTTCTGAGATAGTATTTATGCTGCCATAGTTTTCAATTACACTGAGGTTCTCCATAGCAAATATACCATAAGCTCCACCGTTAATAGAAGTAGCAGAAATAGTTCCGGTGCTTTTGTTTGTTATTGTTGCAACTGCAATATCTGTTTCATTCCACTCAGTATAAATCCCGACCGCATTGTTATTATCTGAGATGGTATCTATGTTCCCATAGTTTTCAACTACACCGTAGTTCTCCATAATATATATGCCATCAGCCTCACCGTCAATAGAAGTGGCAGAAATGGTTCCGGTACTTTCGTTTGTTATTATTCCACCTGTTTCATTCCACGACCACGCTGAAATACCGGTAGCATAACCAGTGTCTGTGCTGACATCTATTAAACCGGTATTATTAATAGAACCAGCGTTGAATTCTGAAATGATGCCTGTAACATCACTACTATTTACGGAATCCACCGTGATTATTCCTTCGTTTAAGATACTCACACCCGTACTAATCCAAGGATCAATTTCAATGGCATTCAAAGTTACTGAGTTGTCATCAAGGGTAATTGTATCTCCAGCTGCGACACTGATGTCAAAAGTCCCATCTTCGTATATTGGTCCAATCTCAGCAGCAACTAGGTTCACGGGAGAGCTTGTCAGTAACAGTGTCGCAGTAACACTGCTTAGTAAAATGCGATTGCCAATCCACATACTTAACCCCTTTTTATTTATTATATATAAAACCATTGTACTACCATAAATATAAAAGATATATAAAAGAAATACAAATGTTTAAGCTCTCAACTCCGGCTAAAGCAATTTCAAATATAATAAACAATCCGAAACATAACTAAAGCAGTAATTAAATGAGCAACTTACCATTTACGCATCTCCATCTCCATACCGAATACTCATTGCTTGACGGTGCTAACAAACTCTCAAATCTTGTAACTCAGGTTAAAAAGCTTGGCATGACGAGCGTCGCTATGACAGATCACGGCAATATGTTTGGCGCAATAGATTTTTATAAGCAGATGAAAGAGGCAGGAATAAAGCCGATAATAGGGATGGAGGGTTATATTCATAACGGTGAGACGATTGATGACAAGAGTACAAAACAGAGATTCCATATCTGTCTTTTTGCAAAAAATCAAAAGGGCTATGAAAACCTTATGTACCTCTCATCAAAAGCTTTTATAGACGGCTTTTACTACTTTCCGAGGATAAATAAAAAAGAGCTTCGTGAGCATAGTGAAGGGCTTGTCTGTACATCTGCGTGTCTTCAAGGCGAGGTAAATTGGCATCTTAATTTGTCAAACGACAGAAATGTAAAAAACGGTGCGCTTGGATATGAGGGTGCAAAGGCAGTTGCGTTAGAGTATAAAGAGATATTTAAAGATGATTTCTACTTAGAGCTTATGCGCCACGGTATAGGCGACCAGCTCTTTATTGACGAACAGGTGCTCAAGCTATCCAGAGAGCTAGATATAAAAGTAGTCGCTACAAACGACACTCACTACACATTTGCGGGTGATGCGCAGTATCACGAGGCTTTTATGTGTATAGGGATGAATAAACTCTACGACGACCCAAACCGTATGCGTCACTCCGTTCATGAGTTTTACCTCAAATCTCCACAGCAGATGGCAAGACTTTTTGCAGATATTCCAGAAGCCATCACTCATACGCAGGAGATAGTTGATAAGTGTAACTTAGAGCTGCGTCTTGGCGACCCGGTTCCCCCAAATTTTAAATTTACAAGAGAGTACGCTGCCGTTGATGGGCTAAATATCGACAATGCAGATGATGAGCCATTAGGCAACGATGCAACAAAAGAGCAAAAAAGAGCTTGGTACAGCAGTGCAGATAAAAACGATGCAGAGTATTTTATATACAGATGCAGAGTTGGGCTTGAAAATAGACTAAAACATGTTCCAAAAGAGAAGCATGATGAATATAGAGCTAGGTTAGAGTTTGAGATAAAAGTCATCAACGATATGAAATTTCCCGGATACATGTTAATAGTCTGGGACTTTGTAAAAGTTGCTAAAGAGAAGGGCATTGCTGTCGGTCCCGGGCGTGGAAGTGCAGCTGGAAGTCTGGTTGCCTATTCTCTTGAAATTACCGACATTGACCCGATGAAGTATGACCTTCTTTTTGAGAGATTTTTAAATCCTGAACGTATAAGTATGCCCGATATTGACATGGACTTTATGCAGGCACGCCGTGGAGAAATTATAGACTATGTTGTCGAGAAGTATGGACGAAATCAGGTAGCGCAGATTATAACTTTCGGTTCGCTCTTGGCAAAAGGAGTTATACGAGATGTTGCCCGTGTTCTTGATATGCCGCTTAGCCAAGCCGATAAAATGGCAAAACTTGTTCCGGATGAGCTCGGTATTACACTAAACGGCAAGACAAAAAACGGTGAATTTACTGCCGGAGCTTTTCAAAAAGAGCCAAAACTTCAAGAACTGATTGAGAGTGACGCAAATGCTGCAAGAGTTTGGGAGTTTGCTAAAAAGCTGGAAGGCCTAAAGCGAAACTCCGGCATTCATGCGGCAGGAGTTGTTATCTCAAACGAAGAGCTTTGGAAAAAAACACCCATATACAAGCCCTCAGGCGAGAATGTTTTTGTAACGCAATATTCTCTTAACTACCTTGAAGATGTTGATTTGATTAAGTTCGACTTTTTAGGCCTAAAAACTCTTGATGTTATCGATAACGCTATAAAACTTATAAAATTCAGATACGACAAAGAGGTTCTCTGGCATGAGATAGACGAGAATGACTCTAAAGTCTACGATGCAATTAGAAGCGGTGACACGGTAGGAATGTTTCAAATAGAGAGTTCCGGTATGCAGGATTTGAACAAACGCCTTAAGCCTGATAGTTTCGAGGATTTAATTGCGGTTTTGGCACTTTATAGACCAGGACCGATGGAGTCTGGGATGCTTGATAGTTTTATAGAGAGAAAGCACGGCAGAGAGAAGATAGAGTACACATTTGCCACTATGGAGCCTATACTTAAAAATACCTACGGAGTCATCGTATATCAAGAGCAGGTCATGCAGATTGTTCAGACCGTAGGAGGCTTTTCTCTTGGATACTCTGACATTATCCGCCGTTCTATGGGTAAGAAAAAAGATATGTCCGTCTATAACGACGAGTTTGCAACTGGAGCGCAAAAGCAGGGGCTTGACTACGACACGGCATCAAAACTCTTTGATATAATCGAGAAGTTTGCGGGGTACGGTTTTAACAAATCCCACTCAGCAGCCTATGCGATGATTACATTTCAGACCGCATGGCTAAAAACTTACTATCCAAATGAGTTTATGGCGGCACTTTTAACATCGGATAAGGACAACACGGACAAGGTTGTCCGCTATATCGATGAGACTAAGAGAATGGGCATTGAACTCTCCCCTCCTGATATCTGCGACTCGCAGCTTGAATTTTCAGCAATTACAAAAGATGGCAGAGAGATTGTTCTTTTTGGTCTTGGTGCGATTAAAGGAGTAGGAGAGGCGGCTGTTTACTCAATTTTGGAGACAAGAAAAGAGGGCGGTGATTTTAAGTCGCTTCAGGATTTCGTCAACAGAATAGAGCCGTCAAAGGTAAATAAAAGAGTTATAGAGTCAATCATAAAAGCGGGCGGTTTTGACAGGTTTGGATATTCTCGAAAAGCTTTACTAGACCAAATTGAGAAGATTGTAGATACCGCAAAAGATGCCTCTAATGCTAAAAAAAATGCCATCGGAAGCCTTTTTGGAGATGATGCGGAGATAACAAGCGTTGAACTTAACTTGGTAAATTCAGATGAGTATGAATTAAAAGAGATTTTGGAATTTGAAAAAGAGACTCTGGGATTTTATGTCTCAGGACATCCTCTTGATGAGTATAGAGAAAAGCTCGATGAGTTGGACTATACCTTATCATCTGAAAAAGAGAGTATAAAAGACGGTTCGTACGCAATTTTTATAGGAAAAGTTGAAGAGATAACTAAAAAAACATCTAAAAAGGGAAACCAATTTGGCATCGTAAATCTTATGGATTATCATGGCAATATTGAAATTATGCTTTTTTCGGATAAACTTGAAGAACTTCAAGGGATGAACCTTAACGAACCGATAGCAATAAAAGCAAAAATAACTCAAACAGATATGTTCACAAGAATAAATGTGAGCAAGATAATGACGCTTAAAGAGGCGAAAAAAGAGACTCAAAAGACAAAAAAAGAGGTGCAAGAGGTGCCGCTTGAGCCGATAAATTTGGCTATAAGGCTTGATACGGAGATGAGGGTTTTGGAAGATTTGTACAGAATCGTAAGACAAAATCCTGGTAACAGAGAATTGAAACTCACAATAATCTCTAAACTTCAAAATGTAGTCATAGAGTCGGCTATAAGGGTTGACAGCAAGATTTTAGCCGCACTTGACGGCAACGAGTTTGTTGATATTATTTAGGATATTAGAATGTTAGAAGTTTTTTTACTCGCTTTTGCCCTCAGCATGGATGCTTTTGCGGTTTCAATAGGTCTTGGTGTTAAAAACAGAGAATTTAGTAAAATTTTGGCTCTGAAAGTCGCTCTTTTATTTGGTCTTTTTCAGGGTTTGATGCCGCTTTTTGGCTATCTTGCCAATCTTGGTCTTGGAAGCATTATAGAGTCCATAGACCATTGGGTGGCATTTCTTCTGCTAAGTGCAATCGGCTCTAAAATGCTTTATGACAGCTTCGGTGAAAATAGTGAAGAGGAGATCGCAAACATTACAAACAAAGTGCTCCTACTGCTTGCGATTGCTACAAGTATCGATGCTATGGCTGCCGGCTTTACGCTAAATCTACTTGCGATAAATCCGTTTGTATCGATGATAATTATCGGTGTAGTAACTTATACGTTTAGTTTTATTGGAGTTTTTGTGGGTTCAAAAGGCGGCGGGTATATCGAAGAAAAGGCCGAAAAACTGGGTGGCATAGTTCTTATTGGGATTGGTTTAAAAATACTTATAGAACATACTCTATATTAACAAAAATTTTTTCGTTGTGGATGGGGTGAAGGGATTCGAACCCCTGAATGCTGGTACCAAAAACCAGTGCCTTACCGCTTGGCGACACCCCAATAAAAGACGGCTGTTTTACTCTTTTTGCAAAACCGCCGGAATTATAAATATTATAGGCTTACAATACCCTTAATTGCACATATTATTAGCTTTTTGCATTGATGGAAAATATGGCTAAAAAGTAAATGATAAACGGTGAAAAATTCTCTATAATATGTTTTTAAAAAGTAGTAGAAAAATAGTTAACAAATAAAAAAAAGGATTTAGATGGGCAGTTTAACAGTCAATAAACAAAAATTAAAACGCTTTACAATAGCTACAAAACCCGTTATGGAAAAGTACCTTTCAAAAATTGATGTAGATTTAAGCGATTATACTTTTGCCGCAAATTATATATGGCTTGCGAACAGCAGCGGTTTTTATGCAGTTATAAATAAATGTTTTTGTCTGTTTATTATGACCGGTGGGGAGCTAACTATGTTACTGCCGCCTTTGGGAAAGAAAAAATATATAACAGAGGCAATAGTAAAGTGTTTTCAGATTATGAATGCAAACAACTCTTCCCCGTACTACTCTCGCATCGACTACGTACAAGGATTTATGATTGAAGAGTTTGTTCAGTCTGCGGATGAAGCAGAGAGCATGTTTGAGATGCTGGAAAACTATGTCGTAGAGAAGAAGTTGGTTGATTATGTTTATGAGGTAAATGCTCTTATTGATCTTCGCGGAAATAGCTATCATACCAAGAGAACAGAGATAAATAAATTTATAAAATCATACCCTGATTATGCGGTTGAAGAGTTGGACAGCGTAAGACACAAAGATGAGATTATGCGTCTGTTTGACAAATGGGTTGCCGATAGAGTTAAGTATATGCCAAAAGAGGAGTCGGAAGTTTTCTTGGAGGGCATTCATCAGGAAAGAAGCGCCATAAAACAGATGCTAAAGCATTATGAAGTTCTTTCGCTAATAGGTCTTGTCATATATATAAACGGCGAGCTTAAGGGGTTTACGGTCGGAGAGCGTATAAATAGAGATACGGCAACCGTCATTATTGAAAAGACCGATTTTGAGATTCTTGGATGTGCACAATTTATCTTTAGAGAATTTTCAAAAATGCTTAAAGAGCACTACGGAGTAGAGTATATAAATGTCGGCGATGATATGGGGTTTGAAAACCTTCGCAAGGTTAAGATGTCTTATCGTCCGTTTAAGCTTGTTCCAAAGTATACAATTTATCAAAAATGACAATCCGCAGAGCTTTAGGAAGTGATGCAAAAAAGCTCTATGAGCTGGAGAAAAAACTATTTTCAAAAGATAATTTTCCGCTCTCGCAAGGCTCAATTAGGTATCATTTAAAGAATAATTTGCTCTATCTCTCAGAGTTGCATGGCAATATAGCGGGTTATGTTTTAGTGCTGATTAAACGCAAGAATGCCAAGTTATACTCAATCGGGGTTGATGAGACGCATCGCGGCAAAAAGATTGCAAACGGACTCTTGGACTCTGTCTTTAAAGAGTTGGCAATAATGGGTTTTGAGAACATTTTACTTGAGGTTCGTGTTGACAATTATGGAGCCATATCGCTATACAAAAAAAGAGGTTTTGAGATAAAAAAAATACTTAAAAAGTTTTATGGTGATGGGTGTAATGCCTATCTTATGGGGTTAGATTTAAAGTAAACCTTTAGATCCAACCTTTCTTTTTAAAAATCAAAATAGGTGTAACCGAAGATAGAATCATCAATGCAATTGAAAAAAGATAGCCATACTCCCAGTGGAGTTCAGGCAGTATGTCAAAGTTCATACCATAAACACTCGCAATAAGAGTCGGTGGCAAAAACACCACATTTACAATGGTAAATATTTTTATAACTTTATTTTGTTCAATACTTAAAACACCGATAAATATGTTTTGTAAATAATCTAATCTTTCAAAATTGAAATTGGTATACTCAATCAAAGATTTTATATCTTTAAGCATAATTGGAATTGTATTTTTGTCATCGCTGTATTTATTGGACTTCAAGAGTGTACTTAAGATTCTCTGCTTATCTGTTAAGTTCTCTCTGATTTTCATATTTAAATCTTCAAATGAAGAGATTTTTTCCAATATTTCCTCATCATCATTAGCATAATCGGTAAAGACATGTTTTCTAATTTTTGTTATCTCTTTTGATAAGTTTTCAATAATATCAGCATCTGCGTCAATTCTAATATCAATAATCTCACAAAAGATAGAATATCCATTTTTAAATTCTCTTGGCGAATTTAATAATTTTCTTATAAAGGTATTGAAACTTTCTAAATTTTTATATCTGATTGAAATAAGAAGATTATCTTGCAATATAAAAGAAACAGTTTCATTAAAGGCCGCATTATCAGCATTGATAAGAAAATAACTATTGATTTCTATTCTGTTGTCTTCTTCCCAATATCTGGAACTCAGCTCAATCTCTTCACTCTCTTGCTTTGTTGGAAATTTTATATTAAACATTGACTCAACTGTTTTTATCTCTTCAATTGAAGGAGAAATCATATCAATCCAAATAATATTGGCTGTATCAGTTCCTTCTTCAATAATAGAAAAATTTTCAATGACTTCTAATTTTATACCTTTTTTTATAAAACCATTTACCATGGATACACCTCGTCAATTAAAATATTAGACAAAAAATCTTTTTTTATTTTAGCTATAATAATTTTTGTGATTATAACTAAAATAAAATTTTTAAGTATTACAAAGAAACAGGGATAATTAAATTATTTATATAAAAAGGGAAAAAAGATATGAAATTATTTATATTATTGTTATCTGTTGCATCTGTTATATGGGCTGCATCGGTAGACACTAAGCTGTATGAAGAATCACAGAGAAAGAGTTACTATGATGAGATTCAAAAGCAGATTGAGAGTGTTGAGCACATCAAGCAGCACCCAAAAGAGATACTTCAAGAGGAGAGGCTCTATTTAACGAGAGTGCGCGGTGCTTCATCGCAGGATATTCAAATTGAACTTTATGATCTGAAAATTTTATCAAAAAAATCAATAAACTTCGAAATTTACTACAATGCTATCAATGAGGTGGCATTGCTGCGTGTAAAACAAGAGCAAAATCGTAAAATATTGCAGACTATTAACGAGAAATCAGCTTTTTCAAAAAATGCGATTGAAAATATTATCGAAGAGGATAAAGCAAGACTTCTGTCTTATCAGCTCCAACATGCCTATTATAAGCTTCAAGAAAAAAATATAGAGACCAAATTGCAGCTAATGAAGGCCCATGAAAAAGAGGTAATGGAAGCTATTTTCAACTCTCTCTCACAAATAAAATGTGATTCTGTCGAAACTGTTGATAAAAAAATTCAACCTATCGACAAAGATATTGAAAAAATTTCTTTACAAAAAGTTGCTTTGCAGATAGATTTGGAAAAAGCGCTCATTGAAGATAGCGCTAGAATCGAATATCTTAAGGAGAGAATAAAATCTTCGGAAATACTATATCAGCAGCTGCTAAACAGTAAAATAGTACTTCAGATAGAGCAGGCACTCTACCTCCTAAACAGGGAGCAAAACAAGCTGTTTTTTAATAAAATAGATGAAATTGAAAAAAATATAAAAAGTATATCAGGTGAAATCTCTTCGCTTTATAAAGAGCATTTAAATATTATTAGAGAGATAGCTACTGAAGTTTTTGGTTCTACTAAACTATTTTTTAGCGGAAAATTCCATGAAGTTGTTGGAATATTAACGCAGTTTAAAGAGTATTTTATCTCTCCGATATTTGTGCTTAGTGAACAGCCTATAAGCTTGGTAAGTTTACTAAAAGCATTCGTACTTATTATCATAGGTTTCTTTGTTGGAATGCTATATAAGCGATGGATTATGAGCATCTCTTTTAGATGGCCGAATATGAGTCAGATGTCGATACGTTTGGCGTCAAATATAGGGTATTACCTAATTATTATTATCTCATTTATAATTGCAGTCGGAAGTCTTGGAATCGATATGGCATCTATCTCTTTGATTGCAGGAGCACTCTCAATCGGTATCGGTTTTGGTCTTCAGACAGTTGTTTCTAATTTGATTGCCGGAATTATACTGATGTTTGAACGTACTATCCGCATCGGAGACACCATTGAGATAAGCGATACCCTGCGTGGTAAAGTTACGGATATGCGCATTCGCTCTACTACGATAAAAACTGTTGATAACATTGATATAATAATTCCAAACTCTTCGTTTATACAGAGCAATGTGATTAACTGGACACTTGAAGACACTTCAAAAAGACAGCATATAAGTTTTATTGTGGCTTATGGGACGGACATTGAATATTTGAAAAAGGTAATATTGGACGAGCTTGAGCATAGCGATTTGAAATATATCAGAGGCGACGATAGCAAACAGCCAGAGGTTTGGATGAAAGGAATGAACAGCAGTAGCATTGATTTTGAATTGCTGGTATGGGTGGAGTGGGACAATAAATTGCGTCCAAACTCATTAAAATCAGACTTTTTGATTTTAATTTACAACACGTTAAATAAATATAAAATACAAATTCCATTTCCGCAGCTGGATTTACATGTTAAAAATACGCCGAGTGAAATATTGAGCTAAATATTGTCTAGTTTATTTGGGACATTTTATAGCTGTTTTTAGTATGTTCATTATTTATAAAATAGTCATCTCATTGCATACTATGCTTTTTGAGACAATTGATTTAGCCTCAAGTTCTGCTATCGATAATTCTATTGATAGTATGAGGCAAGAATCCGCAAGTTGGGGCGCGCGCATATAGCGCGCCTCATACTAACTTATTTTTTTCTTCGCCTCATAAGCGGCTCTCGCCCGCTCTTCCATTTCCTTCTCTTTCTCATACATCTTATTAAACTGCATCTGTTCAAGCTCTTCTCTAATATTCCCATAAACACTCAATCCGTTCTTGCGACGAAACTTTCTTATACTCTTTTCCCAAAAGGAAAGAACTAAAGCTGGAGTTAGGGCGATGAAGGATAGAAAAAGTGTAATATCAATAAATTTGATACCAGTAGGTGCAAACCTATGTTGTTCTTCTATAAACATAGCGGCAAAAAACAACATCAATGTAACTGGTATATAAAATATAGCGTATCCAAATAATCTAGCCCCGAATCCGCCAGTCTGTATCATTCCGGCTCCAGCGCCGTAAATTCCGGTATCTTTTGTCATCTTCTTTTCCTTTTTGTATTAAATATATATTATAATTATAGAGCTATATACCTTAGACATCATCAAGGCTTGGTAAGCTTTATATTCCGAAAACTTCATTTATTTACAATTCCCAAAAACACATCTACGGCTTCTTTAGCCATTAGCTCTTTTTGATTTGAATATATTAAATTTTGACTTTAGTGGGAAATAGGTTGGAAAGCTGTTTTAAAAAGAAAACTTAAAGTGAGTGGGTTTAATAAGAAAAAATTATGATATTGGTTGCGGAAATAGGATTTGAACCTATGACCTACGGGTTATGAGCCCGTCGAGCTACCGAACTGCTCTATTCCGCGACATTTTAGCTTACTCTTCGTTAAAATTTAACTCACATACTACAGTATGCTTCGCTCAATTTTGCCTCGATTAAACAAAAATCAATAATGAAATTATTGAAAGTGGATGGGGTGAAGGGATTCGAACCCCTGAATGCTGGTACCAAAAACCAGTGCCTTACCGCTTGGCGACACCCCAATAAAAAAAAGTGAAAGAATTGGTTGCGGAAACAGGATTTGAACCTATGACCTTCGGGTTATGAGCCCGACGAGCTACCGAACTGCTCTATTCCGCGTCATTACAAACAAGGCTAGCTTGGTTGTTGGAGTGGAATTATAGGCAAATAAGCCGTCTTTGTCAAGAAGATTGCAGTTAAATTCTAAAAAGCGGTTTGAACTCAAATTAATCAACATTTATATATAATTCGCCCAATCAAAATAAAGAAGAATATATGACACCTACACAAAGAGTACTAGAAGCAATAGAGGAGATTAAAAGAGGGCGTATGGTCATCATGATTGATGATGAGGACAGAGAAAATGAGGGCGATTTGGTTTACGCTTCTGCTTTTTCAACTCCTGCACATGTCAATTTTATGGCGACTCACGCAAGAGGGCTTATCTGTGTTGCAATCAGTAAAAATATTGCGACTCGTCTGGCTTTAAATCCGATGGTAAGTTCAAATACGTCTTCATATGAAACTGCATTTACGGTTTCTGTTGATGCAAAAAATGCTTTGACCGGCATTTCGGCATCCGAGAGAGATGATACTATCAAGATTTTGGCAAACCCTATAAGCCATGCGGATGAGCTTGTAAAACCTGGACATATATTTCCTCTGATAGCAAAAGAGGGTGGTACGCTTATTAGAACAGGGCACACTGAGGGCTCGGTGGACCTGTGCCGTTTAGCAGGTCTTAGCGAATCTGCCGTAATATGTGAAATCATCAAGGAAGACGGCACAATGGCGCGACGTGATGATTTGGATATTTTTGGCGAAAAGCATAATCTTAAAACTGTTTTTATCTCAGATATTGTCGAGTATCGTCTTGCAAACGAAAGGCTTGTTAGCGAGGTCTGCGTTGAAGATATAGAATTTTTCGGTACAAAAGTTAAAAAGTATACATTTGCGGATCACGACAAAATAGGACATACCGCAATTGTGTTTCACAGGGTAACTTCGATAGCAAATGTAAGAGTTCATAATGTTATACCTGATATCGAACTTCTCTTAAATCAAAAAAAATACAGCAATCTGATTGCTTCGATTGAGTACTTAAAACAAAATAGTGGTGTGCTTATTTTTATAAACAAACCTACTCACAACGATAATGCTGCTATTAAAGAGTTTGGAATCGGCGCGCAGATATTAAAATCTTTTGGCGTTTCAAAAATGAATCTTATCTCTTCGCTCAGCCATACCGAGTTTGTAGGTCTTAGCGGTTTCGGGCTAGAGATTAACGAAGTTATAAATATCTAATAAAAATCTAAAATTTGAAAATATTAATCCTCTTTTTATCTCTGTTTTGGCTTATAGAGGCCAAAATGGTATCACGAACACAGGTGATTATGTCCACATTTGTAACTATCTCAGTAGATGAGAAAAACACAAATCTTATAAGTGACGGCTTTGATATTGTAAAAAATGTTGAGATGTCGCTCTCCTCATACAATCCAAAAGCCAGAATATATTTGTTAAATAAAAATCTACATGTAGAAGTTGACGATAATGTTTACGAAGCGCTTAGTTTGAGTAAAATGTATTATAAAAGCACAGACGGATATTTTGATATTACGGTAGGCTCGATAACAAAAGATTTGTATGGATTTGGAGAGAGTGAGAGGGTTGCTACGCCTCTTGAGCTTCAGAATGCAAAAGTTGCTTTCAATGCTTTGCGGTTTGATAAAAAAGAGGCTTTTACAGAACAAGGCATAAAGGTTGATCTGGGCGGAATGGGAAAAGGCTTTGCTGTCGATAAAGTTGCCGAGTATTTTAGAAGCAAAGGAGCTGATAGCGCCGTAATTTCCGCAAGCGGAGACATACGGTGTTTATCAGTATGCAAGATGGATGTTCAAGACCCATTTTTTGAAGACGGCTCTTTATTATCTTTTGAAACAACAAGAGATGATTTGGGTATTACAACAAGCGGAAACTACAACAGATATGTTGAATCTACAAAAAACAACCATCTCATAGACCCAAAAGCTAAAAAACCGCAAACCTCATTTATCTCTATAACGCTCATTGGCGAGCTCTCTAGCAGCGATTTGGATGCTTATGCTACTGCTGCAAGCGTTATGCCTGTAAAGAAGGCTTATGAGTTTTTAGACGCTCTTGGAGTAGGTTATATTATCATGCAGAGTGATGAAGAGATGGTTATAAGTAAAAACATAGCTAAATATGCGAAAAATCTACTCTTTAGTGATACTTTGAAAAAGTAGCCAAGAGATATAAAGAAGCAGAGTCAAAAAAGTAAAAAATGAGAAGAGTTTTATATATGCAAAGAACTCAAATCCGCCAATAATCATGAACGGCGTGAAAATCTCAAGCAGTGCGACGATAAAAGCGGTATAAACTAAAAGAGTTATGTTTTTTTTGTATCTTAAATCAGCAAAGACCAAAAAGTGCAAAAGCACCATCGCAAAAAGCCCAAAGACAAAGATATGAGGCAGTACGATTTTTAAAATCCCGCCGACGCTCTGAGCAGGAATAAATTTCTCTTCATTGCCGGTGTAGTACTCCAAAACCCCGCTAAAGCTAAAGCCTATCTTGTGCTCAAACAGCATAATCGCACTGAAAATCAAAAGCAGCGAAAAAGCCAGATAGTAGAGAATGGAGAGCTTATACGCTTCTTGCATTTAACTTCCAAAAAGAGTAAAAAATCATGTAAATAGCCACAATATGCCAGAGAAAATAGCCCATTACATAGATATCTATAAAAAACTTTGAGGTATAAAAAGCCAAAGGAAGCGAGATAAGCGATATGAGAGCGCTAATCATAAGAATGTTTGTAAGAACAGTTCTGCTTCTTTTTGCAACCCTTATAAAAACCGCGCTGAGAGTGAGCAGAATCATCATAATAAAAAAAATCTGAGTATGCCAAAACTCTAAAAAAGATGATTCGTTTATAGGGTCTATATATGCCTCTTCACTACCAAACAGTGTAGAGCTTACAGCCTCTGCGGATATCCCGAAACTTGATTTCATAACAAAAATATCCGATACGACATACAGGAGTATAAAAAAAAGAAGGCCTTTTAAAATAAGGCTCATAGCACTGTCTTTTTGAAGGTTTTTTATGACGGTAAATTTCACTATTTGCCTTTTAAGAGTTCATTATAGAGGGCAAAAGCGATTTTTGAGCCGTCGACAAAAGTTTTGGCACTCAGCGTTGCACCGGTTATGGCTGGAATATTTTTTGAAGCTTCATCAATTTTTTCGCTCTTAATATCGTTAAATTGTGATATCCACTTTTTTGAAGGTATATACTCAGCAGGCTCATTAAAAGCTATAACCTCTATGCCTTTTAAAACAGAGTCTGTTGAGATTAAGTAGAGAACGACACCGTTTTTTGAGCGTATTTTTCTGTTGATTAAAACACCGTAACCTACTGTTTTGCCATTTTGTGCGGCTTTAAAAAATTTAAAATTTTTGCTCTCAAGTTTTACATGCGAGTTTTCTTGAATCTTTTTTGCTTGAGTGTCTGTAAGTGAAATATCCTCTTCGCTAATTTTGCTTTTTTTCCCATAGTTTTGTCCCATTGCTTCCATCGGAGAGATGATCATTTCTGCACTAAGCGGAAGTGAAAAAAGTAAAAAGCAGCAAAGTAAAAGTTCTCTCAAGTAGGGACTCCTCAATTTTTTTGGATTGTATAAAATTAATTTTTTTTTGTCAATGCGCTTTGTCAATAACAGGGTTATATCTCTGTAATTGTTAAAAAACTTTTTTTGCATAAGTTAGCTATAATAAATAAAAATAAAATGAAGTGAAATATGAGAGAATTATTTAGTAGAATTGAAGACGGCGAAGTTATAAATATAGAAGCAGAAGTTGATTTAGATGATGAGCAGGAGTCTTATCCTTGGCTTTTTAGCGTTTTTATAAAGTTTGGCGATATTGATGAAAACAGCGAAAGCTTTGAGAATTTTTTAGAAACGAAAGAGTCCCTTATAATTGCGTTAGAGCATGAAAATAGAAGCAGATATGTTGGAGCAAGAGTTAAAGATGACTGGAACGAGTTTTACTTTTATGCAAAGAGCGCAAAAAATTTGGAAATCACTGTTACAAAGATGCTCAAAGAGAGCGGTTACAAGTACGAGAGCGGCGTTGTTAAAGATGCAAAGTGGGATTTTTATCATAAAAATCTTTATCCTACTGAGTTAGAGTTTCACAATATTGAAAGCGACAAGATAATATTTTTGCTTGAAGAAGAGGGTGATGAGCTCTCAACTCCTAGGGATGTGGAGCATTATGTCTCATTTGATACGGCTACTCAAAAAGAGAGATTTATCCAAAATGCTCTCTCATGCGGATTTGAATTTAAAGACGATATAAGCAGTGAAGAGTTTGAGCACGGCGTGGCTCTTGTTAAGCTGCATACAGTTGTAAACGAAGAGGTTAGAAGAGTTGTAGAGGAGCTTTATGAGCTTGTTAAAAAAGAGCACGGCTACTACGAGGGATGGAGTACGATTTTAGTCGATACTCAAAGTTAAAATATGAATAAAATGTTTGCTATTGTCGGTGTTGTAAATTATTTGGCTGTTGCCTTTTTAAATGCTTTTACGGATTTAGGGCATAAAATAATCATACAGAACACTGTTTTTAAAGTGTATGACGGAACAACTCAGATAATACTTAGTGCAGTTGTAAACGCGCTTATACTTCTCCCCTTTATTCTTGCGTTTTCACCATCAGGTTTTTTGGCCGACAGATTTGCTAAAAATATTATTATGAAATACTCGTCGCTTCTTGCAGTAGCTATTACGCTTATAATCACATATTTTTACTATCAAGGCTGGTTTTTTGCCGCATTTGCCATGACTTTTTTGCTCGCACTTCAAAGTGCCATCTATGGACCTGCAAAATACGGATATATAAAAGAGCTTGTCGGCATAAAGTTTATAACTGCCGGAAACGGAGCGATTCAGGCAACCACAACTGCCGCTATACTTTTAGGGATTATTTTTTATACAGTGCTGTTTGAAGCTCTGCTTGGAGACAACTTCAGCACCAAAGAGGATATTTTAAAGATTGTGGCACCGCTTGGATGGCTTTTGGTCTTAGGCTCGGTTATAGAGTATTTTTTGGCATCAAAACTGCCAAACATGATGACAGAGGCAAGCGAGCGAAAATTCAGGTTTAAGAGATATATTAAGGGTGCATATCTCAGGAAAAATATTATTATGATTATGCGCAAAAAAGAGATATTTGACTCAATCATAGTGCTTAGTCTTTTTTGGTCAATTTCTCAGGTAGTGCTGGCTATCTTTGGCGAATATGCAAAGAGTGAGCTAGGCATTACAAGTGCATCCGTTGTTCAGGGAGTTATGGCGCTAGCAGTTTTAGGCATAGTGCTCGGCTCAATTATGGCG
>DAIDMU010000089.1 GCA_027448805.1 Sulfurimonas sp. | reverse complement strand
CATACAAAAGCAAGTTTTGCACTTGGAATTTTATATTTTTTACAAAATGGTCGTCCGACCGCACCGGCTATCAAAGAGGTAATAGACGACTCTACAAATATGATAACACCTATAATGTAGCTTAAAACCAGCGCCGAACGTGGTGAGGAGACAAGCCCTGCCCTGTTTTGCATAAAATCAACAAAGCCCTCAATTCCGCCAGATTTTTCAATGAGCTCCATAATACTTCCGACTAAAATCGCAAAAGCCAAAGTTTTTAATATCCACGGCTCGCTGAGCATAGAGAAAAATAGTTCAAAAGTTGCTACAAAAGATGAAAATAAAGAGAAGTTATTTAAAATAAAAACACCAAGAACTATGCCGCTAAAAAGCGACAAAAGCACATTTCTGGTATAGAGTGCTAAAGCAATAGCAAGCAGTGAAGGAGGGAGGGAGAGTACCGAGAGTTCTATGTTAAACCAATCAAAATTCTATAGATAATAAAACTAAGCCGGGTCTGCCAAAAATCTCTTTGTAAGGATCACACTCTTTTTGCTTAATTTCTTTAAAACCGAGTTTTTTGTAATAAAGCAGAGTCTCCAACGAGCCTATTTCGACTATTGTTTGTGCTATACGGTAACCCTTTAGTCTTGCATTCAGGAGGCTTTTATGCATAAGCGCTTTTAGGATTCCAACATCCATAAAACCCTCCAGCTCTTCCATATAGTCAAAAACAAGCGTCCTGCTATTAAGAGGAAAGCCGCAAATCTCCATAAGTCCTAAATATTCACTCTCTTCGCCATCCACACCAATCTCACCAAGAGCACTCAAAAATGTCTCTCTTGTCACTATCCTCGGCTCATAGCTGGCAAGCGAGCCGACACTTTTACCGTCAATTTCCGCAATTAAAAAGTTACTAAAATGACAATTAGATTTTGCTGTTGTATTTGTTAGTTTCTCTAAATTTTTTAAAATTTGCTCATCATCGGTAGTTTTAAAAATTAAATCGTATACACCGATTTTTTTATCAGCCCTAGTGCTCTGTAAAATCATCTGTGCTAAAAACGGCGCGTCAGCACTAGTTGCTTTTCTTATATTAATACTCATAAACCTTTTCCATCTCTAATAAATTAATCTGTTTCATACTTTAGTAATAGTAACATACTTTATGGTAAAAAGTTTCTTAATTATTACAATTTGTCAAATCTTTCTCTACGCCAGTGAGCAGATAGTTCTGGTGGTTAGCAATGATTTTAACTCTCAAAAAGCAGTGCTTAGTTGTTTCGAAGACAATAAAAGAGTTTTTGAAACTATTGAAGTAAACATTGGAAAAAACGGTCTTGGCTTTGGGCTCGGAACAAGAGCGCTTTTGCGCACAAACGATGAGCCGCTAAAACAAGAGGGTGATAAAAAAGCGCCAATCGGCATATTTACTCTTGATTCTATATTTGGTTATGAAGAAGATTTAAAATTTAAAATGCCATATCTTCATGCAACTAAAGCTTTAATCTGCGTAGATGATTCAAATTCAAATTATTACAACCAAATCATAGAAATCAAGGATGAAAAGCCTAAAAGTTTTGAGTACATGAAGAGAGACGATGGACAATATGAATTGGGGATTGTTGTAGGACACAACAAAGAACAGATTAAAGAGAGAGGTTCTTGCATATTTATACATGTTGAAAAAGCAAAAGGCGAACCCACTGCCGGATGCACCTCTATGAGCCTCGAAGATATTAAAAAAATAGCCGCTTGGTTAGATAAGAGTAAAAATCCAATTTTAATACAAGTTACAAAGTCGCAACTAGGTGAAATTTCAAAGCTTTACCCTAGGCTTGAGCTACAAGAGTAAAAACTACTCTTCTTCTTTGCTCATATAATCTTTGGCGGTAATTCCCATCAAAGAAAGTCCTGTTCTAAGGGATAATGCAACCAGCATTAAAAGTTTTAGAAGCTTTGCTTCATCCTCTGTTCCTATAATTCTACAATCATAATAGAACTTATGCAAAGAGGCTGCAAGCGATTTTAGATACTCCGGAAGTTTTTGAACCTGTCTTGTACTAAAGGCATCATCAACGATTTCCGGCAACAAAAGTGCATCAAACATCAATATATCTGCATTTTCATCTAAGTTTCTTAAGCTTGCCGACATAATCTCATCTTCACTTAAATCACTCTTTGAGATAATTGTTTTTATTCTGGCATGAGCATACTGAATATAAAAAATCGGATTTGAACTATCCTGCTTTTTAAATTCAGCTAAGTCAAACTCAAGTGCCGTGTCACTCTTTTTTGAAGCAAAAATAAATCTCAGTGCATCAGCGCCAATCTCTTCGACAATGTCACTCATAAGAATTACATTGCCCGCTCGTTTACTCATTTTATACGGTTCGCCATCTTTTAAAAGACTTACCATTTGAGAGAGTAAAACTTCAAGCTTAGAGCTGTTATATCCTAAAAACTCAACCGCAGCCTTTACTCTAGCAATATATCCATGATGATCTGCACCCCATATATTGATATAGTGCTCATATCCACGCTCAAATTTTTGGTTGTGATAAACTATATCGCCGGCTAGATAAGTCGGGCGACCATCTTCGCGAACAACTACTCTATCTGCATCATCGCCCTTTAGGGATGATGCTATAAATAGTTTTTCCTCTTTTTTATAGATACCATCACCCATTTTTGCCATAACTCTGTCCCAATCATCATAGAGAGATGACTCATAAACAAATGTGTCAAAGAAGATATTTGTATCTGCTAGATCTTTTTTGACAATCTCCATAACGCCGTCTTTAGCCCAGAGTGCAAGCTCTTTTTGGCGGGATTCATCACTTAAAATCTCTATGCCAAACTTCTCTACTGCTTTTTGCGCTAAAGATTCTAGATATTCGCCACGATAGTAACTCTGTGGATACTCAACACTCTCTTTGAGTATATTTTCACGCCCGTATAGTTGTATCGAGAGGCCAAGCAAATCTATCTGATTTCCCGCATCGTTTACATAATACTCAGCGGTTATATCATAGCCGAGTTTGCAAAGCAGGATAAAAAAGAGAAAATTCTTTTAGAG
>DAIDMU010000088.1 GCA_027448805.1 Sulfurimonas sp. | reverse complement strand
GTAAAGGTGAAAGGGTGGGGTAAGAGCCCACCAGTCTCTATAGCAATATGGAGAGCTTGTAAACCCAACATGGCAGCAAGAAACAGGTGGTCAGCGTCTTAATGGCAAGGCTGCGGCGTTAAAACCGTTGCTGCGCTTATGCTACTGTTTCGCTAGAGTTACTATGCAAATAGTAAAGTAGATTAATGCTATCAAAACAAAACTCGGCTTACGTTGTGCCTAACTACATTCAAAATAAGCCAATAAGCGTATGATACTAATAAATATGAAGACGAAATCTTAACAATACAACTCTCTTAATTGATTAATTGCAGTTTAAATTGCAATTATCACAATAGAGTGTTTAGCCACAACACGTAACATATCAATTTTTCTTAAATGGATGTTAGATACAATTGCATTTTTAACAGAATAGAGCCTCTCTGTTTTTCAAGAGAATTTACATTATGTTAACCAATATATAAAATAAGCTATACTGCAGTAACCAAAGTAGCAAAAAGCAGTTAATTTAAAATTACATGTAGAGAAAAATATATGAGCAGAAAAGAACAGCTAATAGTTGATATACAAAACTTGCTAAATACCTACGAAGGCATTCACAAAACATCTATAAATCCTGATATATTAAAATTTATGGATGAAAATACCTTAATTAGTATTATAGATTCACTTCTAAATCAAAAAGAAGATTCTAAAGAGTCAGATATTGAGTGGTTAGAAAAATTTAAAAAATATAATTAAACTAAACAGTTTAATTTAACTAAAATCTGTTTCATTTGTTACCAAATTATCTGATATAATTACGCAATATTTAAAAAAAGGATCTTTTATGTCTAATGTAGACTTAGTTCAATTAACACATGAAACAAAAAAATTATCGGTAATGGTTGTAGAAGATGAGAAAGTGGCTAATGAGCTTTTAAGTTCTACTTTTAAAAATTTCTTTGCAAATGTAAAGTCATGCTTTAATGGCAAGGAGGCTCTGGAAGCTTATATGAAATCTGCTCCCGATGTTGTTTTTGTTGATATTATAATGGCTGAAATGGATGGTATAGAGCTTTCGCGTAAAATACGTGAGATTAATCCTAACCAGATTATTATTGTAATTTCTGCAAGTAATGATATAGATAAAATCTCTGAGTCTATCGAAGTCGGCGTAAACAGTTTTATACAAAAACCTATTGATACCAAGAAGATTATTGAGCTTTTAACAAGCGTTGTATCTATGATTAATAAAAAGAAAAAGATAGAGACAAAAACATTCTCCATATCTCTTCCTCTTGATTTATATGAGGTTGTTAATGATAACGCTAAGGCTGAGAGCATATCAAAAAATGCCGTAATAATTAGAGCGCTTCGCAGTTTCTACGAATAACTTATTTTTTTGCTGAGTTTAATCAATTTTATAGTTTATTAAGAAATAAATCTATATAATTTCGGCTCAGTAATAGATACTGGTTTATGGCCCCGTCGTCTAGCGGTAAGGATCCATGGTTTTCATCCATGTTACAGGAGTTCGATTCTCCTCGGGGTCACCACTTCATTTAATAAAACAATCAAAAAATAAAACATCCCCTCAGCTAAATTGCGATAAAATCACAAAAATTATTTTTAGGATTTTTAATGCTAAGATTTGCACCTAGCCCAACCGGTGATATGCACATAGGCAATCTCAGAGTTGCCATATTTAACTACATAGTTTCTAAACAAAGAAATGAAAATCTCATTATTAGAATTGAAGACACTGACAAAGAGAGAAATATTGAAGGCAAAGATAAAGAGATACTTGATATTTTAAATCTTTTTGGCATTGAGTACTCTCAAGTTATGTATCAGAGCGAGAATGTACGTTTTCATACTGCTATGGCACTGCAGCTTTTGGTTGAGATGAAAGCGTTTAATTGTTTTTGTTCTACTGAGTGGCTGGATAAGAAGAGAGATGAGGCAAAAGAGAGTAAAACTGCTTACAGATACGATGATGCGTGTGCTTCCCTTCCTCATGAACTTGTAATAGACAATGAAAACCCTTTTACGGTTAGAATAAGAAAACCGCTAGAGGCAATAGTCGTAAAAGACCATATCAAGGGTGAAATAAAATTTGATCCTAACGATATTGACAGTTTTATCATTATGAGACAAGACAAAACGCCTATGTATAATTTTGCATGCGCCGTTGATGACATGTTAAGCGATATTTCTCTTGTAATTCGCGGTGAAGACCATGTTAGCAACACACCAAAGCAGATTCTTATAAGAGAGGCTCTTGGTTATACCAAAAATATTGAGTACGCTCATCTGCCGATTATTTTAAACGATAACGGCAAGAAGATGAGCAAGAGGGATGATGCTTCAAGTGTGAAGTGGCTTCTTGAGGAGGGATATCTGCCATCTGCAATTGCAAATTATTTAATATTAATAGGAAATAAGCCTCCAAAAGAGATTTTTGACATAAAAGAAGCCATTGAGTGGTTTAGTTTGGAAAATATTTCAAAGTCCCCTGCCCGTTTTGATATCAACATGTTAAAGCATGTAAATAAAGAGCATCTTAAAATGCTTGATGCAAAAGAGCTATCTAGATATGTGGGTTTTGCAGACACAGAGATAGGTGAACTGGCAAAAATATACTTAGAAGAGATTAGCACAACAAAAGAGCTAAAATCTAAAATACAGCTCATATTTTCCAAAAAAGAGATTCCTGAGGAGCTTAAAGAATCAGCAGATATAATGGTTAAAACTATTAAAAGTGCGCCCTACTTCGATGAGTACGACGATTTTAAAAACTATATTATGAAAGAGTCCGGACTTAAAGGTAAAAACTTTTTTAGACCTCTGAGGCTTCTTTTAACAGGCAGTGAGCATGGTCCGGATATTGCTCTTGTGTACAAATATATTAAAAATTACATAGGTGAGATTGTTAAATGAGTATTTTAATAGAGATAGTTCAAGGCACAGGCGCAATAGTTCTCAGTCTTATTAATGTTTATATATGGGTAGTTATTATTGCCGCCCTGCTTAGCTTCGTAAATCCTGATCCATACAATCCTATTGTCCAGTTTTTATATAGAATTACAAATCCTGCATATGTGTTTGTTAGAAGATTTGTTAAAACAAACTTTAACGGACTTGATTTAGCACCGCTTTTTATTGTAATAGGACTGCAAATTATTACAGTTTTATTAAGTGCTGTTTTACGCGCTCTTTAAGACTACTCTTTTCTATATTTTAAGAGAGCAGAGGATGATTTGCCGTTTTCCAAAACAAGGTTAATCGTCCCTGCCTGCTCAAATGAAACAATATAGTACTGGTTCCAGTCGCTTTTTATGTCGACAAGATGGGAAAATTGATTCTCTTCAGGTAGTTTTTCTACCTTAATTGGCAGTTTTGAGTTTAACTTAAGCCTTAAGTCACTTTCTGTAGGATTGTTCGGGTCATACATTTCTTTTGTCTCTTTTATATACAAAAAGACAAAGAAATACTCGTCCCCATTAAAGGCTTGAGGATATACTTCATTTAGATATATTGCCGAAAATACGCCATTCACCTCTCCGTCTTTAGATAGTATTTTAGAGCTTTGCAAGCTTGATACACTTAGTTCTTGAGCTCTGTCCATTTTGAATTGATAAAAAGCATTTTTGCTTGAGCAACCAGTAAAAAATATAAAAAAAGTTAAAATTATTAAAAAAGTTTTCATTTAAATTCCTGTAAATAATCGGAGAATTATATCTTATTAAACAAGCTTTTAACGACTATTTTGTATAATCACTCAAATTTTAATAAAGTGTTTAAATTGAAAAAAAGATTAGCAGTTGCATTTACTGGTCCATCAAACAGCGGTAAAACTACCCTTATATTAAAAATTGCCAGAAAACTTATTCATGATTACAAAAAAGATGTTGCTATAATTAAGCATGACCCAAAAGACAAAGCTCGCTTTGATGTTGAAGGCAAAGACAGCTATAAATTTTCAGACACCGGTGCGGAAGTTATCGTCACTTCACCAAATCGCACAACATATTTTTCACAAAAACACAAAGAGCTTGATGAGATGATTAGATTGTTTGATAAGTTTGACATCTTATTGGTTGAGGGGCTTAAAAATCTGCCTCTCCCTAGAATCAGCGTATTTAGAGAATCTCTGGACAGCGGCTATTTTCCATATATGGACGCGCTGGCAACTGACGGTAGCATAAATATGGCTGAGTATGATTTGCCAAAAAATGTTGATATTTTAAATATTAACAATTGCGAAGATGTAATAAAATGGATATTTGAAAATGCGAAGGAAGTATAAATAGATGACCGATATATTTAGTGCCATACAAAGAACGGCAATAAGAATTAAAGATGCGATAGATACAAAAGATATAGGCTATTCGCAGCAAGAAAACAGCTCTGGCGAGACACAGCTTCAGCTTGATATTAAGTGCGATATGATTATTGAGGAGGAGTTTTCAAATGTAGCTTCTATTCATACTATCGCAAGCGAAGAGAAAGAAAAAGAGGTATTGTTGCATAAAAACGGCAGATATTTTATTGCTTATGACCCTCTTGACGGCTCATCTTTAATTGATGTAAATCTTAGTGTCGGCTCCATTTTTGGAATCTACGAGAATGGTTTTGGTGCAAAAAATATGGTTGCTTCATGCTATGTGGTTTTTGGGCCAAGAGTTGAGATGGTATTTGCACACAACAAAGCAAAACTTCATCTGCTTCAAGGCAAAGAGTTTGAATTTGTCAAAGAGATTCGACTGAATGAAAAAGGAAAGCTAAATGCGCCAGGCGGGACTCAACAAAACTGGAAGCCTTACCATAAAGAGTTGGTTGATGGCTTCTTTGCCGAGGGTTACCGTCTAAGATATTCAGGCGGAATGGTACCTGATTTGCATCAGATTCTTTTAAAAGGCGGAGGACTTTTCAGCTACCCTGGGACCTCAGACAAGCCGGAGGGAAAGCTTCGCAAACTTTTTGAAGTATTTCCATTTGCGTTTGTTTTTAAAACTGCAGGCGGAGAGGCTATTGATGGGTATAAAGATTTGATGGAGCTTGAGTGTGCACATATTCACGATACTTCGCCGTGTTTTTTTGGGTCTTCTTACGAGATACAAAGAGTAAGAGAAGTTTATGCAAGAGAGCAGTAGTCAGAGTATGGACAAGTTTGAACTTCATCTTGATGAGATGATAGTCAAGCTCCAAAGCTGTCAGGATAACAGGAATTTGATGAGTTGCAGCAGCTGCGAATTTTATTTAACATGTGAGCTGAGAGCTGATTATGTTAAATCAGTTTATAACAGTATGTCTAAGGGCGATACAGGCGGATTTGAGTTTTAAATAAGTTAAAAGGATAAAAATTGAGTAAATATATAACGACACCAATCTATTACGTTAACGGCGAAGCTCATATAGGACATGCATATACTACTTTTATAGCAGATAGCATGGCAAGATACGAGAAACTAAAGGGTGAGGATACCTACTTTTTAACAGGCACGGATGAGCATGGACAAAAAATAGAAGAGTCTGCTCAAAAGAGTGGTAAGCCAACTCAAGAGTTTGCTGATGAGATAAGTGCAAGTTTTAAAAATTTATGGGATGAGTTTGAAATAAGCTATGATAAGTTTATCCGCACAACCGATAAAGAGCATAAAATAGGTGTGCAAAAAGCTTTTGAAGTCATGTACAACAAAGGCGATATTTACAAAGATTTTTACGAGGGGCACTACTGTGTTAGTTGTGAGACTTTTTTTACTGAAATGCAGCTTGTTGACGGTGAGTTCTGCCCTGATTGCGGCAGAAGCACAAACGTTATCAAAGAAGAGAGTTATTTTTTCAGACTTTCAAAATACGAGGATGCGCTTTTAAAGCACTACTCGGACAATCCTGATTTTATAATGCCTCGCTCTCGTGCAAACGAGGTTATAAACTTTGTAAAAGGCGGTCTGCGCGACCTTTCTGTAACAAGAACATCTTTTACATTGGGTGTTAAAATGCCGGAGTCTATAAAAGATGATAAACATGTTATGTATGTTTGGCTTGATGCTCTTATGAACTATATAACAGCGCTTGGATATGGAGCAGCCGAAGAGAAGATGAGATACTGGCCAGCTTCTGTTCAGTTTGTAGGAAAAGATATTCTTCGCTTTCATGCTATCTACTGGCCTGCATTTTTAATGAGTTTGGATTTGCCTCTTCCAAAACATATCGGCGCTCACGGCTGGTGGACGAGAGACGGAGAGAAGATGAGCAAATCAAAAGGAAATGTTATCTCTCCAAAACAGGTCGCAGATGCTTATGGTGTCGAAAATTTAAGATATTTCATGCTTAGAGAGGTTCCTTTTGGGCAAGACGGCGACTTTTCTCAAAGAGCTTTCATAGACAGAATAAACTCAGAACTCAGCAATGATTTAGGCAATCTTCTAAACCGAATAATCGGCATGAGCGGTAAATATTCGGACTTTGAGATAGACAGCGTTGATGTTTTGAAATATCATAAAAAAGAGATTGACGCAATGAATCTGGTACTGGATTCACTAGATGCATTTATGCAAAATTTTCAAACTCATAGATATCTAGAAGAGTTATGGAGACTGTTTTCAATCGGAAATAAGGCAATAGAAGAGCATGCCCCATGGGTTAAAATGAAAGAGAATAGAAAAGATGAAGCTCTTGCTACCGTTGCGCTGGTTGCAAATATATTGGCCAAAGCTTCAATTATGCTTCACCCTATTATGCCACACACAACTAATACTATTGCAGATGCCTTAAATTTTAACATAGATAATTCAAGCTATAAAGAGCTTATTTTGGATAAAAAACTGTTGAAATTATTTAATATCAAGGTTGTTCCTCCACTTTTCCCTCGTGTTGAGGAGCCTTTAATGCCAGAAGCTCCTCTTGCTCAGCCAAATGCGAATAAAGAGATTGCGCAAGAGGCTGAAAAGTGTTCAAGAAAGCAGGATAATCTAATAGAAATTGGTCAATTTTTTGAAACATCTCTAAAAGTTGGTATTGTTGTAGCTGCCGAGGAAGTGCCAAAGAGCAATAAACTTCTAAAACTTCAAGTTGATTTAGGCGAAGACAAGCCTAGACAAGTTGTTGCAGGAATTAGAGAATTTTATAGTGCAGAGTCTTTAATTAACACACAAGTTTGTGTTGTTGCCAACTTAAAACCTGCGAAACTTATGGGAATGGTATCCGAGGGAATGCTTCTTGCTGCGAAGGATGAAGATGGTTTATGTTTGATTAGACCGGAAAAACCTAAGAAAGTAGGCACACCTATTGGATGAGACTTGAAAACTTTCTAGCACTCACGCAGGCTACGCTCGCAAATGAACCATGTATAAACAGTTTTGAAAATATTATTTTTGAAGCTCACAAAGTAAAACGAGGCGACCTTTTTTTTGCTTATAATCATGATGAGATTGAGTTAGCGGTTGAAAATGGTGCTTATTGTGTAGTTTTTGACAAACCTGCCAAGATAAACGATAGTGAAATAGCATGGATACATGTTGGCAGTTTGGATTATGCATTAAAAAGACTGCTTCGCTTTAGAGTAATAGAAAAAGAGATTATTGCCTACGAGTGTAATGAGATTATTTTAAAGCTGTCATTGCAAGTTGCAACCCAAACAAATTTTATTTCATTAAATGGAGATTTGAAGTCAGTTTTTAAATCTATTTGGGATATAGAAAATAGAACAACAGTCTTGTTTAGCCCTGCCCTAAGCGATAGAGAAATATTTGCAACGGTGAAAAAAATACCGAACACACCTTATGCTCCAATTGAAATTATGGAGCAAACTCTATTTGAAACATCATTTATTTACGATGATGTTTTTTATGAAAGACAGCCCATATCCCCGTTTTTTATTCCATATTTAGAAGAGCTTCTTCATCTCTATAAAATATTAAAAATAAGTTATAAGTTAAAGAAATTTACCCCGATAGAACATTTTGAACCTGTATTTACAAATAAAAAATTTGAAATAAAAAGCTTTGGCACTAGCGATAAAGTGTTGATATTTGAGCCAAATATAGAGTTGATAGATTCTCAAATTTTATTCTTGCAGCGCCATGCCTCATGGGCCAACATAATTTTTATTGCCCCATCAAACGTCAAAACACAAGAGAATAAAGATATCTTTACCTATAAAAATAAAAAAGATATTATAAGTATACTAAGAAGTAACAATTTTAATTTTGCGCTGATTGTCGGTGTTGATAAAACTTTGTTGAGCAAGCCGTTATCAAACCAGACACAGCTCACTATGGATTTTTAGATAGAATAATAAATACAAACTAAATCATGTATAATGCAATATTTATTTAAACTGGCGGTATATATTTGAGACATATTTTATTTACACTATTTGTATTTAAGACAATTCTGTTAGCTTCTTTTACTGGAACTATTATAGACAAAACAACTTCTGCTCCAATTGAGAATGCAATTATTAACGATTCGTCCATCAGTGTCAATAGCGATAAAAGTGGCAAGTTTTCAATAAACAGCAGTGAAAAAACACTTTTTGTTAAGGCTTACGGGTATAGACCATACAAGCTTGAGCAGATAAGCAATACTGCAGATATAAAGTTGGAACCGATAACAGTAAAAGCGCTATATTTAACATTCTGGGGTGCTAATATAAACTCTAAAACTATGAAAAATACACTCGACATCATAGATAAAACAGAAATCAATGCAATAGTTGTGGATATAAAAAATGAGTATGGTTCAACATCCTACAAGACATCTTCTGAAAAGGCAAACGGTTATGGAGCGGCAAATAACAGAACTATCAAAGATATAAAATCTTTTATCTCTTTAATGAAATCAAAAAATATCTACACAATAGCCAGAGTCGTTACTTTTAAAGATGAATTGCAAGCAATGAATAATCTAGACTATGCGATTAGAAACAAAAATAATGAACTCTCAAGAGACAGCGACAAAATGGCCTGGATTGATCCGTTTGATAAAAGAAGCCACGAGTATACGGTTTCTATTGCAGAAGATGCCGCAAATGCGGGATTTGATGAGATAAACTTCGATTATATCCGCTTTCCGGCAAAAACAGAGTTAAAATTGGCAAAAGAGAGTAATGAGGAAAATAGAGTAAAAGCAATAGAGGATTTTTTAATTCTTGCTAAAAATAGACTCAGAAAATATGGTACTTTTATATCTGTTTCAATCTATGGAAATGCTTGTTGGCAAGAAGATGACACCGGAATTGGACAAAAAATAGAATCACTCGCAAAGCATGTCGACTATATCGCTCCTATGCTATACCCTTCCGGGTTTGTTTCAGGTTCGTTTGGCGTAAAATATCCTGCAGATTATCCATATATTACTATTTATAGAAGTATAAAAAATATAGAGGGTAAAATAGATTCAAAAAGAGTCAGGCCTTGGCTGCAGTCATTCAAGGATTATGCCCACTCAAAAAGACACTATAAAAAATTTGAGATAAGAGAACAGATAAAAGCGGCTGATGATATAAAAACAAGCGGATGGATGATGTGGTCGCCATCAAGCAAGTATGATATTACATGTTTTACAAAAGATAGCGAGCAACGCTCCTTAACTCTTGGTTCAAAGCTTTAGCATTAGGCATATACTGCTCAACAAGAGAGTGAAATCTTTTTGAGTGATTCATATGAACTAAGTGCGCCAGTTCATGTACAACAATAAAATCAATTAGCCTTTTATCTATTTTTATCAGTTCGCTGTTTAAGGTAATTACACCTTTTGAGCTGCAACTTCCCCATCTACTTCTCATTTTTCTGAATTTTATATCGCTATAACATAAATTCATAATCTGTGAATAGTGCTCTACCCTTGGGACTAAATAATTTTTTGCATAAATTCTATAAAATTTATCATAACATTTGGAGATATTATCGATGTTGGATGTGTCAATTTTTTTTAGGTAGTTTCTCAGCTCTTTTGCTTCGTCAATATCGATGCTGAAAATCTCTCCAAACAGTAAAACTTCATCCTGAATATTAACTTTTAGAGGTGGATTTTTTTCTACTATTTGAAGCTGTTTTCTTATCCAAAGCTCTTTTTTTGCAAGTAGATTTTGAATATAGTCACTAGAAACATTTGATGTTTTGAGCGTAATTACTCCACTTTTTTTAATAGTAATGTAACTATTTTTTAAAGTCGATTTGCGTATATGTAATATTTCTAAATTATTAAAATTTATTTTATTGATACTCAATTGGATCTTTTACTCCGGCCATCTTAAAACCATTTAATCTCAGGCGGCAGCTATCGCATACACCACACGCTTTATCTTCATTTTTATAACAGCTCCAAGTAAGAGAGAGCGGAATACCCAGCTCAGCAGCCTCTTTAACTATTTGGGATTTTTTTAAATGAACCAGCGGCATAAAGATTTTAATTTTTGTTTCATCTTTTGTCCCAAGATTGATACTTTGCTCCATATTTTTAATATAAGATTCCCTGCAATCCGGGTACCCGCTGCTATCCTCCTCGACTACGCCTATGCTTATGGCATCTGCGCCCTCTTTTTCTGCAACCGCCGCCGCAATACTTAAAAAATATGCCGTTTCTAAAAGGTACATAAGTTATAGGAACCCCATCCTTTAAACCGACAGTAGGCACTTCAATGCTTTTGTCGGTCAAAGCCGAAGCACCAATTTGAGCAAAGAAATCCAAATCTAAAACATATTTGTTTATAACACCTAGGTCATCGCAGACTGCATGAAAACAAGATAGCTCTTTTTTTTGTGTTCTTTGTGCATAGTTAAAATGCACAGCTACTATGCCGTACCCCATTTTTTTTATAATATAAGCACTCAGGGTAGAGTCCATACCGCCGCTCATAATACAAATTGCTTTTTTATTTTCTAAAATCATGAAACAATTTTAACATAAAATTTTAATCTTCTTTGAAAGAAATAATAAATACAATGCTTAAATATATAAAAAAAAAGGGGATATTATGAATATTTCATCTTCAGTGGCAACAACTCCATCTTCAACTCAGATTGAAGTGATGAAGAAGGCTATGGAAACGCAAGAGCAACAGGTTTTGAAAGTTTTAGAGGGCGCTAACGAGCAGTCTCAAAAGGTTGCGGCACAAAAAACAGGTCTTGGAAACAATTTGAACATAGCCGGCTAGTAATTTTTACATGTACGAAGTGGGTGCCGCTAACTCATTTTGTACAATAACTTCCTCACATTTGGTATAATCTCGCCCATGATTGAACTTGATAACAGAACCCAGCTACAACTTAACACAGACATAATAGACGCTATTGCCGATTCTCTTACAAAAAAAGAGATTGAACTAATTATTACAGACGCAAAAGAGATGAGAGAGTTAAACAAAACTTATCGCAACATCGATAAAGATACAGATGTTTTAAGTTTTCCTTACGAAGAGATGCCAATGAGTCCACTAGGAAGTATAGTCATCTGTTCTTTGCATGTAGAAGAAAAATCTAAAGAGCTCGGGCATAGTCAAAACGACGAATTTGCTCTGCTTTTTATACATGGTCTGCTTCATCTTTTAGGATATGACCATGAAATTGATGGTGGAGAAATGAGAGAAGAAGAGGCTAGGCTTATAAAAAAATTCAATCTGCCTCAAAGCCTAATAATTAGGACAGAGGGCTAATTGGTATTAGACTCCTGCTCTTTAATATATCCCAACTCCAATAATTTGTTATATATATTTGAAACAATATCTCCAGTAGCCGCACCGCCGTGCCCCCCATGCTCAACCATGGCCAAAACAACATACTGAGGATTGTCAAACGGTCCATAACTAGTAAGCCAAGCATGTGATCGAGTGTAGTACTCCATTTCATGTTCCAGCTCTCTTTTTTTAATATCTTGTAATATACCAACTACCTGAGCCGTCCCTGTTTTGCCGGCAATTTTAACTTTTGATTTTATGTAATTAACTGCTGTTCCACCAGGGCTATTGCAAACTTCATACATTGCTTTTTGGATAAGCGGCAGTTTGCTCAACTCGCTTTCATTAAGAACTTCTTCATATTCAGGTTCAATAACTTTATCGCCTATCATGCTTGCAAAATGCGGGCGAGGAAGTTTGCCTACTGCCATAAGTGCTGTAAATTTGGCTATTTGCATCGGAGTAACCAAGAAATCTCCCTGCCCAATAGATGTATTTACCGTTTCTCCGATATACCATGGTTGATTATGCTTTTTTCTCTTCCACTCACGAGACGGAACAGTGCCGATAAACTCATTTGGTAAATCAACCCCCGTTTTTCTGCCAAGACCGTATCTAATCAACCCGTCACTCATTTTTTCAATTCCAAGTTTAAGGCTTCCTTTGTAAAAAAAGTCATCACAACTCTCTTTAACGGCTTTTTTGATATCCACGCTTCCGTGCCCATCTTTTTTCCAGCATCTAAAGACTCTTGAGCCAAGCGGTAATGATGCCGTACAGTAGGTATTCCAGTTTGGACCTATTTCAGGTGAAGAGATATATATCAGTCCAAGTCCTGTTTTTATAACTGAACCAGGAGGATAGAGTCCATGAATAAGCTTGTTTGTAAAAGGTTTTTCAAGACTGTTTGAAAGCTTCTCCCAGACATCATTGCTTATCCCTGCTACGAAAGTATTTAAATCATACTCTGGGAAGCTGCTGGCAGATAATATAGAGCCGTCAACTCCCATTACTATAACTGCACCGGATTTATTTTCAAAAAGAGTTGAAATATATTTTTGAAGTTCTATATCTATATTTAGAGTTAACTTCCCGTCTTCTTTAGCTTTTTTATATGAGAGCTCTTCTACCTCTTGATTGTTGGCATTTACTTTTATTTCACGCTCACCGGCTGAACCCTGAAGATATTCATTATAATATTTCTCTATACCTGTTTTTCCAGTATACCCTATTAACTTCTTGAGTTCATCATCTATAATATCACTTTTATTAGCACTTGCTACATACCCAATGGCATGTGCGCCAACTTCTTTATATGGATAGTACCGTTTTGGTGAAGAGACAATGTTTATGTTTTCCCTTAAATTTAATATAGAATATACAGGTATTATCTCTTTGTAGGAAACAAACTCAACTATATCTATGAAGTTATGGTTGTAGTATGAATCAATTTTTTTGTAATCTTTTATAATTTTCTCTTTATCCAGGTTTGGCAACAGCTTGATAAGCGTATTTATCTCTGCTTCAAATATATGCAGATTTTTTTTCAATCCTAGATGCGGAGCCAACTGTATCTTAAAACCAAGCTCGTTGATAGCAATCGGTCTGTTGTTAATATCAACTATCTCCCCTCTTACGGGTGCTATTTGCTCAATTTTAATTGTGTTGTTGTAGGAGAGCTTTTCATAGTATGTATTTGACTCTACAGATAATAAAAAAACTCTTACTAAAAGTGCCAACCATGTGGCTATAAACATAAAAAGTATAAATTTTATTTTCATAACATGCTCATAATTAAAAATTCTATCGCTATATAATAAATTACATAGTAGTTTATACTAGGTGCCGGAAGCAAAAAAATGTTTGACAAAATTGAGTGAAAAATAAAAAACCCTATGTAAATTATAATGACGGTTAATAGCTTTATACACTCATTGCAGCCGAGGTTTTGAGTTATCTTTGGCATAACATACCTGTAAATAACGGCAAAATAGATAACAGTACTAAAAAGTGCATATCCATTTTCTGCTTCAAAAAGCAGCAGACAAAAAAATACTAAAAAAAGAGAAACAGAATCCTCTTTTTTTAGCGCTTTGGAAAAGAAGATAAACAGTATCGCAAAGAGTGGCGGAAGAAACAGATATACGCCGCTTAATGCGGTATATATGATAAATATAACAACATATAGATATGGTGTTACAGTGTTTTTATAAGAGATACTTCGTTGCATACGGGAAAGTGCTTACATTTAATACAGTCGGCCCAAATTTTATGTTCAGGAAGCGACTCTTTTGGAATTTCAACAAACCCAAGTTTTTCAAAAAAAGATTGCTTGTAGGTCAAGCTAAGCACTTTTTGAAGCCCTAGCATTCTGGCCTCTTCTATAGCTTTTGCAATAAGACTCTGCCCTATCCCCATACCTCTTTTGCCCTCTTTTACGACTAGAGATCTAATCTCTGCCAGAGATGGAGTATGAATATGAAGAGCGCAAAATCCAACAATTTCATCACCATCCTTCGCAAGTATATAAGATCTTATATTTGTTGCAATCTCATCCGAACTTCTTGCAAGTATCACCCCTGCTTCAACCTCTGGAATAACAAGCTTTTGCATATTTTCAATATCTGACAATCTAGCCTTTGTTAATTCAACGCTCATTAGAAGATTCCTTTAAAATATTATGTATTATTGTCACTACCTTTTCCAAGCCCTTTTTTTTAGAGCTAGAAACCATCAGAGCTTTTGGAAACTCTCTTCTGAGGGCATCTTGTTCTTTTTGATTTAACTTGTCTATTTTCGTAAAAATCTGCAATATGTGCTGACTTTCATCTGAAAATTCAAGTAAAAAATCACTTACAGATTTATCAATCTCCAAAAAAGGGTGCCTGCTGTCTATAAGATGAATAAATAGCTTTATCTGTTTTCTAGATGATATATAATCAGTTAAGTTTTTTTCCCAATCATACTTTATTGATTTTGATACTTTTGCGTATCCAAAACCTGGCAAGTCAACAAATTTTGCAAAACTCTTTTTAGCATCATCCCTATCTATAAATGTAACATCAAAATAGTTAATAAGCCTTGTTTTACCCGGTGTTGATGATACTTTCGCCAAACCCTTATGGTTTGTGAGCGCATTTAGCAGGGAACTTTTTCCAACATTTGAGCGAGCCATGAAAACAACTTCATTCTGCTCGTTAGTGTCCGGTGCGCCACCTATATTTGCCGCGGATATGACAAACTTCGCATCAACAATTTCAATCATTTTTATCTACTGATTTATTGTCATCTGATTTATTTTTTTCTGATTTATTTTTTTCTGACTTTTTATCATCAGGCATATTGAAAATCATAATAACAGGCTCCTTCTCAGCCCCTTTTGCATACGCTTTGCCTTCTACAGTCTTTAAAACAACCTCTTCGCCTATTATCTCTTTTTTTTCATTGACTTGTCTTAAATGAACTTCTTTAAAAAAGTGATATTCCTTCTCTTGTGGAAGATACACAACTTTTTGTGCCTTTCCTTTATATGTGGCACCCTCCAGTGTTTTTATATTAAACAAAGCATTGCCCTCTGCTACAAATTTTGTAGGCTCTTGATTGCTATTTGTGTAAATTGTGACTTTTGATGCATTTAACTCATCGCTTCCCCTTATAATATTCACATCGCCTTCAAAAACAGAGATACCAGCTTTTTGATCCGCATTAAACATCTTTGCCTTAACTTGTAGCTCCTGTGAAAATAGTGTTGTCGTTAAAAAAATTGTTAAAAAAATTCTCTGTCTCATTTATTGCTCTTTTCTAATTGATATTTTACTGTTACATTTTTTGATGCCACTCTATCTAGAGAGCTGTTATATTTTAGCTCTCTGCCTGTAACTATATTTGCGCCTCTGTAAAGCACAAAGTCACCCTCTGCCATTGCAACGCTCGTTTTTTTATCGTAAGTAGCTTTTTGTGTTTCAAAAGTCAAACCATCTTCTCTGATATATAAAATATCACCATTTAAATAAACTACGTCATTTTTATATATGCCGCTATTTGACTTCATGTTTGCTATATACTTTTTAGAGTTATCCGTATAATCTATATTTTCAACACTGTATCTGTCTTTATATCTAGTTGCTTTTGCACCGTTCATTAATGTTATAAGACCTTTTGAATCGAACTCATACATTGTAAAAGATGAGATGCTAAAGAGAGGCACATCTACAAACGATTGCTCTTTTATCTCTAACGGTTTAAATAAAAACAGTATCATAAACAGACAAACAGACGCAGCTAGAAAAAAATAGTTAATATTCATGTGATTATAACCAAACAGCCATAAATTGATCTCTTAAATCACTCTCGTCAACTAAAATATCTATCATCTCTCTTACTGCGCCATCGCCGCCGTTACATGCAAGAACAGTGTCAACAAGTTCTCTAATCTCCTTTACTCCGTCTTTTGGGGTAAAACTTCTGCCGACTTTGCTTAACATTTTAAAATCGTTGAGATCATCGCCGATGGCTCCAACCTCATAATATTTGAACCCAAGCGAATCAATCAGCTCTTTTAATACCTTTTCTTTATCTTTAACACTTTGAAATAGATGCTTCACGCCGAGCTCATTAGCCCTGGTTTCAACTATTTTAGAATTTCTGCCTGTTATTATTGCAACATGGTTGCCCATTCTAATCCATGAGCTTATTGCAAGACCATCTTTGACATTAAAATTTTTTGTCTCACTGCCGTCTGATGAGTATATTATTCTGCCATCGGTAAGACATCCGTCTACGTCTAATACAATCAACTTAATCAAAGTATATCTTTTGTACTTGGGATGCCGACTCTGTCGTTTTTTTGCATAGCACGGCGAAGCGCAACAGCAATCGATTTAAAAGCGGCTTCTATAATATGATGTCTGTTTTTCCCCCTAAGAGTGACTATGTGCGCACTGATTCTCGCATTTGAGACAAATGCTTTGAAAAACTCTTCTACAAGCTCTGTATCAAACTGCCCCACTTTGCCAGAAACACTGACTTCATAAACCAGATATGGGCGATTGCTTAAATCCAAATCACAACTAACACATGCTTCATCCATTACAATATTTGCACTTCCAAAACGCTCCATATTTTCAACCGGATATATTGCTTGTGCCAAAAGTGAGCCTAGAACAATACCGATATCCTCCACACTGTGGTGATCATCTATATGCGTGTCGCCCTTGCACGATATCTCCAAATCAATCAAAGAGTGCTTTGAAAAACTCTCTAACATGTGGTCTAAAAATCCAACGCCTGTATCTATTTGGCTTTTGCCTGTTCCGTTTGTAGATAGTGAAACCGTAATATCTGTCTCTTTTGTTTTTCTACTTTTACTAATCATATTTTTAATCCTCTCTCACAATAAATGAGTTTTTGAAATTTCCAAGTGCCAAATAGTCTCTTGCTTCAGCTTCACTTCTAAAGCCTTTTAACCAAACCTTAAACATTCTGCCGTTTTGTGTCTCTATATCTTTAATAACTGTTTTATATCCGTCCGTGTTATCGTATTTCTTTTGGGTCGTCAATGCACCCTCAAACTTGGAAAAGGATGCAATCTGAAGAGCAAAACCGTCTAGGATTTGATTCTGAGGAGAATCTTTTAGATCTTTCTGTACAGGTATATTTTTCTGCTCTTTTGAATGAAAACCTAGTACTTCAACAGTTACAGGCGCTGTTCCTGCACCGAGCATATCAATTTTACGGGCTGCAGTGTTTGACAAATCAATTATTCTTGTATCAATAAAAGGACCTCTGTCATTTATTCTAACAACCGTGCTTAGCCCATTTTTTTTGTTTGTCACCTTAACAATTGTATTCATAGGCAGCGTTTTGTGAGCGGCAGTCATGTCGTGCATGTCGTATGTTTCACCGTTTGATGTAAGCTTGCCGTGAAAATCAGGACCATACCAGCTTGCATTCCCGCTAAACTCATCACCTACGTTTACAACAGTCGGATAATATTTTATGCCCCTGATAACATAAGGTTTCATCGTAGGATGAATATAATCTTTTTTATCAACAGCTGGACTGTGTGAATCTTTTCCAAGATTTGAATAAGCCCTGCTGCCTCTTGAACTACAGCCGGTAGCCAAAATCAGCAATAACACAATAGAAAAAATAGATACCTTGCCCATTATAGTTTTAATTTTTTCCCTTCTTGAATTAAATTGCTATTGAGCTTATTTTGAACCTTTATATCTTGAACACTTACCTTATGCTCTTTTGAAATAGACTCCAGTGTATCTCCTTTTTTAACCATATAATAAAATTGACTACTCATTTTTTTAACATTAGCTTTGTTGTCTAATGGAATAATCAGTTTTTGATTTAGACTTAGCCTATTTGCTCTTAGAGCGTTGAAATCTTTAATCAAATCATGTGACACGCTATACTTTCTGCCAATACTATACAGACTATCACCTTTGCCTACAACATGTATTTTGTAAATATTGTTAGTTTTTTCCTCAAAATATTTTTGCTTAAACTCCGAGAGTTTAATATATGGAATATATATATCATAGCCGCCTAAATACGGAGGAGTGAAATCATTTTTTAGATGTCTGTTTAATCTTTGCAACTCAGCAAACGGTATTCCAATTAATTTAGATACTCTTTTTAATGATTCGCCGCTTGGCACTCTAACGGTAGAGATAGAGTAGGCATTAGCTCTGTTTAGCAGATGCTCATTCTCACTTTTTTGCAAAAACTGCTCATCATTTCCAATCATTGCAAGTGCGATTACCCTTCTGATATAAAGTCTGCTCTCTTTTGGGATATATGTTTTTTCCGGATCTAGCAAAACAGAAAGATCGTCACTATTGGCGCTGCTTATTGCTCTGCTCAATTTCCCGCTGCCGCAGTTATACGCAATGGCAGCTAAATACCACTTTCCGAATTGACTATAAAGATTATTGAGGTATTTTGCGGCAGCCTCCGTTGATTTTATCAAATCCATTCTCTCGTCAACATACTTATCGATTTTTAGCCCATATAATTTTGCAGTTTGTGGCATAAACTGCCATAAGCCAGATGCTCTTTTAACCGAATAAGCTTTTGCTGAAAAATTTGATTCTGCCATCGCAAGAAAAAGAAACTCAGGCGGTATCCCATGCTTGGCTAAAATATTTTTTACAATCGGAATAAAAAGCTGTGCGTCATCCATCGCTTGAAAAAAATGTTCTTCTTTGTAAATCTCTACATTACTGTTTTTCATTTGATTCATCACCGGATCATATAAAAATGATGCATCTATATCAAAAGAGTCTAAAATGGCTATTTCTTGGGTTTGGTTTGTGCTGTATAAAAGATTTGCGCTTAAGAAATATGGCAATAAAAGGAGTATTATATGTTTCATCTTAGCAGCTCTTATTTTGAATTTTGAATGTTAGATTTTATCTAAATAAAATTAATAAAAAATTAAGAATACTTAATATTAGGAAATATCAAAGAGCCTGAGGGCGTTCTGAGAGGTTATGTTTTCTATATTTTTCAGTGGGATTTCTAAAAGTTCAGACATTTTTTTTGCAACAAAAGTTGTATAAAACGGCTCATTTCTCTCGCCCCTATGGGGAGATGGAGTCAAATATGGACCATCTGTTTCGATAAGAAGCTTATCATGTGGAATCTTTGGAAGTGCATGCAGAAGTTTTTTTGCATTGCTAAAAGTCAAAACTCCCCCTATTCCAAAGTAAAAACCCTCTTTCGCAAGGCTTAAAAGCTCCTCGTCAGCATTATAACAGTGCAGAACTCCACCGACCTCCGCAGCATTGTATTTTAAAAGTATCTCTTTTGAGTCTTTTGATGCATCTCTGATGTGCACTATAAGAGGCTTTTTGTACTTCATTGCAAGCTCTATCTGAGCAATAAATACCTCTTTTTGACGCTCTTTCTCTCTCTCTTTGGCTTCATCGGTTCCCTCTAGCCTAAAATAGTCAAGCCCGCATTCGCCAACTGCCACGCACTTTGGATGGTTAATGTAGATTTGAAGCTCTTTTATGTCAAACGCATCCATATCATAAGGATGAACACCTACTGCAAAATATACATCGCTGTTATTTTGTGCTATCTCTACCGCTCTTTGGAGGCTTTTAGGGTCTGCCCCAGGAATGATAAATCTCTCAACTCCGCCTTCTCTTGCTCTGCGGAGCACTTCATCCAGATCATCCCTGTATCTTTCGTCATCTAAGTGTACATGTGTGTCAACTATCACGATTTCTCATTTATATTTAAATTCAGAAGCTCTTTGGCAAACCCTCTAGCCTCTTGCGTGATGCTCTCACCGCTTATTATTCTGGCTATCTCATCAACTCTCTCATCAAAACTAAGTTCTCTTGCGTGTGATTCATCACCGTTTTTATATACCAAAAAGTGCTGGTCGCCCATAGAAGTTAGTTGAGGCTGATGCGATATTACAAATATCTGAAAATGTTTTGAGAGTTGTTTTAAAACCTTAGCGACGCTCATAGACTCTTCGCCGCTTAAATTTGCGTCTATCTCATCAAGCATCAATACTCCGCCTCCTCTGCTCATAAGCTCAGATTTCAGAGCCAAAATAGCAAGACGCAGCCTGTTAAACTCGCCCGTGCTTACCTTTTGCAAGTTTGTTGAGTTTAGTTTTAAAAGTATCTCATCTTTTCCAAAAGACCCATATTCTGCATCTTTTATCTCCGCTTTTGCATCACGCAGATAGAGCTCTTTTAAATATCTGTTTAAATCATTGTTAAAAGATTCTATCTCGCCTTTGCGAAGCTGGCTTAATCTTTCCGCCAAATCTCTGACTTTTTTGCCAAGAGCTGCTTCCCTAGCTTCTAAATCGCCCTTTGCAACCTCTATATTTTCATATTTTGCAAGTTCCACAATCTTGAGCTCTTTATACTTTAAGGCATCTTCTATGCTTCCATATCTTCTCTTTAAATCACCCAGAACTTCAATGCGGTTTAAAACATCCTCGACATCAACCTCCTCAAGCAGGGCAAACCTCTCCTCTGCACTCTCCATAACTGCTCTAAGTTCATTCATGCTGTCGCTAAAGAAAGAGCTCTCGATGTTCAGCAAATCAAGGGCATTAAAAACATTGTGTTCATGTTCAAAAATTGCACTTGCTTTTGATAAGCTCTCTAGTGCTTTCTCTTTTTTTGAGAGCTCTTTTTTGATGTTTAAAAGCTCCGTGTCCTCGGATATTTTAGGATTTACATCCTCTATTTTTTTAATCTCGTAAGCTGCAAACTCTTTTAGCTCTACAATTTTTTTCTGTTCATCTTCTATGGCAAGAAGCTCTTTTTTGACCTTTTGATACTCTAAAAATGCCTCTCTGTACTCGCTTTTGAGTTCATTTGCATTATGTTTTTTCGCGTCAAGTCTGTTGTCTATGATGGATAGGAGATTTTCATTTTCAAAATCGCTGAAATACCTCAGTGATAGGTGCTTTAGATATGTAGAGGCAAGAGCGTTTATGGCTTTTCTGGAGATGCTTTGATTGTTTATAAAATATCTAGATTTATCTTTTTTAATATGTTTGAAAATATTTACATCGTCAAACTCTATGGCGTCATCATCTGCACTTAACTCCCAAGTTACGGTGGACTCACAAAGCGCGGCATCGCACGATTCGCCGCCGAATGTTGCCAAAACAGAATTCATCAAAATTGACTTTCCGCTTCCGCTTGGACCGGTAAATACCACAAGTCCTGATTTTAAATCCAGTTCAACCTCTTTAAAACTGAGGTACTCTTTTAGGTAAAATCTCTCTATCATTCATATGTACCTTGTAAAATATTTCAAATTATACTTGTATATTGTTAAAATCTAAGCTATCTAATTTATTTCTAGATGTAACTATTTTGCAGGAAACTCTTTAAGCATCACTCCTACTGTTTTGTTGAAGTAGTCGGTGCGTTCCTGAGGTGATTCGAAATCTTCAATTTTTTGAGTTAGCAAAGCGTACCAAAACATCTTTTGTGTTGCAGGGTCAATCATATTTATAAAAAGAGTTCCTTCGTCGCTTGAAAAGCCCCTTACGGTTCCCAGTGAGAGACCCAGTCCGCTTGAAAACGTGCCAAGACCAAGACCTACTCCTACGTTTGATGGAACATCTTTTTTTACTATGCTCTCAAACGTGATATAAAAATCAGCCGCATCTTCCGCCGTACTAACATACCCTTTTAACTCCATCTCGAGTTTGATTGCTTCACGGACACGCTCGTCATTTAGAATGTTGTATCCCTCTCTGCTTTTATGCACGATGGCAAATGTTTTGAGTGAGTTTATTTGAAATGACGGGTCATAATCTATGTCAACTTTTTTTGAAGAGCAACCGACCATCAGAAGCAGTATAAAAAGAAGTATATATCTAAACATTTTGACTCCTTTGGCTATTCGCCCCATCTGAGTTTCTCTTTTAGCACATCAAAGTAGTTATACTCCTCTTTGTGTATCAATTTAACTGTTTTTGCTGCCAGTTTTATATGAACACTCTCGCCCAGCTCCAGCTCATGCACATCCTGTCCGTCTATGATTATCAAGGCTCTCTCTTCAGATGTTTTCATCTCAATCGCAAATTTGCCGGGAAGCACAACTGAGCGTTGTGTCAGGGAGTGCGGACAAATCGGAGTCAGGGCAAATACGTTGCTCATCGGAAAAAGAACCGGACCTCCGGCTGAGAGATTGTAGGCGGTAGAGCCCGTCGGGGTAGAGACAATTACTCCGTCGCCATAGTATGTGTTAAAAGATTGCGAATCAATCAGAGTCTCTATGTGTATCATGTTTGATACTCTTGTGCGGGTTAAAACGATGTCATTAAAAGCGTAGTATTTTACTTTTTTAGAGTTTTTTGTAACCGTCGCTTCAAGCATCGCCCGCTCATCGATTCTATACTTGTTTTTAATCATCTTTTGTACAAAACCGTCAAGCTCATCCAGAGATAAATCTGCCAAAAAACCAAGATTGCCGGCATAAACGCCAAGTATCGGGATATCAAAGTCAAATGATTTTCTAACAGTAGATATCAGTGTTCCGTCACCGCCAAAACTAACCAAAAAATCACACTCTTTGCAGATATTTTTAAAATCACTTCCGACCATACCAATCATTGCCGCACTTTGATTCTCCAGCATAACTTCAATGTTGTGATTTTTAAAAATAGCTTCCATTTTAATATAGCCGTCTTTTAACTCGGGAGTTGATGGTCTTAAAACTACGCCGATTTTTTTGATTATTTTGCTTTTCAAGATGACTCTTTTTAAAATATTTCGTAAATTATACACTCTTTGGCGTTAAAAAATAAAAATATTTAAACCCGAAAAGTGAACTAATAGTTCAATAAGCCAAGTTTGGATATAATCGCAAAAAATTATTTACTAGGACTCTATATTTATGAGAAGTCATTACTGTACAGATTTAAGTGAAGCAAACGTAGGGCAAGAAGTTGTTCTGGCTGGCTGGGCAAATAGTTATCGCGACCATGGCGGTATTATTTTTATCGATTTAAGAGACAAGAGCGGTTTAATCCAGCTTACATGTGACCCAGAGGATAACGCAAAAGCGCACAAAGCAGCAGACGGTGTTCGTGATGAGTATGTACTTATAGCAAAAGGAACTGTTCGTCATCGTGGGGAAGGTTTGGTTAATCCACGCCTTAAAACTGGTGCGATTGAGATTATCGTAAAAGAGCTTATTATTGAAAACAAGTCTGCCCCGATTCCATTTATGATTGGAGATAAGAATGTCGGTGAAGAGACAAGGCTCAAATACCGCTATTTGGAGCTTAGAGACCCATCGATGTATGAAGCATTTCGCCTTCGTTCAAAAGCAGCAATCGCCGCTAGAAATATACTTGATGAAAACGGTTTTTTAGAGGTTGAAACTCCAATTTTAACAAAATCTACTCCAGAGGGCGCAAGAGATTATCTAGTTCCGTCTCGTGTTCACAACGGAGAATTCTATGCACTTCCTCAATCGCCGCAACTTTTCAAGCAGCTTTTGATGGTTGGCGGATTTGACAGATATTTTCAGATAGCAAAATGTTTCCGCGACGAAGATTTAAGAGCTGACAGACAGCCTGAATTTACTCAGATAGATGTTGAGATGAGCTTTTGTAACCAAGAAGATGTTATAAAAGTAGCAGAGGATTTGCTCACTGCCATGTTTAAGGCTTGCGGTGTCGATATCAAACCCCCGTTCAACCATATTACGTACAGTAATGCTATGGAGTGGTACGGCTGCGACAAACCGGATTTAAGATACGACCTTAAGATGGTTGATGTTATCGATATTTTCGAGAGATGCGACAACGAGATATTTACAAACATAGCTAAAAAACCTCATATTAACCGCATAAAGGCCCTAAAAGTTCCAGGTGCGGATTTGGTCTTCTCAAAAAGAGAGATGAAAAGTTTTGAGGATTTCGTACGCCAGTTCGGTGCTCACGGTCTTGGATATTTTCAGATGAAAGAGGATGGTCTTAAAGGTCCTCTTGCTAAGTTTTTCAGTGATTCCGACATTGCACTTCTGGCTGAGAGACTGGATATGAAACTCGGCGATGTCGTTTTCTTCGGTGCAGGAGACAAAAAAACTGTTTGGGACTACATGGGACGTCTTAGAATTTTCATCGCAGAGCATGAAAAGATGAACCTTGTCGACAAAGACGCTTACGAATTTGTGTGGGTGGTTGATTTTCCTATGTTTGAAGTTGAAGATGGAAGAGTAAAAGCGCTTCACCATCCGTTTACACAGCCAAAAGATACAGATAAGAATGATGTAGAAGAGATAGAGTCTATCGCTTATGATATCGTTTTAAACGGCACTGAACTTGGCGGCGGAAGTATCCGTATCCACAAACCTGAGGTTCAAGAAGAGGTTTTCAAACTTCTTGGAATAGAAGAAGAGGAAGCTAAAGAGAAGTTCGGCTTCTTGCTAGACGCTCTTAAATTCGGTGCTCCTCCGCACGGCGGATTTGCAATCGGATTTGACAGACTTATGATGCTTTTAACCAAAAAATCAAGCATCCGTGATGTTATAGCATTCCCTAAAACACAAAAAGCTTCTTGTATCCTTACAAAAGCACCGAGTTCGGTTGATGCTACTCAGTTAAGAGATTTGCACATTCGTCTTCGCGAACAGACTATTAAATAGTCCCGTAAAGGAAAGTAATTTCCTTTACTCCGCTAGCCGCTGTGGCTACTAAAGCCAACTTTTGCAAAAGTTAGGTCAAAACTTCAAGGATTTATTTTTGAAAAAACTATTTTTAATCATCGGAGCACCCGGCTCCGGTAAAACTACCGATGCAGAATTAATCGCCAAACAAAATGACAAAATAACACACTACTCTACCGGCGATATGCTTAGAGCGGAAGTTGCAAGCGGCAGCTCTCTTGGCTCTGAAATAAACAACTATATATCAAAAGGGCTTATTGTTCCTATCAAAATAGCCATTGAGACAATTGTAAATGCAATTAAAAACGCTCCAACGGATATAATCATCATTGACGGATATCCTAGAAGCATGGAGCAACTGAATGCTTTGGATGAATATCTAAGCAGTGACTCATCTTTAGAACTTTGCTCTGTTATAGAAGTTCGTGTCAGCGAAGAGACTGCTCGTGACAGAGTCCTAGGACGCAACCGTGGGGCTGATGACAATACGGAAGTTTTTAATAACCGTATGAAAGTCTATACGGAGCCATTAGATGATATAAAAGGGTTTTATAAGGCTAAAAATCTTCTACATGTAATAAACGGCGAAGGAACTATTGAGACAATAGTTTCTGAGATGGAAAGTTTTATAAACTCTAAAATATAATTGAACCCGACAAAGGGCTCAATTAACCTAGTTTTGAAACGATAGCCGCTTCAACATCAGCTATATCTGCCGTGCCGTCAACTGTTATGTATGTCAAAGACGCAGTCTTTTTTGCCTGCTCTTTGTAGTAGCCGATAAGTGGTTTTGTCTGCTCATGATAAACTTTTAGCCT